>NZ_JAKPBV010000012.1:0-416522 GCF_022662515.1 Lysobacter sp. M15 | reverse complement strand
GCGGGTCCTTGTCCCCGGTGGGGCCCCCCTACCCATCCGCTCCCGCGGGACCCCGCTCCTACATCTCCACGGAAAACGGCGCCTTGCGGCGCCGTTTTCCGTGCGAGCTGATACCGGTTATTGCTTCGCCGATTCCGTCGCCGCCGGCTTGGCCGGCAGCATCTTGTCGCGCGCGGCGCGGAAGGCATTGTCCTTGTACCAATTGGGCCAGGTATCGCCATTGGCGATCTGCAGGCCCACGTCGTAGACCGCGGCCAGGTCGTCGATGGCGCCGTCGAGCTTCCAGGTCGCCGGGTCGTATTCGTCGCCGGGCTTGTGGTAGCGGTTGTCGTTGTAGTCCTCACCCGCGGCATCGCCCGCCGCCTTCCCGCCTTCGACCAGATCGGTGCCGGCATCGGTGTACAGCGCGGGTACGCCCGCCTTGGCGAAGTTGAAGTGATCGGAGCGGAAGTAGTAGCCGCCGGCAGGATTGGATTCCTCCACCAGGGTGCGGCCCTGTTTGGCCGCGATCGGCTTGATGATGTCCTCCAGCTCAGAGTTGCCCATGCCGACCACGGTCATGTCCTTGGCTTTGCCGGCCACGCCCATGGCATCGAGGTTGATCACCGCGACGGTCTTGTCCAGCGGAATCGCGGGATGCGCGACGTAGTACTTGGAACCGAGCAGCCCGGATTCCTCCAGCGTCACGGCGAGGAACAGCACCGAGCGTTTGGGCTTGCCGAGCTTGGCCATCTGCTCGGCGATCTCGATGATTCCGGCCACGCCGGTGGCGTTGTCCACCGCGCCGTTGTAGATCACGTCGGTCTTGCCGTCGGGCGTCTGCTCGCCGTCGTGCTTGCCCAGATGGTCCCAGTGGGCCATGTAGACCACGGCTTCCTCCGGCTTCCCGGTCCCGGGCAGCAGGCCGAGCACGTTGCGCGAGGATTTCTCGCTGGTGGTGCTCTTGAGCGCCACGCTCATCTTCGCCGACATCGGCACCGGCTTGAAGCCGCGCTTGTTGGCATCGCTGCGCAGCTTGTCCAGATCCAGCCCGGCATCGGCGAACAGCGCCCTGGCCTGGTCGCCGGTGATCCAGCCCTGCAGCGGCAGTCGCGGCTCGGGATCGTCGGCGGCGCGCAGGTCGTACTGCGCGCCCGACCAGGAATTCTTCACCACGTCCCAGCCATAGGACGCGCCTTCGGTGTCGTGGATGAGCAATGCGGCCGCCGCGCCCTTGCGTGCGGCTTCCTCGAACTTGTAGGTCCAACGCCCGTAATAGGTCATGCGGTTGCCGTTGAACAAGTCCGGATCCTTGACGTGGAAGCCCGGGTCGTTGACGAACATCACCACCGTCTTGCCCTTGACGTCGACGCCGGCGTAGTCGTTCCACTGCTGTTCGGGCGCGTCGACGCCGTAGCCGACGAACACCAGCTCGCTGGCGTCGACCTTCACTTCCGGCTGCCCGGTGCGGGTGCCTATCACCATATCGGTGCCGAACTTGAGCGTGTGCGGCTTGCCGTTGACGTCGATGGCCATCGTCGTCGTTTCGTCCGCTGTGGTCTCCTGCATCGGCACGGTCTGGAACCAGTCGCCGTTGTTGCCGGGTTTCAGGCCGATGCGTTCGAACTGCGCCTTGATGTACTGCACCGACTTCTCTTCGCCCGGCGTGCCCGGACCGCGGCCCTCGAACTCATCCGAGGCCAGGGTCTTGACCAGTTCGGCGAAATCGTCGGCTTTGATCGCATCGCTGAACACGTGCGTGCCCGCGGGAGCGGTCGTCTCCGGCGCTGGCGTGGCCGTGGTGGTTTCGGGTGCGGGCGCTCCCCGGTTGCAGGCGGACAGCACCAGCGCCGCCGCGACGGTGAGCAGGAGGGGTCGGGTCATGCGGGTTCCTCGGCAAGCGGGATCCCGGATTGTAGCCTGCAGCCCACGGGCGACTGCGCGTGCGGCAGGCGCACGCGCATGGCGAGCGATCGCGCTTTTCAGTCCGCCGGGGCGCGGCTGCCGCTGTAGCGCACCGCGGTGGCGCCGCTCACACTGCCGATGCGTGCGCTGTCGTGCACGTACAGCTTGACTTCGCGCTCGAACACCAGCGGACCTTCGACCACGGCATTGGGTCCGATGACGATTCGCGGCGGCTTGCGCTTGCCGATGCTGATCGGCATCCAGTTGCTGGTCGGCTTCTCCACCTTGATGCCGCCCTTGACGTGCGAACCGGCACCGACGGTGATGTCGCCGTTGACCGTTTCGATGCCGCCGGAGAGGTCGCTGTCGACCAGGCCGATCGAGCCGTTCACCGTGGCCACGCTGCGCAGGCTGCCGCCGTCATCGACGAACACGCTGCCGTTGACGGTTTCGATGTCGCCGCTGGCGCGCAGCTGCTTGCCGATGCGGATGCTGCCGTTGACCGTGCCGAGGGTGCCGACGGCGGCGTTGTCGCCCACCCGGATGCTGCCGTTGACGGTTTCCGCGCCGCGCGCACGCGCGCCGGATTCGATCTGGATGCTGCCGTTGACGGTCTCCAGATCGCCATAGGTCTGGCCGGCCTGGGCGGTGATGCTGCCGTTGACCTTGTCGATGCTCTCCTGGGCGAAGACATGCGGTGCGCACAGCACGAGCGTCAGGGCCAGGGCGATGCGGGAGTACGGGATCGCGATCTTCATATCGGACCTTGCGTTGCGGAAGAGGAGGTCCGCGGCATTTGGCGCAGCAAACCTTGCAGGCAGCCTAGGGTGCCCGACAGGTAGGCGCATCTGTCCTTAGTCATTGCAACCCTGTGCCTGGCGCGGTTCAGTTTCAACGCGGTGCCTGGCGTCCGTCCGCCTGTGCCGCGCGCATGCAAGGCATCGAAGGCGCGCATGCCACCGGCTGCTCCCGCAGCCGCGGCTACAATTCCAGCGCCCTCCTTCAGGAAACCTGCCCGTGCCCGATGTCGTCCGTCGCCCCGAGCTCACGGCTGCGAAGCCGGCGGCTCCGAAGCCTGTCGTCCTGCTGATCCTGGATGGCTGGGGTCACCGCGAGGATCCGGCCGACAACGCGCTCGCGCAGGCCGAATTGCCGAACTGGCGCCGCCTGCTGACCACCGCGCCACACACGCTGATCCATACCGAAGGGCGGCATGTGGGCCTGCCGGATGGGCAGATGGGCAATTCGGAAGTCGGGCACATGAACCTCGGCGCCGGCCGCATCGTCTACCAGGACCTGACCCGGATCGACGCGGCGATCGAGGATGGCAGCTTCTTCGACAACATCGAACTGCGTGCCGCCTGCGAGGCCGCGAAGGCTTCGGCCGGCACCTTGCACGTGATGGGCCTGCTCTCGCCCGGCGGCGTGCACAGCCATGAGCGGCATATTTTCGCCATGCTCGAACTCGCTGCGCGCATGGGCGTGCAGCAGGTCGCGGTGCATGCGTTCCTGGACGGACGTGACATGCCGCCACGCTCGGCAGAACCCAGCCTGGCTGGGCTGCAGGCGAAATGCGATGCGCTGGGCAACGCCCACATCGCCAGTGTTTCGGGTCGCTACTATGCGATGGACCGCGACCAGCGCTGGGAGCGACTGCACCGTGCCTGGGAGGCGATCGTGGAAGCGCGCTCGGAATTCCGCGCACCGGATGCGGGCACCGCGCTCGCGGCCGCATACGCACGAGGCGAGAACGATGAATTCGTGGCGCCCACGGTCATCGGCGAAGGTGCGCCGGTCGGCGACGGCGACTGCGTGGTGTTCATGAACTTCCGCGCCGATCGTGCGCGCCAGCTCACCGCGGCATTCGTGGATCCGGGTTTTGCCGGTTTCGAAGCGCGCCGGCCGCAGCTGTCGCGTTTCGTGTGCCTGACCGAGTACGACGCGAACCTGCCCGCGCCGGTCGCGTTCGCGCCCGACGATCTGGCGCAAACACTCCCGGAGATCATCGCGGCGCAGGGACTGACCCAGCTGCGGATCGCCGAAACCGAGAAGTACGCGCACGTCACCTTCTTCTTCAGCGGTGGCCGCGAGGCGCCCTACGCCGGCGAGGAACGCATCCTGGTGCCCAGCCCCAGGGTCGCCACCTACGATCTGCAGCCGCAGATGAGCTGCCCGGAGGTCACCGCCCGGCTGGTGGACGCGATCCGCGCGCGCCGCTTCGACCTCATCGTCTGCAATCTCGCCAATCCGGATATGGTCGGGCATACCGGCGATCTCGCGGCGGCGATCCAGGCCGCGCAGGCGGTGGACGTGGCGATCGGTGCGATCGATTCGGCCGTGCGCGAAGCCGGCGGAGCCCTGGTGATCACCGCCGATCACGGCAACCTGGAGATGATGCGCGACCCGGCCACCGGACAGCCGCATACCGCGCATACGGTGGGACCGGTGCCGCTGGTCTACGTGGGCGAACGGACCGGTGCGACCCTGCGCGGCGGCGGCGCGCTGCGCGATGTGGCACCGACCCTGCTCGATCTGCTTGGCCTGCCGCAGCCGGTCGAAATGACCGGGACCACGTTGTTCGCGTGAGGCTGCTGCGCGCCCTGCTGGTCGTTGCGGCACTGCTGGCGGTCGCACTTCCTGCCGGAGCGCAGAGCACGCGCGACACCCAGCGCAAGCTGGATCGGGCGAAGAAGGAGCTGGACGATGTCGCGGCGGAACGCCGCCGGATCGAAGGCCAGCGCGGAGAAGCGGCGCGCAAGCTGCGAGAGCTCGACGAGCGCGTAGGCACCTCGACCCGCGCGCTCAAGCGGGTGGAAGCCGAGCTGCACCGGCAACAGGCCGAACTGCAGGCGCTGCAGGCGCGGCGCGGCGCGCTGGATGCCGCACTGGGCGCGCAGCGACGCGAACTGGCGCAGCTGCTGCGCGCGGCGTACGCCGTCGGCGGCGACGCGCCGCTGAAGCTGATGCTCTCCCAGGACCGCGTGGCCGACGGCAACCGCCTGCTGGCCTATCACGGCTATCTGCAACGCGATCGCGCCAGGCGCATCGCCGACTTGCGCGCGGAACTGGCCGGACTCACCGAACTGGAGCGGAGCATCGCCGACGCGAGCGCGGCACTGGCGGCAACCCGGCAGCAGCAGCAAGCCGACGTTGCCCGGCTGGAGCGCGATCGCAAGCAGCGCTCCAGTGCCGTGGCCGAGCTCGATCAGCGCTACCAGGACCGGCGGACGCGCGAAAGGGCGCTGGGACGGGACGTGAAGGGCCTGCAGAGCGTACTGGCGCAGCTGCGCGCAGCGGCACGCCGGGCCGAGGCCGAGCGCAAGGCCGCCGCGGCGCGCGAGGCGCGGACCGGCTCCGCCTCGTCCGGGCGTCGCCCGCCGCCGCCGGTGATCGCCAACGCGCAGCCGATCCGCGTGGGCGGGCTGGGCTGGCCGCTGTCGGGCACCCTGGTCACCGCCTATGGCGGCACCCTGCCGGACGGACGTCGCAGTCAAGGGGTGCTGATCGCGGCGCCCGCGGGCACCGCGGTGCAGGCGGTCGCCAACGGCAAGGTGGTGTTCGCCGAATGGATGAGCGGCTACGGCCTGCTGTGCATCGTCGATCACGGCAACGGCACCATGAGCCTGTACGCCAACAACGACGGCCTGCTGCGCGATGCCGGCAGCGACGTGAAGCGCGGCGACGCCGTGGCCAGCGTCGGCAATTCGGGAGGACAGGGCCAGAGCGCGCTGTACTTCGAACTGCGTCGCAACGGTCAGCCGGTCGATCCGCGGGCGTGGCTGCAGAAGCGCTAGCGCACGCGTTCAGAGGATGGCGCGGGACCGGCCGACAGGCGGCTGAACAGACGGGGTCGCCGAACGGGCATTTTCGGCGGCGCCCGGCATAATCGAATGAACCCGGCTTGCGCCCGTCGGTCCATCATCGGGCGCGCCACGAAGGTCTCCGGAGCTCCGCATGCCCCTGTCCATCCGTCTTTCGGCCCTGATCGGCGCCAGCCTGCTGCTCGTCGCGGCGCCGTTCGTCCTCGCCCAGGACGCGCCCGCCACGCCACCGGCCCAGGACCCGGCGCCCAGGCCCGCGCAGCCCGTGGAACCGGCGCCGCCCGCCGCGGCGCCGGCGACCCCGGCGACGGAGGAAGCCGAGCTCGAAGTGGCGGCCAGCGACGACCCGGATGCCGCCGAAAGCGCCGCGACCAAGGTGCCGCTGACCGAGATCCGCCGCTATGTGGCGGTCTACAACGCGGTCAAGGACGCCTATGTCGATCCGGTGGACGACAAGAAGCTGATGCAGTCGGCGATCAAGGGTCTGCTGCTCGATCTCGATCCGCACAGTGCCTACCTGGAGCGTCAGGACGCGCAGGCCTTCGACGAGAGCAGCAGCGGCGCCTACGACGGAATCGGCGTGGAAGTGCTGGAGCAGCCCGATGGCAGCGTCAAGATCATCTCGCCAATCGACGACACGCCGGCGCAGCGCGCGGGCCTGAAGTCGGGCGACGTGATCATCGCGGTCGACGGCAAGCCACTCGAACCCAGCGACGACGACCAGGGACCGCTGCGCGGCAAGCCCGGCAGTTCGGTGGTGCTGACGGTGGTGCGCGAGGGCACGCCCAAGCCGTTCGACGTGACCGTGCAACGGGAGACCATCCGTGTGGCCAGCGTGCGCTCGCGCATGCTCGAGCCCGGCTACGGTTATGTCCGCCTGAGCCAGTTCCAGGCCGACACCGCGGCCGATTTCGAGAAGCATCTGGCCAGGCTGCAGGCGCAGGCGGGCGGCAAGCTGCGCGGGCTGGTGATCGACCTGCGCAGCAACCCGGGCGGCCTGCTCACCTCCGCGGTCCAGATCGCCGACGACCTGCTCGAGTCGGGGAAGATCGTCAGCACCAAGGGGCGCGTGCCGATCAGCGACGCGGAGTTCGGTGCCACGCCGGGCGATCGCCTGGGCGGCGCGCCGGTGGTGGTCCTGGTCGATGCCGGGTCGGCCAGCGCTTCGGAAGTGCTTGCCGGCGCGCTGCACGACAACAAGCGCGCGCGCGTGGTCGGCAGCCGCACTTTCGGCAAGGGTTCGGTGCAGACCGTACTGCCGCTGGACAACGGCGATTCGGTCAAGCTCACCACCGCGCGGTATTACACGCCCAGCGGCAAGTCGATCCAGGCGCTGGGCATCGTGCCCGACCTGGTCCTGCAGCCGGACAAGCCCGCGGCCCTGCTGCCGGGACAACAGCGCTACTCCGAAGCCACCCTGGCCGGACACCTGCGCGGCGAAGGCGACGAAGCAGGCGACAACGCCGGCGACGTGCTCGATGGCGATGCGCCGATCGCAGCGGCGCTGGCCGACCTGAAGAAGAGCATCGGCACCGCTGCGACCGGAGATGCGGCGCAACGCGACTGACGGTCGAGCGCGTGCGGCGTTCGCCCGCTAGTGACCGTGTCCGACTTGTCCACGCACTTCGCCGCCCGGGAACGTGTCCGAATGCACGTTCACGTAGGCCTTGCCCGCACGGATCGCCCTGAGCAGTTCGGCGAACTCGCCGGCGGCGATGCCCTGGTTCGCCGGTCCGATCACGTTGGCGGCGGTAAGCGTTCCTGAGACCCGCGCCGGCGGTGGCGGGCAGGTCGGCGCCAGACCGGTCGGATCCGGATTGGTGGCCGTCTGGCATAGGAACACGCTGACCCCGCCGTTGACGTCGCGCTGACCCAGGTGGATGTGGGCCTGGCGTACCTCACCCTGCAGCGCGTCGTAGCGCAGTTCGTAGCGAATCGAATCACCCTTGATATCTGCGACAAACGCGCCGCGCGCGCTAGTCGATATGGCTGGCACTTCCTGGAAGCCGTGCAGCGGAATGATGACTGTTTCGGCATGCGCGATGAACGGCAGCGCGCACAGCGCACCCATCCACAGCGTGCGTTGCAGCAGGGCGGAAGGTTTCATGGCAGGCGTCCCGGGTCGGATCGCGCGGCGGGGCGCGCGAAGTGGCGGATCCCCGGGCGAAGACGCTAGGCGCGGTTTCGTTCCGCATTCGTGAATGCTGCGGCGCCAGGCGCTGTTTTCCGACGAGCGGGGAACCGTTGGCTGGCACCATCGCGGCGATCACGCTCCGCGATGGGACGCGCTCGGTCCGTTGGCGTCAGACGGCGCCGGGTCGCCAGTCCGCCTAACGCGGTCGCACAGGCATCGGGAATGGCGTCACCACCGCTTCGCCGGTGGCCGCGTCGCGGATCGCCGACTGCCCTTTCTTCTCGACTTCCTCGATCCGCACGATGCTCTGCATCGGCAGGTGCAACACCCGGGTGTTGCCGAACTCGTCGCGCAGGCGTTCCTCGGTGGGATCCACCACCACGCCATCGTGGACGTCGAACACCAGCTCGCCGACCTCGGTAAAGCCCCACAGCGCGCCGCTCGCCACCCGCTGCGCATACAGCTCGTAGACCTTGCCGTGGTTGTGGAACGTCACCTTGTAGAGCGTCTTCGTCGCCATGGGCCGATTATAGGTGGGGGTCCTTGCCGGACATGTGTTGCCGTCCATCCCAGATCGGGGCGATGGACCCGACACGCAAGGACCCGCGCGACCTCAATACCCGCTGCGCCGCCGCAACCGCCGCGCGATGCCCGCGCGCGCCACCAGGGCGAACAGCATGCCGAAGCAGAAACCGGCCACGTGTGCGCTCCAGGCCACCTCGCCGAATGCCGGGCCGATATAGGCGAACCCGATTTGCAACAGCGCCCAGATCCCGATCAGCAGCGAGGCCGGCGCGCGCACGAACTCCAGAAACAGCCCCAGCGGCAACACCACGCCCAGGCGCGCATGCGGGAACAGCGCCAGGTATGCGCCGATCACTGCCGAGACCGCGCCGGACGCGCCGATGATGAGCCGGTCCGGGGTGCCCGCGAACAGCACCGCCGCCAGATTGGACGCCGCACCGCCGAGCAGGAACAACAGCAGGAAACGCCAGGGTCCCATGGCCCGCTCGGCGGGCAGACCGAAGATCAGCAGGAACACCAGATTGCCCAGCAGGTGGGCCCAGTCCGCGTGCAGGAACACCGCTGTGAACAGGCGCAACAGCGAGCCGTCTCGGATCGCGCCGTTCCAGGCCTGTGGACTGTCCAGGCCCGCGGCCAGCGCACCCCAGTCCAGCAACAGGGCCTGCTGGGCCGGGCCGGGTCGGGTACTGGCCCAGACGAACAGCGCCGAACAGGCCAGCAGCAGCAGCGGTGTGGCCCAGCGCAGGGTGGGCCGGATCCGGGTCGGCAGGGGGACGAACATCGCGGAAGGCTAGCGCGGTGCTCCCCGTGCCGCCATGGGCGGGGTGCAGGGCTGCGATTGTTATCTTTTGGTAAACCAGCGTTACAATCACATACGGCGACGTACGTCGGGGGAGGGGCTTCCGGCACGCGCTGCATCCTGGCGAAGCAGGTCTGATGACCGCCGCCCGGGCGACCGGAACCACAACGTCCACATGGAGACATCTGCAATGCACTTCGCGTCCCGAGTGATCCACGTTTCCGCCCTCGCGCTCGGCATCGCCGGCGCGCTGGCGTTTGGCCAGGCCCAGGCGTCGGGCTTCCAGCTCAAGGAAAACAGCGTCAAGGCCACCGGCCGCGCATACGCCGGGTCCGGTGCCGCCTCGGGCGACGCCTCGGTGGTGATCAACAACCCCGCCGCGATGAGCACGTTCGAGCAGAACGCGGTGCAGGCCGACCTCCACGCCATCGACCTGTCGTACACGATCGATGCCACCGGCACCGATGCCTTCGGCCGGCCGATGACCGGCGGCGACGGCGGCGACGCCGGCGACCTGTCCGGCGTGCCCGCGATGTCGGCGATCTTCCCGCTGGGCGATAGCGGCGTTACCGTCGGTGCGGCGATCAGCGCGCCGTTCGGCCTGAAGACCGAGTACGACGCCGACTGGATCGGCCGCTACCACGCCGTCGAGTCCGACGTGCGCATCATCGACCTCACCCTGGCCGCTTCGTTCGACATCACCGATCGGTTCTCGTTCGGCGTCGGCATGATCTACGAGCGCGCCGAAGTCACCCTGTCGAATGCGGTCGATTTCGGCAGCGCACTGTGCGCGCCGAATCCGGCCGCGTGCTTCGCGCCCACCTCGCCGTTCTTCCCGCAGCGCAACGACGGCTTCGCCAAGGTCGAAGGCGACGACAACGGCTTCGGCTGGACGGTCGGCCTGCACTGGCGTCCGACCGACAACCTGGCGGTCGGTCTGTCGCACCGCTCGGAGATCGATCACGAGCTGCGCGGCGACGTCGACTTCACCGTGCCGGCCAATGTCGCTGCCGTGCTGGGCGTCGTGCGTCCGGGCAACTTCGTCGACACTGGCGTCACCGCGCCGCTGACCACCCCGAGCATCACCACCCTGAGCGGTGTGTGGCAGGCGACCGAATCGTTCGCGCTGATGGCCGACGTGTCCAAGACTGGCTGGAGCTCGCTGCAGTCGATCGACATCGACTACGACAGCGCGCAGCCGACCTCGTCGGAAGCCTACCGCTGGCAGGACACGATCTTCATGTCGCTCGGTGCCGAGTACAAGCTCAACGACGCGTTCACCCTGCGCGCGGGCGTGGCTTATGACGAGACCCCCGTGAGCGACGCGACGCGCACCCCGCGCCTGCCCGACAACAACCGCAACTGGTACTCGTTCGGTCTGACCTGGGCCGCGAGCGAGGCGCTCGAGGTCAGCGCGGCCTACACCCGCATCGTGGTGGACGATCCGGAACTGGACATCGTGTCGTCCAGCGGCTCGCGCCTGGTCGGCGATGCGGAAGGTTCGGCCAATCTGTTCGGCGTGTCGGCGCAGTACCGGTTCTGATCCCAGACGCCCGTTGAAGCAAGAAAGCCCCGCTCCGGCGGGGCTTTTTTCTTGCGGGACGGTTGCTTTGGTTGCAGCCGTACCGACCGGCCGCGCGCTTGGTGCCTCAGTCGCCCAGCGTCAGCAGGCTGGCGTTGCCGCCCGCGGCGGTGGTGTTGATGGTCACGGTCTTCTCGGTAGCGAAGCGCGGCAGGTAATGCGGACCGCCGGCCTTGGGACCGGTGCCCGACAGGTTCTGGCCGCCGAAGGGCTGCACCCCGACCACCGCGCCGATCTGGTTGCGGTTGACGTAGATGTTGCCGACGTTGGCGCGGACGACAATCCGATCGATGGTCTCGTCGATGCGCGAATGCACGCCCAGGGTCAGGCCGTAGCCGGTGGCGTTGATCGCGTCGATGACCTGGTCGAGTTCGTCGGCCTTCCAGCGGATCACGTGCAGGGCCGGCCCGAAGTTCTCGCGGGTCAGCTGCGAGAGCGAGGACAGCTCCCAGGCGCGCGGCGCGAAGTAGGTACCGTGCCCGGTGCCTGCGCCCAGCGGTGCCTCGGCGATCAGCTTCGCCGTTCCCTGCATCCTGCCGGCATGCTCGTCGAGCAGGCATCTGGCGTCGTCGTCGATCACCGGGCCCACGTCGGTGGAGAGCAGGGCCGGATCGCCCACGGACAGTTCCGCCATGGCGCCCGCCAGCATGCCGATCACCTTGTCGGCGATGTCGGCCTGCACGAACAGCACGCGCGCGGCCGAGCAACGCTGCCCGGCGGAGGTGAAGGCCGAGGCCAACGCATCCTTGACCAGCTGCTCGGGCAGGGCCGAAGAATCGGCGATCAGCGCGTTCTGGCCGCCGGTTTCGGCGATCAGCACACCGATCGCGGCATCACGCGCGGCCAGGGCGCGGTTGATCGCACGCGCAGTGTCGGTGGAGCCGGTGAAGGCGACGCCGGCCACGCGCGGGTCGCGGGTCAGAGCGGCGCCGACGGTGGCGCCGTCGCCGGGCAGGAACTGCAGCACGTCCACCGGGATGCCGGCCTCGTGCAGCAGCTTGACCGCCGCATGGCCGATCAGGTTGGTCTGCTCGGCGGGCTTGGCGATCACGCTGTTGCCGGCGGCCAGCGCCGCGGCGATCTGCCCGGTGAAGATCGCCAGCGGGAAATTCCATGGACTGATGCAGACGAACACGCCGCGACCTGCAAGCTGCAGGATATTGGATTCGCCGGTCGGTCCGGGCAGGGCCTCGACGCTGAACTGCCGCCGCGCCTCGGCCGCGTAATAGCGCAGGAAATCGACGGCTTCGCGCACTTCGGCCACGCCGTCGGCGATGGTCTTGCCGGCCTCCTTCGTGCACATCGCGATGAACTGCGGCATGCGCGCTTCCATCAGTTGCGCGGCGTGTTCCAGGATCGCGGCGCGCGATGCCACCGGGGTGCGGTCCCAGGCCGGCTGCGCGCGGACCGCGTTCTGCAGCGCCTGTTCCACCGTCTGTGCGTCCGCGGGCAGCCATTGGCCCACGGTCTGACGGCGGTCGGCGGGATTGGTCACGGCGAGCGTCGCGCCGGACGGATTCGCGCCCGGTACCAGCGGCGCTGCGTGCCAGTCCCCGGTGGTCGCGGCGCCGACCTGTTCGGCGAGCGCGCGCAGCTGGTCGTCGTTGGCGAGGTTGATGCCCATGGAATTGTCTCTCTCGAAGCCCTGGCTGCGGTACAGCGCGACCGGCAGCGGAATGCGCGGATGTGGAATCGATTCGAACGCAGATACGGTTTCGACCGGATCGCGCACCAGGTCGTCGATCGACACGTCCTCGTCGGTGATGCGATTGACGAAGCTGGAGTTGGCTCCGTTTTCCAGCAGCCTGCGCACCAGGTAGGGCAGCAGGTCTTCGTGCGAGCCGACGGGCGCATAGACCCGGCAGGGCACGTCCAGCCGTTCGGCCGGGATCACCTCGGCATAAAGGTCGTCGCCCATGCCGTGCAGCTTCTGGAACTCGTAACGGAAATCATTGCCATCGCGCGCACCGCCGAGCAATGCCTGGGCCATGCGGTGGATGGCGGAGATGGTCTGCGCGTTGTGGGTGGCGAACATCGGATAGATCGCATCCGTCGCGCGCAGCAGCCGGACCGCGCAGGCCTGGTAGGAGACATCGGTGTTCGGCTTGCGGGTGAACACGGGATAGCCTTCCTGGCCCTCGACCTGCGCGCGCTTGACCTCCGAATCCCAGTACGCACCCTTCACCAGCCGGACCGGGATGCGCCGCTGCAGCCGGCGCGCCTGGTCGGCGATGTAGTCGATCACGAACGGCGCGCGCTTCTGGTAGGCCTGCACGACGATGCCGAAGCCGTCCCAGCCGGCCAGCGAGACATCGGCCAGCGTCGCGAAGATCAGGTCCAGCGACAGCTCCAGGCGATCGCTTTCTTCGGCATCGATGGTCAGCCCGATGCCGTAGCGCCTGGCCAGCTGCGCCAGCTCCAGCACGCGCGGGCCGAGTTCGGCCAGCACCCGCGCGCGCTTGGCGTGTTCGTAGCGCGGATGCAGGGCCGAGAGCTTGACCGAGATGCTGGGCGCCGCGAACACGTCCGCGGGCGCGCCGGAATGCCGGCCGATGGCGTGGATCGCCAGGCGGTAGGCCTCCAGATAGCGCAGCGCGTCCTTGTCGGTCAACGCGCCTTCGCCGAGCATGTCGAAGGAATAGCGGTAGGCGGCGTTGCTGCCTTTCCGGCTGCGTGCCAGTGCCTCGTCGATGGTCCGGCCCATCACGAACTGGTGGCCCATGATCCGCATCGCCTGGCGCACCGCCAGCCGGATCACCGGCTCGCCCACGCGCCCCACCAGCCGCTTGAAGGCGTTGTGCACGTCGCGCTTGGTGTCGTCGGCCAGGTCGACCAGATGCCCGGTCAGCATCAGGCCCCAGGTGGAGGCGTTGACCAGGACCGAATCGGACTGGCCCAGGTGGCGCTTCCAGTCGGCCTCGCCCAGCTTGTCGCGGATCAGCCGGTCAGCGGTGTCCTGATCCGGGATCCGCAGCAGCGCCTCGGCGACGCACATCAGCAGCACGCCTTCCTCGCTGCCAAGGTCGTACTGGCGCATGAAGGCCTCGATCGCCCCCTGGTCCTGCGCGCGCGCGCGGACGCGCCGCACCAGGTCGGCAGCCGTGGACTGGATCGCGGCCCGATCGGCCTGGCTCCAGCCGGGCGCCGGCTGGCGCGCCACCTCGAGCAGTTCACGGACATGACCGGCTTCATCGCGGGCCCAGGCGGCGGTAATGGCGGCGCGCAGCGGATCGGGCGGGACCGGCAGCTCGGTCGAAAGGATTGCGCTCACGCAGGCTCTGGCGGTGTTGGAGCCGCGGATTCTAGCCGTCGGCCGGGTTTTTCGCCGGGCGCCGCGGCGCGGGCATCGGCGCGCGGCTTGCCGGAAAAGCGCGCCGGCGGCTACCATTTACCGGTTTTCGCGCCCCGATGTAGCGGGTTCGCGACCCGTGCTCTTATCCGAGCGCTCACATGAGCGATCACACCACCGCCATGCAGCCGGCCGCCGCCGGCCGCGACCGATGACATTGGGGTTCAGGCTAATGATGCAGGCACGTTCCGTGCGAAGGGGTTTGGCGGTGTTGGCCGCGGCGCTGTGCGCCCTGCCGGGGCTGGCGCTGGCGCAGGCCGCCGATCCGCAGCGCTGGCAGCTGAACATGGGCAAGGGCGTGACCCACACGTCCCGGATCGCCTACGACTCGCACATGATCGTGCTGTGGATCTGCGTGGTGATCGGCGTGATCGTGTTCGGCGCCATGGCCTACTCGATGTTCAAGTTCCGCAAGTCCAAGGGTGCGGTCGCTGCGCAGTTCAGCCACAACACCACCGCCGAGATCATCTGGACCGTAGTGCCGGTGCTGATCCTGATCGGCCTGGCCTGGCCGGCGACCAAGAACCTGATCAACATGTACGACACCCGGAATGCCGGGATGACGGTCAAGGTCACCGGCTACCAGTGGATGTGGAAATACGAGTACCTGGGAGAGGGCGTGTCCTTCACCAGCCGCCTGGACCGCAAGAGCGACCAGCTGCGCCAGGGCGGCGGCACCGTCACCGCCGCCGATCATCCGCATTACCTGCTCGACGTCGACAATCCGCTGGTGCTGCCGGTCGGCACCAAGGTGCGCTTCGTGATCACCGCCGACGACGTGATCCACGCCTGGTGGGTACCGGCGCTGGGCTGGAAGCAGGACGCGATCCCCGGCATCGTCAACGAGGCCTGGGCGAACATCGAACAGCCCGGCCTGTACCGCGGCCAGTGCGCCGAACTGTGCGGCAAGGACCACGGCTTCATGCCGATCGTGGTCCGCGCACTGCCGCAGGCCGAGTTCGACCGCTGGCTTGCGGCGGAGAAGGCGAAGCTGGCGCCGCCCGCGCCCACTCCGGCCCCCGCGCCCGCGACACCAGCTCCGGCCGCCCCCGAAGAGGCGGCACCGGCCGAGGCGGCGCCGGCCGCCACCGCGGATGCCGCCGCTCCCGCTCCCGCTCCCGCAAGCGCCGGCTGATCGCCGTCGTCCAAGACCCGAATTCCCCGAGGTAGGCCCATGTCCACCCATTACGAAGCCGTCGCCGATCCCCATTCGACCGATGCGCACGGCCACAAGCAGAGCTTCGTCGAGCGCTGGTTCTTTTCGACGAACCACAAGGACATCGGCACGCTGTACCTGATCTTCAGCTTCATCATGTTCATCGTCGGCGCCGGGATGAGCGTGATCATCCGCGCCGAGCTGATGCAGCCGGGGCTGCAGTTCGTCGATCCGATGTTCTTCAACCAGATGACCACGGTGCATGCCCTGGTCATGATCTTCGGCGGGGTGATGCCGGCGTTCGTCGGCCTGGCCAACTGGATGGTCCCGCTGCAGATCGGCGCGCCGGACATGGCGCTGCCGCGCATGAACAACTGGTCGTTCTGGATCCTGCCGTTCGCGTTCACCATGCTGCTGCTGACCCTGTTCCTGCCGGGCGGTGCGCCGGCCGGCGGCTGGACCCTGTATCCGCCGCTGTCGCTGCAGGGTGGCAGCAACGTGGCGTTCGCGATCTTCGCCATCCACATGATGGGCATCAGCTCGATCATGGGCGCGATCAACGTCATCGCCACCATCCTCAACATGCGCGCGCCGGGCGTGGACCTGCTGAAGATGCCGATCTTCTGCTGGACCTGGCTGATCACCGCGTTCCTGCTGATCGCGGTGATGCCGGTGCTGGCCGGCGCGGTGACCATGCTGCTCACCGACAAGTTCTTCGCCACCAGCTTCTTCAGCGCGGCCGGCGGCGGCGACCCGGTGATGTTCCAGCACATCTTCTGGTTCTTCGGCCATCCCGAGGTCTACATCATGATCCTGCCCGCCTTCGGCGTGGCCAGCGAGATCATCCCGACCTTCGCCCGCAAGCCGCTGTTCGGCTACCAGGCGATGGTGTACGCGACCGCCTCGATCGCGTTCCTGAGCTTCATCGTGTGGGCGCACCACATGTTCACGGTGGGCATGCCGCTGGGCGGAGAGATCTACTTCATGTTCGCGACCATGCTGATCGCGGTGCCGACCGGGGTGAAGGTGTTCAACTGGGTCAGCACCATGTGGCGCGGCTCGATGACGTTCGAGGCGCCGATGCTGTGGGCGATCGCGTTCGTGATCCTGTTCACCATCGGCGGCTTCTCCGGCCTGATGCTGGCGATCGTGCCCGCCGACTTCCAATACCACGACACCTATTTCGTGGTCGCGCATTTCCACTACGTGCTGGTGACCGGCGCGCTGTTCTCGATCATCGCCGCCGTCTATTACTGGTGGCCGAAGTGGACCGGGCGCATGTACAGCCAGGGCATGGCCAAGTTCCATTTCTGGTGGAGCGTGGTGTTCGTCAACCTGCTGTTCTTCCCGCAGCACTTCCTGGGCCTGGCCGGCATGCCGCGGCGCATTCCCGACTACAACGTGGTCTTCGCAGACTGGAACCTGATCAGCTCGATCGGCGCGTTCGGCATGTTCCTGACCCCGTTCATGATGGCGTTCGTCCTGTGGCATTCGCTCAAGAAGGGCGACAAGGCCGAGGCGCGCTCCTGGGAAGGTGCGCGCGGGCTGGAATGGACCGTGCCCTCGCCGGCCCCGCACCACACCTTCACCACACCGCCGGTGATTCGCGACGGCGACCTGGCGCACGGCGACTTCGCGCACCTGGACTACGACAACGCCACCACCGGCGCCGACACGGCCGCGCACAGCAACCGCCGCGAGTCCTGATGCACAAGACCGGCGCCAGCAACGATCCCAGCGTCGCCGCCCGCCGCCGCGCCGTGGCGCGCACGGCGTGGATCGTCGCAGGCATCGCCGTGGCGGTGTACCTGGCCTTCATCCTGTCCGGCGTGTTCGGATCCGGCGCATGAGCGCGCCGGCGCACAACGCGAACGCACGCGGCATCGTCAAGATGGTCGCGGTGGCTGTGGCCGCGTTCGCCTTCACCTTCGCCCTGGTGCCGCTGTACCGGATCGCCTGCGAGAAGGTGTTCGGCGTGCGCCTGGAGCGCGGCCCGGCGGATGCGCAGGCGCTGGCCAGCGCGACCGCAAAGCCAGGGCGCCTGGTCACCGTGCAATTCGACGGCGGCGTGAATTCCAAACTGCCGTGGGGTTTCCATCCCAACGTGCAGACCATGCAGGTGCGGGTCGGCGAGCAGTACGAAACCAGCTACTTCGCCCGCAACCAGAGCGATCGCGCGATCGTCGGCAGCGCGGTGCCGTCCGTTGCGCCGGCGCGCGCGTCTGGCTACTTCAACAAGACCGAGTGCTTCTGCTTCACAGCGCAGACCCTGGCCGCGGGCGAAGCGCGCGACATGCCGGTCCGCTTCATCGTCGATCCCGCGCTGCCGGACGACGTCAAGACCGTCACCCTGTCGTACACCTTCTACAAGAACGATGCGCTGACCGCGGAACTGAACGCGGCCGGCGCGATTTCCCAGGCAACCTCCGGCGACGCCTCGCGCGCCGCACCCTGATCGAGAGCGAGACCAGACCATGGCCCAGGCCCACGCCGAACATCACGACGCCAACGTGTACTACGTGCCGCACGGCAGCCGCTGGCCGGTCATCGCCTCGGTGGCGCTGTTCATCACCATGTTCGGCTTCGCCAGCTGGCTCAACGAATCGAGCGTAGGCAAGCCGATGTTCTTCGGCGGGCTGGTGTTCCTGGCGCTGATCCTGTTCAAGTGGTTCGCCGACGTGATCACCGAATCGCTGCGCGGCTACTACAACAAGCAGGTCGACACTTCGTTCCGGATGGGGATGGTGTGGTTCATCTTCTCCGAGGTGATGTTCTTCGCCGCGTTCTTCGGCGCGCTGTTCTACGCCCGCCAGTTCGCGATGCCGTGGCTGGGCGGCGAGGGCGACGGGGTGATGACCAACAACCTGCTGTGGTCGGGCTTCTCGGCCGCGTGGCCCAGCAACGGGCCGGGCACGATCGGCGGCAGCTACCAGACGATCCCGGCCTGGGGCCTGCCGCTGCTCAACACCCTGATCCTGCTGAGCTCGGGCGTGACCGTCACCATCGCCCACCATGCGCTCAAGGCCGGCCGCAGGGCGCAGCTGCTGGTGTTCCTGGGCCTGACCGTGCTGCTCGGGGCGCTGTTCCTGTTCTTCCAGGCCGAGGAATACATCCACGCCTACACCGAGCTCAACCTGACCCTGGGCTCGGGGATCTACGGCTCCACGTTCTTCATGCTCACCGGTTTCCACGGCGCGCACGTGACCCTGGGCACGATCATGCTGGCGATCATCTGGCTGCGTTGCCTGAAGGGTCACTTCAACAAGGACGATCATTTCGCGTTCGAAGCGGTCGCCTGGTACTGGCACTTCGTGGACGTGGTCTGGCTGGGGCTGTTCCTGTTCGTGTACGTGTTGTAGCGGCGGCGCCGCTACAACCCCAAAGTTTGCTTCGCAAACTTCGGGCCCCACGCCAGGTCATCCAAACCCCGCGGCTTGACTCGCCGCAAGCGGCTCGCCCTACGGGCCGGCTGCGCCGTTCGCGCTTTCGCGCAGTGCCGCGCCCGCTTACTAAGGGGGCTTACCTCCGATTAGCGGCGTTGCCTCTGTAGGAGCGCCGCTTCGGCGCGACTGGGGAATCGGAAAGCCTGTACCGCGTGCGTGTCCTAGGCCGCTGCGGCGGCCCATGGGCAGAGTCGCAGCGGGGCGATGGTCGCGGAGCGGTAGCGCCGAAGCGGCGCTCCTGCACAAAGGCGATCAGGCCAACTCGGTCAGCCAGTCGCGCGGACGCAAATAGTCGTGTAGTCGCGCCTCGGCGCTGCCGGCATCGGGCGCGTAGCCGTATTCCCAGCGCACCAGTGGTGGCAGGCTCATCAGGATCGATTCGCTACGCCCGCCGCTCTGCAGGCCGAACAGGGTGCCGCGGTCCCAGACCAGGTTGAACTCCACGTAGCGTCCGCGCCGGTACAGCTGGAACTGGCGCTCGCGATCGCCATAGGGCGTGTCCTTGCGGCGTTCGACGATCGGCAGATAGGCATCCAGGAATCCGTCGCCGACCGCGCGCAGGTAGGCGAAATCGCGTTCGAAATCGCCATGTAGGTCGTCGAAGAACAGGCCGCCGACGCCGCGGGTTTCGCCACGGTGCCTGAGGAAGAAGTAATCGTCGCACCAGCGTTTGTGTGCGGCATAACGGTCGGCGCCGAACGGTACGCACAGGTCGCGTGCCACGCGGTGCCAGTGCAGCACGTCCTCGTCGAACGGATAGAACGGGGTCAGGTCGAAGCCGCCGCCGAACCACCACGCGACCGTTTCGCCATCGCGCTGGGCGCGGAAGTGGCGCACGTTCATGTGCGTGGTCGGCAGGTACGGGTTGCGCGGATGCAGGACCAGCGACACGCCGACCGCGCGCCACGAGGCGCCGGCCAACTCCGGCCGTGCAGCGCTGGCCGACGGCGGCAGCTTGTCTCCGGAGACGTCCGAGAAGCCGATGCCGGCCTGTTCGAACACGGCGCCGTCGCGCAGGATGCGCGTGCGTCCGCCGCCACCCTCATCGCGTGTCCAGATGTCTTCGGCGAAGCGCGCGTTGCCGTCGGCCTGCTCCAGCGACGCGCAGATGCGGTCCTGCAGGCCAGTCAGATGATCGCGGACGGTTTCTATCCCGGGGAGGCGAGGCATGTCCTGCATTGTAGGGTCCGGGCGCGTTGCGTCTGAAGGCGGGGTTCGGCCGCCCGAGGGGGCGCCGGATCGATCCGGGATGCGGCGCGTGTAACCAGCGGCGGGTCGAGACCCGCACTACTTCAAGGTCTGCTCGAATAGTTCGTAGATCCGCCGGTACTCGTCGTACCACGCATCGGCATGCGAGAACGCATGCCGTTCCAGCGGATACGGGGCGATCGTCCATTTGTCCTTGCGCAGCTCGATCAGCTTCTGGGTGAGCATGACCGAGTCCTTGAAAAAGACGTTGTCGTCGATCATGCCGTGCGCGATCAGCAGGTGGTCCCGCAGGCCGTCGGCGTACTCGATCGGCGAGGATCGCCGGTAGGCTTCCGGATCGAGCTCGGGCGTGTTGAGGATGTTGCTGGTGTACTCGTGGTTGTACTGCGACCAGTCGCTGACCGGGCGCAGCGCGGCGCCCGCCTTGAACACGCCGGGCTTCTGGAACAGGGCGACGAAGGTCATGAAGCCGCCGTAGCTTCCGCCGTAGATGCCGGCGCGATCGCGGTCGCCCTGCCTGTTGGCGACGAGCCAGTCCAGCCCGTCGAGATAGTCCTCCAGCTCGGGCTTGCCCATGTGCCGGTAGATCGCGGTGCGCCAGTCGCGGCCGTAGCCCTCGCTGGCGCGGTAATCCAGGTCCAGGACGATGTAACCCTGCTGCACCAGCAGGTTGTGGAACATCTGCTCGCGGAAATAGTTGGGATAGCGGTCGCTGACGTTCTGCAGGTAGCCGGCGCCGTGCACGAACATCACGATCGGATACTTGCGGCCGGGTTCGGGCGTCCTGGGGCCGTAGTACTTGCCCCACAGAGTGCCGGCGCCGTGGCGCGAGGGCACCTGCACGATCTCCGGCTGCAGCCACTCGAGCGCGGCATAGTCCGGCTTGCGCGTGTCGGTGAGCGTGTGCACCGCGCCGTCGCCGATCTCGGCCACCGCAAGCTGCGCCGGTACGTACGCGGCCGACTTGCGCAGCAGCAGCGAGCGGCCGTCGGGCGACAGCACGAAGTTCTCGATGCCATCGGTGTTGGTGACTTCCGCCACGTCCCCATCGCCGTTGGCCTTGGCCGCGCACACCTCGTAGTGCCCGGGCCAGCGGCGGTTGCACAGGAAATAGAGCCGGCGACCATCGACCGACAGGGCCGGTTGCGAAACCTCCCACTTGCCCGAGGTCAGCGCCTGCGCCTTGCCGCGTTCGGCATCGAGCGTGTACAGCTGCGAGTAGCCGCTCTCTTCCGACAGCAGCCACAAGGTGCGGCCGTCGCGAAGCCAGCCGAACTCGTTGAAGCCCCAGTTGATCCAGGCGTCGTCGTGCAGGTGGTGGCGCGGTCGCAGCGCCGATGCGGCCATGTCGACCGTCGCGATCCAGCGGTCCTTGTTGTCGACCGCGCGGACCAGCACCGCGACATTGCGCGAATCCGCGCTCCAGCGGATCGACTGGCCGCCGCCGCCGTTGTCGGTCTCGATGCGCACGTCGCGGTTGCCCTTGAGCGGCTGCTTGCCGGCCGCCTTGCGCACGGCGGCCAGCGTATCGACGGTGATGCCGGGCAACGGATCGAACTTCAGTTCGCTTGTCTTGGCGTTGGCCACGTCCACCAGCCACAGCCGATGCGGCAGGGGTGCATTGCGGCCGACCCTGACCCGGACTTCCTCGAACTCCTCGTAGCCGGATTCGGTCACGTACTTGGGCATCTTGCCGGCGGTGCCGGCGTCGGCGCCCTTGACGCTGGTGACCACCAGCAGCCAGCGGCCGTCCGGCGACAGCGCGCTGTCGGCGATCTCAACGTCCTTGCCCAGGTAGACCGGCGGCGCCGCGCGGGTGGCGTCGGCACGACGCCAGGCCTCGCCCTGCACCCTCGCGGCGTCGCGGCGCGCGCGATCGTTCTTCAGGGTGTCGATCAGGCGCAGCTGGCGATCGCGCAGGTCGTCGGCCTTGGGCGACTGCGCCGGGTCGTCTTCGGCCCTGATCGTCGCCGCCTGGGTGACGCCGCGGCCGTCCCAGCGGTACCAGGTGTTGCCGACGCGCCAGACCAGGGCGCCGTCGCTGCTCCACTGCGGCAGGGCTTCATCGTCATTGCTGCGGGTGAGCTGGGTGAGCGCGCCGTTGCGCAGACTGCGAACGAACACGTCGCCATTGCGGATGAACGCGCTGCGGGCGCCCTGCGGATCGTAGACGGCGCCGGGTGCGTCCAGATCAGCTCGCGCGCTGCCGTCCATCCTGACCGGGGTGCCGCCGTCGATCGCGACCTGGAAGGTATCGCGAATCGTCGCCCCATCGCGCTTGGCGGTGTATTGCGCTGCCTTTCCGTCCCAGCGCCACCACACATCTTCGACCGCGGGTCCGATCCAGTCCGGGTCGGCCATGATCCGCTCCAGTGTCAGCGGCTGGGCGGGTTGGGCGAAAACGTGGCCGGCCAGCAGCAGGGCGGCGAGCAGGAGAAATGAGCGCATCGGATGGAGGTGTGTGGAAACCGGCGCAGGTTAGCAGGGGCGTAGGTTGGCGCTAATGCCGAAGGACATGGGGTTACTCTCTCGATGTGCGGAGGAACCCTTCTCCCTTCGTCGCGGCTATCGAAGCAGAGCTTTTGCCTGAAGGCGAGTTACTTTCTTTGCTGATGCAAAGAAAGTAACCAAAGAAAGCACCTACTCGTGAAGTCAACACCGCTCAGGGGAGATGCGGTGCTGTCGCCATTTTCGGACTCGCCATCCATGGCTCGATCCGAAAACGGCCGGCATCCATGCCGGCCGCCCTCCGGGTGTCCGGATGCGGATTGCATGTGCAGTGTCGAGAAGGTCAAAGACGGAGGTCGGGCCGTCGGCAGCAGGTCGTCTGGAAACTGGGCTTGCCGGCGCCTTTGACTTTCGCAGTCCCGCAGCAGCTACCAGCACCCGGAAACCCCGGAGGGGCGGCGGCCATGGATGGCCGCCGTTTTCGGACCGAGGCAGGAGGCCGAGTCCGAAAATTCCTTCGCCACCCACACCCCTTGAGCGACTTGTCGAGGAAGGTGCTTTCTTTTGGTTACTTTTCTTTGCACCAGCAAAGAAAAGTAACTCGCCGGCAGGCGAAAGCTCCGCTCCTAGAGACATTACCCCGGACCTAAGCACCCCAGCAGCAACGTCCATAGATCCCCGCCTGCGCGGGAGTGACGAGTCGGAAGATCTCCGATCCTCGACAAGCAAAGACTCGAAGGGCAGGCCGCGCGTCAGCCCCATCGGCCGTACCAGATCGGTACCCGTCCGGGTTCGCATGAGATAATCCTCCCGCGGCGTTCCCTCCGCCGCGGAGTAGCTTCGTGGATGCGCTGTTGCTCTCACGGATCCAGTTCGGGTTCGTCATTTCGTTCCACATCCTGTTCCCGGCCTTCACCATCGGCCTGGCGAGCTGGCTGGCCTTCATCGAATGGCGCTGGCTGCGGACCAAGGACGCCCTCTGGCGTGACCTGTATTTCTTCTGGCTGAAGATCTTCGCCGTGTCCTTCGGCATGGGCGTGGTCTCGGGCATCGTGATGAGCTTCCAGTTCGGCACCAACTGGGCGGTGCTGAGCGAGAAGGCCGGCAACATCCTCGGTCCGCTGCTCAGTTACGAGGTGCTGACCGCATTCTTCCTGGAAGCCAGCTTCCTCGGCGTGATGCTGTTCGGATGGAAGCGCGTGTCCGATCGCCTGCATTTCCTGGCCACCTGCATGGTGGCGCTGGGTACGCTGATCTCCACGTTCTGGATCATCTCCGCCAACAGCTGGATGCAGACGCCGCAGGGCTACACCCTGGATGCGCATGGCGTGTTCCACCCCGCCGACTGGTGGGCGATCGTGTTCAATCCCTCGTTCCCGTACCGGCTGGTGCACATGGTGCTGGCCGCGTTCATCACCACCTGCTTCGTGATCGGCGGAGTGAGCGCGTGGTACCTGCGGCGCGGCGTGCACGTGGAAGCCGGCAAGCGCATGCTGCGGCATGCGGTGGCATTCGCGGCGATCGCGGTGCCGCTGCAGATCGTCGCCGGCGATCTGCACGGGCTCAACGTGGGCGAGCACCAGCCGACCAAGGTCGCGGCGATGGAAGCCCACTGGCATAACGAAGGGGGCGGCCAGGGCGTGCCGCTGGTGCTGTTCGCGGTGCCGAACGAAGCGCAAGAGCGCAACGATTACGAACTGGCGATTCCAAAACTGGGCAGCCTGATCCTCACCCACACCCTGGATGGGGAAATCCAGCCCCTGACCGCGGTCTCGCGCGAAGAACGACCGCCGGTCGCGCCGGTGTTCTACGGGTTCCGGATCATGGTCGGCCTGGGCGTGGCGATGCTGCTGCTCACCCTGGCCTCGCTATGGGCGTGGCGGCGCGGACGCCTGTTCGACACACATACCCGAAGCGGGCGCTGGCTGCTCGACGGATGGCGCTGGCTCAGCCCGGCCGGGTTCATCGCGCTGCTGGCCGGCTGGTACGTGGTCGAGATCGGACGCCAGCCGTACGTGGTGTACGGATTGTTGCGTACCAGCGATGCGGTGAGTCCGAACGTTGCCGCGGCGGCCGTGCTGTCCTCGCTGATCGTGTACGCCGTGGCCTATGCCTTCATTTTCGGGGCAGGCGTCTGGTACCTGCGCAAGCTGCTCAAGATCGGCCCGGTGCCGCAGCCGCCCAAGGACACCGAAGGCGGCGAGAAAACGCCGGCACGGCCGCTGTCGCTGCCCGATGAGCCGGTGGAGGGGCGAGGCTGATGGAGTACTGGCTGCCCGTGATCTGGTTCGGCGTGATCGGCTTCGGCGTGCTGATGTACGTGTTGCTCGATGGTTTCGTGCTCGGGCTGGGCATCCTTGCCCCGTTCGCCAAGGACGAGCACGAGCTCGACCACATGATGAATACCGCCGCGCCGATCTGGGACGGCAACGAGACCTGGCTGGTGCTGGGCGGTGCGGGCCTGCTGGCCGCGTTTCCGAAGGCCTACGCGCTGATCCTCTCCGCGTTGTACCTGCCGGTGCTGCTGATGCTGATCGCCCTGGTGTTCCGCGGGGTGGCGTTCGAGTTCCGGTTCAAGGCCCATGCTTCCAGGCCGCTGTGGGGATGGGCGTTCGCGCTCGGCTCGCTGTGCGCGGCGTTCTGGCAGGGCGTGATCCTGGGCGCGGTGGTGGAAGGCATGCCGTTGCAGGAAGGCAGGTACGCCGGCGGCATGTTCGGATTCTTCAGCCCGTTCTCGATGCTGACCGGCGCTGCGGTGGTGTTCGGCTACGCGCTGCTCGGCGCCTGCTGGCTGATCCTGAAGACCGAAGGGCCGCTGCAGCGCACCGCACGCACGCTGGCACGTCCCCTGATGCTGGTGGTCGTGGTGTTCATGGGCCTGGTGAGCGCGTGGCTGCCGTTTCTCGACAGCCGGATCATGGCGCGCTGGTTCGAAGGCGGGAATTTCTGGTGGCTTGCGCCGGTACCGGTGCTGGTGCTGGTCAACGCCTTCGCGCTGTGGCTGGCGGTGATGCAGGACGGTCGGGATGCCAAACCCTTCGTCCTGACCCTGTGCTTTTTCGTGCTGGGTTTCGCGGGCCTGGTGTTCGGGATCTGGCCTTACCTGGTGCCGCCGGCGCTGACCATCTGGCAGGCGTCGTCGCCGCCGTCCTCGCAGGGTTTCGTGCTGGTTGGGCTGGTGCTGCTGTTGCCGGTGATCCTGGGCTACACGTGGTGGTCGTATCGCGTGTTCGCGGGCAAGGTCGCGGCGGATTCGGGTTATCACTAGCGCCTGGTGTTCCGGCTCATCCGCTATGTGGCGGGTTTCACGCTTGCGTGGTTTCCCGCACAATCCAGCACTGATCCGCGCAGCCCCCGGTGCATGCACGCCTACGTCTACAAGAGCCAGCGCAGGGCCGACACCTACGTGTACCTGGCTGAACGCGATGGATTTTCCCGGCTGCCCGAGCCGCTGCGCACGCAGCTGGGGCCGTTGGCATTCGTGTTGGACGTGGAGCTGACGCCCGAGCGCACGCTGGCGCGTGAGGATCCCGCGGCGGTCCGTGAGAACCTGGTCGCGCGCGGCTTCCACCTGCAGTTCCCGCCCAGCGCCGCGGCCGATCCGCTGGGCGAGGATTGGGGCACCGATGCCTGAATCCACATGGCGCGCCCGTGGTCCCTTCGCGGTCGCCGCGCTGATCGGCGGGTTGGGCGCGATCGCAGGCGGATTGGGCGGCGTGATCGCCGCCGCGGGAGGATTGCTGGCGCAGCCGGCGATCGCGCTGGCGCTGCGTTACTGGCGTGCGCCCACCGCCACCCATCCGCGCGAGGATGCGTTTGCGCTGCTGATGGCCTGGGGCATGGCGCTGGCGGGGCTGGCCCTGCTGCTGTGGTGGCCGCTGTCGGCGGTACGCGAAGGCGGTGGCGCGGGCGCGGCGCTGGCGCTGAGCGCCGCAGTCGGCATCGCATTGATCGGGTTGTGGCGCACCTGGCCGCTGTGGCAGTCGCTCGAACGCGATGGCGGCGGGTTGGCGCAACGCTGGCGCGCGCTGGGCGAGAGCGAAATCGGTGCATGGCGCGGTCTGGGCGTGGCCGCTGCGGTGCTGGCCCTCCTGGCGTGGATCGGCGCGCTCGCCTGGCCGGGCGGGCTGGACGCCACGAGCCGCTGGTGGCTGGCCGCTGCCGCCGTACCCGGCTGGCCGTTGCTTCACTGGCTGGTCCAGCGCACGCGCGCCGCGTCGCTGGCCATGCTCGCGATCGAGGATTTCGACGCTGATGCTTTCGACGAGGATGAATCCGCAACGAGCGCGCTGGAAGAGGGCGATCTGCAAGCCGCGCTGTTCGCCGCCGCCCGTGGCGGCCGGGTCGACCGCGCGCTGCAGCTGCTCGACGCCGGCGCCGATCCGCAGGCGCTACCGCCGCCGGAGGATCGCGACCAGCGCAGCCTGGCGGTGCTCGCCGCGGTGCTGCCCGACCTGCGGCTGCTGCGCGCGCTGATCGCACGCGGCGTCGACCTCAATGCCGCCCATGCCGGGATGACCCCGCTGCTGGCCGCGACGCGCGACAGCTGGCATGGGCGTCCGGAAGCCGTGATGACCCTGTTAACCAACGGCGCCGACCCGCGCGCGGCCGACGGTGAGGGCAACACGCCTCTGCATCACGCCGCGCGCAGTTCAGATCCCGGCGTCGCTGCGCTGTTGCGCGATGCGGCGGCCGAACTCGACGTGCGCAATCGCGACGGGGTGACCCCGCTGGGCATCGCCTGCGCCGCCGGCAACTGGCGCCTGGCGCGGTTCCTGCTGGAGCGCGGCGCCAAGGCCGAGATCGACGGCGCATCGCCTGCGCTGCTCTCCGCCGCGGGCAGCGAGGAGGACGATGCCGCCGGCGTGTTGTTGCTGCTCAAGCACAAGGCGCGGATCGATGCGCGGGATGCGCGCGGACGCAGCGCCCTGCACGATGCCGCGCACGCCGGCCATGTCGAGATCATGGCCGCACTGCTGGCGGCAGGCGCGGATGTGCACGCCCGCGATGCCGCCGGTCGCACACCATTGCTCGATGCCGCATACGGTGGCCGGCTTGGTGCGGTCGATGCGCTGCTTGCCGCCAAGGCAGACGCCACTGCTGAAGACGAGGCAGGCCGCGGCGCTCTGGCGCTGGCCTGCGCGGGCGACACGCCATCGGTGGCGGTGGTGCGCCGGCTGCTCGAAGTGGGCGCGGATCCGGGACATGTCGACAAGTCGGGCAAGCGCGCGGTCGATCTGGCGGCGGAGGCGGGGCGCTGGTCGTTGGTGTCTGCCCTCGACCCCGGTTATGCACTGCCGGCCAGCGTCGCCGGCGACGAGGCGGCCGACATCGGGGAAGCCGAAGGACATCTCTATCTGCCGGACCGCCCGCCGGCCGCCCTGCTCGGCGAGGCGCTGGAACGCCAGGATCCCGGCGTGCTCGATCCCGCGCTGGCGCGGCTGTTGACTCCGGACGAACTGGGCGCGCTGCTGGGCGACGAAGTCGCACTCACATGGCCGGCCGGCCTGGAGTGGCTGCTGGGACAGGGCGCCAACCCCGATGTGCGCGCGGCCGGAGGCGACACGGCCATCTTCCAGCTGCTGGCGCGGCCGGCCTTGCTGGCCTCGCTGCAGGCCTTGCTGCGACGAGGCGTGTCGCCCGCGGGCGTCGGAGGACTGGCGCGCTTCCTTGGCGCCTGCGCCGGCGGCGACCACGCCGCCCGCGGCTTCGAGCGCGTCGCGATCGAACTGCTCGAGCGCGGCGCGGATCCGTTTGCGCCCTCGCCAGGCGGCGATCCGCCGCTCGCGCTTGCGGTGCGACTGGGCTGGACCCGGCTCGCCCAACGCCTGCTCGCAAGCGGCGTGTCGCTGGATGCGCGCGACAGCCGCGGCATGAGCGCGCTGCATCTGGCTGCGGCGCTGGGGCGCGAATCGGCGCTGAAGTCACTGGTGGCGCATGGCGCCAACCCCGACGTGCGCGCGGCCGACGGGCAGACGCCGCTGGGCGTGGCGCTGTCGGCCGGCCGCCGCGACCTGGCCGACTGGCTCGACTGGCGCGGCTGGCCGTTGCCCAGGCGCGCGCTGCAGGCCACCGATCTGCCGGCCGCTGCGATCGTCGGCGATGCCGATGCGGTGCGGCGCCTGCTCGACCTCGGTTTCCCGATCGACACGCCCGATGCGCAGGGCTGCAGCGCCCTGCTGCGTGCAGCCGGCGGCGGCCATCGCGCCACCGTGGACCTGCTGCTGGCGCGCGGCGCCGATCCGCAGCGCGCCGCCAACACCGGCGCGACGCCGCTGTCGGCCGCGGTGAGCATGCGCCAGGGCGAGATCGTCGAGCGCCTGCTCGACGCGGGCGCCGGCCTGGAGCATCGCCTGCCGGGCGAGGTGACCGTGCTGATGCTGGCCGCGGCGCTCGGCCTGCCGGATGTATGCGCGCGCCTGCTCGGCGCCGGCGCCAACGTGCAGGCGGGCGACGCGCAGGGACTCACGCCGTTGCATTGCGCGGCGCTGTACGGATTCACCGCGCGGGACCGGACGCGCCTGCTGGCGCTGCTCGACACCCTGCTGCTTGCCGGCGGCGAACCCGATGCGCCCGCCGCCGGCAACGTCACCCCGCTGCTGCTGCTGCTCGGCGCGCGCGCCGAACCGGGCACCGCCTGCGACGAGGAAGTGGTCCTCGCCGGCCTGGAGCGCCTGCTGGACGAAGAGGTGTCGCTCGATGCCCGCGACCCGCGCGGATTCGGTCCACTGCATCTGTCCGCCCTGCACGGACTGCTGCGCGTGACCCAGCTGCTACTGCGCGCAGGTGCCGATCCCGACCAGCGCGACGCGCTCAACCGGATTCCCCGCGAGATCGCGGTGATGCGCGGTTTCGTCGATGTCGCCGCCGAGTTCGAGCCAGGCCAGCCGGGCGTGTCGATGGCCAGGTTCCTGCGCGAGCCGCGATGACTGCGGCGCCCGCCCGTCTTACCGGGCCAAGGTTGCAGCGCGTATCGAACCGGCGGTGCAACTCCGGCAGACCGGTTGGGCTATTGCACGCCCTTGCCGCCGACCTGACCCAGGACGCCTTCGCCGCGGTCGGCCTCGAACAACTGCTCCAGCTCGGCACGCGCATCCTTTGCGGTCTGGCGCAGCGCGTCCTCGTCGTCGTAGACCAGGTGCTGCGCGGCCAAGACCCGCTCGTCGTGTTCGCGGAAGCGGTTGGCGCGTTCTTCGGCCAGCTGCGAATCCATGCCCAGCGCGATCATCACCTCGCGCCCCAGTTCCAGGCTTGAGGCGAAGGTTTCGCGCACCGCGATCGCGCCCAGGTCCATCAGCTGCCAGGCGTGGCGGCGATCGCGCGCGCGCGCGTAGACTTTCGCCTCGGGATAGCTGCGCCGGATCAGGCGCGTGGTGCGCAGGCTCGCTTCGATCGTATCCACCGCGATCACGAAGACCTTGATGTTGGCCGCACCCGCCGCGCGCAGCAGGTCCGGCTTGGCCGGATCGCCGTAATAGACCGGGTTGCCGAAGCGCCGGAAGAAGTCCACCTGCTCGGCATCGTGTTCGATCGCGACGAACTTGATCCGCTGCGACTGCAGCAGCCGCGCGACGATCTGGCCGAAGCGGCCGAAGCCGGCGATCAGCACCTGAGGATGGTCGTCGGGAATCTCGTCGTAGGCGCGCGCGGATTTCTTCTTTTCGCCCTTGCGCTTGACCAGGCGGGTCATGCCGATGAGCAGTAGGGGCGTGAGCGCCATGGAAACACCCACCATGGCCACCAGCCGGGCGCGCGCGCCGGCGTCGAGCAGGCCGGCTTTGTCCGCTTCGGCGAACACGACGAAGGCGAATTCGCCGCCCAGCGCCAGCACGCTGCCGAGCATCAGGGCGCCGCGCGCGTCCAGGCCGCCGGGCTTGAGCCCCAGTGCGAACAGGAGTGCGAACTTGACCGTCATCAGCACCGCCACGCCGACGGCGATCGCGGCAGGTTCGGCGGCGACCTGGCGCAGGTCGATGCTCATGCCCACGGCCATGAAGAACAGACCGAGCAGCAGGCCTTCGAAGGGCTGGATCTGCGATTCGAGTTCGTGCCTGAATTCGGAATCCGCAAGCAAAACGCCGGCCAGGAACGCGCCCAGTCCCGCGGACAGCCCCGCGATCTGCATCAGCCAGGCGCTGCCGAGCACGATCAGCAGCGCGGTCGCGGTGAACACCTCGGGCATGCCGGTGCGCGCCACGATCCGGAACACCTGGCGCAGCAGCACCCGCCCACCAAACACCAGCAGGGCGATCGCGCCCACCGCCTTGGCGATGGCCAGCCAGGGCGTTTCGCCGGCATCGGGGTTGGCCACGTTGCCCAGCAGCGGGATCGCGGCCAGCAGCGGAATCGCCGCGAGGTCCTGGAACAGCAGGATGGCGAAGGCCAGGCGCCCGTGATCGGTGCCCAGTTCCTTGCGCTCGGCCAGCAGCTGCAGGCCGACCGCGGTGGAGGAAAGTGCAAGGCCCAGGCCGATCACCAGCGCGGCCTTCCAGCCCAGGCCCTGCATCATGCCCAGCGCGCATAGCGCCAGTCCGCTCAGGGCCACCTGCAACCCGCCGACTCCGAACACCGGCTTGCGCATCACCTTCAGCCGCGGCAGCGACAGTTCCAGGCCGATGACGAACAGCATCATCACCACCCCGATCTCGCTGGCGGTGAGCACCCGTTCGGCATCGCGGATCACGCCGATTCCGTTGGGCCCAAGCGCCGCACCGGCCGCCAGATAGCCCAGCACCGCGCCCAGCCCGAAACGCTTGAACACCGGCACCGCGATCACCGCGGCCAGCAGGAATACCAGGGCCAGTTCGAGTCCACCGCCGTGCATGGGCACCTCCGTGTCGGATTATGCCTGCCGGATCAGGAGTCCCCATGCATCCGACCGTGGACGGCGTTATCCTGCCGCCGGTCAAGCGGAAAGGCCGACGGGGACGAAACATGAAACTCAGGCTCGTGCTGCTGCTGACACTGCTGGCAGGTACCTTCGTCGCGGATGCCGCCGGCACCAAGGCCGACGTGCGCAAGACCATCGAGAACAGCATGCTGGTCACGGGCACCATCGATATCGGCATCGACGGTGCAGCCATCGGCCACCGGCTGGATCAACCGGAAAAACTGCCGGGGTTCGTGCGCGATCTCGTAACGAAAGCTGCGACGGAGATGCGCTTCGAGCCGGTGCTGCTGGGCGGCAAGCCGGTGAAGGCGCGGGCCAAGATGGGCGTGCGCGTGGCTGCGCGGAAACTGGAGAACGGGAATTACCAGCTGCGCATCGCGAGCACGAGCTTCGGCGAACAAGGCGGTGATGACGCAGAAAGCGTCACGAAAGAGAAGATGCGGCCACCCGAATATCCCATGGACGCTGCCATGCGCAACGTCAGCGGCACGGTCTACCTGGTGCTGAAGATCGGCCGGCAGGGTACGGTCGAGGACTTGGTCGTCGAGCAGATCAACCTCACCGTCCTCGGCAACGAACGGCAGATGGAGCAATCCCGCAAGTGGCTGGCCGAAGCCAGCATGGATGCCGCGCGCAAATGGAAGTTCCGCATTCCCACGCGCGGCGAATCGGCCGACGATTCGTTTTGGAGCCTACGCGTGCCGGTCGCCTTCCTTCTCAGGAGTCAGAAGGAACCCGCTTATGGACAATGGGACGCTTACATTCCCGGCCCGCAGGCGCGTCCTGCCTGGATCGACGCAGACGAGGCCATGCAGAATCCCGATGCGATGATCGCTGGCGGCCTGTATCAAGTCGGCAAGGGCCCGAGGCTGGTGACGCCCTCTCAGGGCTGATTTTCAGGTCGCATGGCGCGGCTGCAGTTGCGCAGAGGATGCAACTGCTCGCGAAGTCCGCAGGGTTTGCAGTCGATGGCGCGCCGGCATGGTCAGCGCGGCATTTTTGGAGTAAATATAGCGATACCCCGGCAGGATGCCCGGGCGTAGCGGGATGTTCCACGGAACGGAGCATCGCCATCGGACGGCTGGCTCGGGCAACCCGGGTCGGCGGGCACGCACAACGACAGGGAACACCGAAATGGACGCAGTCGTCGATCGGGCCGGCATCGCCGGCGATCCTTCCTCTTCCGACAGCCAGATCCTGCGCAGGTATGCAGGCCAGGATGCGCCGGTCGCTGTGCCGTCGGACTACACGGTGCTGTTGCCGTCCGACGAAGCATGGCCCCGTCGGACCGTGCTGCGCGCGGTCGTAGCCGATGCCCTGCAACGCAACGGCAAGGTGGTCGACGAGGACACGCTCGATGCGACCGTCGCATCGGTCGCCGCCGATACCGGTCCGCTTGGCAACGACGCCCTGGTCTGGAAGCTGCAGCAGGGGGAATCGCGCGACGACGGTCGCGTTGCGCCACCGTTTCATGGCTACGCCGCGGCGATGCCGGCGCAGCTGCAACGTTCGCTGCTGGCGTATGCGGGCGACTGGAGCAGCAGGCGCGACGCGTCGCCGCCGCCGCCACTCGATGCCAGCATCGCGCAACTCAGGTCTCTGGCGACGACCCAGGGCCAGAGCGATGTCGCGCGCACCCTCGAGGCGATCGATGCCGCGATCAGGGCTGGCCAGGCGGCGAGTGCCGCAGGCCAGCCGGTCGATGCGGTCGCGCTGCGCACGGTGCTCGAATTCGCCACGCGCATGGGCAAGGAGCGCGAGGCGGCGAAGATCCTCGAGCGCTACACCGCGATCAAGGGCGTTGCCAGCGATGCCAAGACCATCGGCCGGGAGGCGGAACGCGTCTTCAACGGCCGCGATCCGCTGACCGGAAAACCGCTCAACACCGACCAGCGCGTCGACGCCGCCTTCAACCTGCTCTCCGCCGGCTTCCAGGTGGCGGGGGAAATCGGCAACCTCGCCCTGATGTTTGGTGCCCGCAACTCCGGCCTGGTCGCGGGGCTGATCGGAGTCGCGCCCGCGGGCATGGCCATCGTCGCCTTCGCCGCGGGCGCGTACGAGCTGATCAAGAAGGCACGCGAGGCGCTGCTGCAGCCACAGTGGGACGAATTCCGCGCGCGGTTTCCGGGCGCCGAAGGCATCGAACCCAAACAGTTCGTCAGCGCCACGATGCGACAGATCGCGGGCATGCCAACCGATCCCGGCAATGCGGCGTCCACGTCCAGTCGCGTCCTGGAGCTGCTCGGCGGTAGTCCCGAAACGCGGCAGCGCTTCCTCGCCTTCCTCAAGGGCAAGGTGGAACCCGATTCGATGGTCGATGCGTTGGCGACCGGGAGGCTCGACGGTCTTGGCAAGGAGCATGCAGCCGAACTGGCCCGCGCCGCCAAGGGCAGCGCGCGCGACTTCCTGCAGCACGAAATCGACGACACCAAACGTTATGTGCGCGACCGCGACGGCGATCGCACCCGCGGCAGCTACCTGCTCGAGGGCGCGGCGCGCGCCGGCGCCGAGCGCAACACCAACCAGCTCGGCGGCACTGTCGATGAGGTGCTGCGGGTGGGCGGCATCCTGACCAGTACCGGCAACCAGTTGCACGCCCGGTTCAATGACATGCTGGGCAAAGTGAAGGGTGTCGGGGGTTTGCAGGTCGACGGCCGCGCATTGGACGAGGAGCAGCACAAGCGGGTGGCGGCGGCTGTGGTCGCGGCGACGGGCCAGCTTCCTGTCGACGCGCTGGTGATGAACAAGGCCGGCACTCACCTGCTCGCCGTCAGCAATCCGCAATCGGAATCCCGGCAGATCGTGTCGATCGAACTGGACGCCGCGCTCAAGCAGAGCATCGAGGCAAGCAGCAGGATGGCGGCTGCCAATCCGGTGGTGGTGCTGACGCAGGCCGACGCTGCGCAGGCACGCCACGATGCCATCCAGCGCGGCATGTGAAACGGCGGCAGCATTCGCGGATTGCCATCATCCAACGTAGAACGCCCCGCATTGCGGGGCGTTCTGCTGTCGTGCGCTCGAACTCAGCGCTTCATCGAAGCAAAGAACTCGTCGTTCGACTTGGTGCTCTTCATCTTGTCGAGCAGGAATTCCATCGCCGCCAGCTCGTCCATCGGATGCAGCAGCTTGCGCAGGATCCAGATCTTCTGCAGCAGGTCGGGGTCGATCAGCAGGTCCTCGCGGCGGGTACCCGAAGCGTTGACGTTGATCGCAGGGTAAACGCGCTTCTCGCTGATGCGGCGGTCCAGGTGCACTTCGGAGTTGCCGGTGCCCTTGAATTCCTCGTAGATCACCTTGTCCATGGCGCTGCCGGTATCGACCAGCGCGGTCGCGATGATGGTGAGCGAGCCGCCTTCCTCGACGTTGCGGGCGGCGCCGAAGAAGCGCTTGGGTCGGTGCAGCGCGTTGGCGTCCACGCCACCGGTCAGGACCTTGCCCGACGACGGCACCACGTTGTTGTACGCACGCGCCAGGCGGGTGATCGAGTCGAGCAGGATCACCACATCCTTCTTGTGCTCGACCAGGCGCTTGGCGCGCTCGATTACCATCTCGGCCACCTGCACGTGGCGTGCGGCGGGTTCGTCGAAGGTGGAGGACACCACTTCGCCGCGCACCGTGCGCTGCATCTCGGTGACTTCCTCGGGCCGTTCGTCCACCAGCAGCACGATCAGGTGCACGTCGGGATGGTTGGTGGTGATGGCAGTGGCGATCTGCTGCATCATCATCGTCTTGCCCGCCTTGGGCGGCGAGACGATCAGTGCGCGCTGGCCCTTGCCCTGCGGCGCCATGAGATCGAGGATGCGGCCGGTGATGTCCTCGCTGCTGCCGTCGCCGCGCTCGAGCTTGAACTTCTTGCGCGGGAACAGCGGCGTCAGGTTCTCGAACAGCACCTTGCCCTTGCTGGCTTCGATCGGTTCGCCGTTGATCGTGTCGACCACGGCCAGCGCGAAGTAGCGCTCGCCGTCCTTCGGCCAGCGGATGCGGCCGGCCAGGTGGTCGCCGGTGCGCAGGTTGAAGCGACGGATCTGGGAGGGCGAGATGTAGACATCGTCGGGACCGGCCAGATAGCTGGCTTCGGCGCCGCGCAGGAAGCCGAAACCGTCTGGCAGGATCTCCAGCACGCCATCAGCGGCCACGCCCTCGCCGTGACGGGTGAGCACCTTGAGCAGGGCGAAGATCACGTCCTGCTTGCGCGCGCGGGCCACGCCCTCGTGGATCTGCAGCTGCTCGGCGATGTCGAGCAGCTTGTGCGCCGGCATGCGCTTGAGGTCGCTCAGCGAATACTGCGGAAACCCCTCGGGAATATTGGCCGGCGGCGATCGCGGCACGAACTGTTCCTGTCCGGTGTCGTCGCGGGGCAGGCCGTCCTGGAAGCGGTCGCGCTGGCGGTCGCGGCGGTTGCGGAAGCGGTCGCGACGGTTGTTGTTGAAGCGCCCGCCCTGCTGGTCGCGATCGTTACCGGCATCGCCGCCCTGGCCGCTGGCGTCGGCGGAAGGCGCAGATTCATTCGGGATCGGAGGTGGGGGCGGCGCGCTCGGCGGCATCGCGGCAGGCGCCTCGGGCGCGGGTGCCGCGGGAGAAAGCGATTCGGTGGGAGTGGCGGACTTGGCCACGCGTGCCTTGCGCACGCGCTTGGCAGCCGGTTCGCCGGCATCTTGGATGTTGTCTGACAAGCGGGAAATCCTCGCTGAGGCGAGCACTCGCGGGATGCGAGCGATGTAGGAAAGGGAATCTTGAGAAGGGGTGCGGCGCGGAGGTCAGCGCCGGGTCAGTGGAAAGCTAGCACTGCCGGGAAGCGGGGGCAAGCGTTGCGGGCGAAGCGTTCATCTTGCCTGGGGCCGCATGTCGACCCGCGCAGCAGGCGGGGAGACCCAGGGACCGCGGACCATCAAGCCGATCACGGGGGATCAGAGCGCCTTATCGATCATCTGGCTGAGCTGCGCCTTGCCCACCGCGCCGATCTGGGTCGCCTGCACCTGGCCGTCCTTGAACAGCAGCAGCATCGGGATCGAACGCACGTGGTACTTCATCGCCGTCGCACGGTTCTGGTCGATATCGATCTTCACCACCTTGGCCCGGCCGGCATAGGTGTCCGCCAGCTCATCCAGGGCCGGGGCGATCATCTTGCAGGGTCCGCACCACTGCGCCCAGAAATCGACCAGCACCGGCTCGTCGGACTGCAGCACGGCGGCATCGAAATCGGCATCGGTGGCGTGGATGACCTTGTCGCTCACGGAAGGGCTCCTGTTGGGATGGCGGCCCGCGAAAAGCCGTGAACAGGCGGGCGGGCGGCGGGGCTGGCGGGGAGACTGGTAGACTTGGCGCTGAATCTGGGGCTCGAGCGGCGGCTTTCAAGCGCCGGTCCGCGGATCCTCGTAGCCATCTTACCCCCTTCGGCGGTCCTCACGACCGCCGCATCGCGCGCAACCGCACTCCTGCGCGCCGCGAACCAAGAATGACCGACAAACCACTTACCGACATTCCGTTTTCCGAATTCGACCTGCATCCGGCGCTGCTCGCCGGTCTCGAAGCCGCCGGCTTCCTGCGCTGCACGCCGATCCAGGCGCTGACCCTGCCGCTGGCCCTGTCCGGACGCGACGTCGCCGGCCAGGCGCAGACCGGTACCGGCAAGACCCTCGCCTTCCTGATCACGGTGATCAACCGCCTGCTGCAGCGCCCGGCACTGGCCGAACGCAAGCCCGAGGATCCGCGCGCGCTGATCCTCGCACCGACCCGCGAGCTGGCGATCCAGATCCACAAGGATGCGGTGAAGTTCGCGTCCGATCTGGGACTGAAATTCGCCTTGGTCTACGGCGGCGTCGACTACGACAAGCAGCGCGCCCTGCTGCAGGCCGGCGCGGATGTGATCATCGCCACCCCCGGGCGGCTGATCGACTACGTCAAGCAGCACAAGGTCGTGTCCCTGCACGCCTGCGAGATCTGCGTGCTGGACGAGGCCGACCGGATGTTCGACCTCGGCTTCATCAAGGACATCCGCTTCCTGCTGCGGCGCATGCCGATCCGCACCGAGCGGCAGACCCTGCTGTTCTCGGCGACCTTGTCGCATCGGGTGCTCGAGCTCGCCTACGAGCACATGAACGAGCCGGAAAAGCTGGTGGTGGAGACTGAAACCGTCACCGCGGCGCGGGTGCGGCAGAAGATCTACTACCCGGCCGACGAGGAAAAGCTGCCGTTGCTGCTCGGGCTGCTCTCGCGCAGCGAGGGTGCGCGCACCATGGTGTTCGTCAACACCAAGGCCTTCGTCGAACGCGTGGCGCGCGCGCTGGAGAAGGCTGGCTATCGTGTCGCGGTGCTCTCCGGGGACGTCCCGCAGAAAAAGCGCGAGACGCTGCTCAAGAAATTCCAGGCCGGCCAGCTCGAGATCCTCGTCGCCACCGACGTAGCCGCGCGCGGCCTGCATATCGATGGCGTGAGCCATGTCTACAACTACGACCTGCCGTTCGATGCCGAAGACTACGTGCACCGCATCGGCCGCACCGCGCGCCTGGGCGCGGAGGGCGATGCGATCAGCTTCGCCTGCGAGCGCTACGCCATGTCGCTGCCCGACATCGAGCGCTTCATCGAGCAGAAGATCCCGTCCGAACCGGTCACGCGCGAACTCATGACCGCGCTGCCGCGCACGCCGCGCGCTCCAGTAGCCGCAGAGCCCGGCGAAGAAGGTGAGGAGAGCGTCAGCACGATCTTCCGTGAGGCGCGCGAACAGCGCGCCGCAGACGAGGCCAAGCGCGGTGGCCCGCGCAGCCGGGGAACGGGCGCAGGTCCGGGTCGCGGAGGCCGCAGCGAGAGCCGCCGCGACGGCGCGCCGCGGCGCGAGCGTCCACGCACGGGCGAAAGCGTCGCCTCAGGCGCCGAAGCGGCCGCCTCACGACCGCCGCGCAAGCCGCGGGATGCCGCCGCACCGGTGCGCGACGACGCGCCCGCCGCGACCGCAGCTGCAGCGGCGGAAGGCGAGCGCGCACCGCGCAAGCGCCGCCGCCGGCGCGGAGGCATGCGCATCGAAGGCGAGGCGGCAGGCGGTTCCGCGCCCGCGCGCGAGCTGCCGACGCCCGCTTCGCGCGTACCCGCGTTGCGACAGGCGTCCACGTCGCCGCCCACGGCGTCGCCCGAAGGCAAGCCGTCCCTGCTTTCGCGCCTGGGACGTGGACTGAAGTCACTGGTCACCCGCTCCCCGAGCAACCAGCACTGAAGGCGGGTTCGGCTCCGCCCCATGTGAAGTGCGCGCGTTGGCTCATCGAACGCAAGCGTGTTCGCAGCGCACACGCCTGGCCTGGATTGGTTCGGGCCGGATAGGGCAGGTATTGGCGTCCCAGGCGAGGGCGGCAGGTAAGATTGCGCGATCGCGATCTCCCACGCACTCGAATCCCGGCCGATGAGCGTTCTGCGCTTCGACAACGTCAGCAAGCAGTACCCCGGCGGGCATGTCGCGCTGGCCGACGTCAGCTTCGAGATCGCACAGGGCGAAATGCTGTTCATCACCGGGCATTCGGGCGCCGGCAAAAGCACGCTGCTCAAGCTCATCCATCTGTCAGAACGGCCGAGCCGTGGCGCGGTCCTGTTTGGCGAACGCAACCTGCTCAAGGTGCGCGGTGGCCGGATTCCTCTGCACCGACGCGAGGTGGGCGTGGTGTTCCAGGATCACCGCCTGCTGACCGACCGCAGCGTGTTCGAGAACATCGCACTGCCGCTGGTACTGCGCGGCATGAGGCGCGCGGAGATCGGCAAGCGCGTGCGCAGCGCGCTCGAACGCCTCGGCCTGGGCGCGCGCGAGCGTGCCCTGCCGACCCAGCTTTCGGCCGGCGAGCAGCAGCGCGTCGGCATCGCCCGCGCGGTGGTGGGCGAACCGCGTCTGCTTGTGGCCGACGAACCGACCGGCAATCTCGACCCGACCTTGTCGGCCGAGATCATGGCGTTGTTCTCCTCCTTGCCCGAGCGCGGCACCAGCGTGCTGGTCGCGAGCCACGATCTGGGTCTGGTGAAGCGCATGAAGAAGCGGGTACTGGTGCTCGATCATGGCCATCTGGTCGACGACATCTCGCCGGAGGATCTGGCTGATGAGTAGCCATCCGTTTGTCCTGAGCGTAGTGGGCGGAGCCCGCGGAGTCGAAGGACGCACCGGAGGATCTGGCCGATGAGTGATCCCGTCCGGGCCGCACGCGAACAACGCGAGGATGCGCGCCGGATCCATGCGTCGCCAATGGGCGCCTGGCTCGACCATCACGCCTTCAGTTTCCTCGCCAGCCTCGGCCGGATCGCGCGCAAACCGCTGGCCGCGCTCTTGACGATCTCGGTGATGGCGCTGGCGCTGGCGCTGCCGGTGGGGCTTTGGCAGGTGCTCGGCAACATCGAACGGTTTTCCGGGAGCGTGCAGGCTTCGCGCGAGATCAGCGTGTTCCTGAAGCCGGAGATCGGGCTGGCACAGGCCCGCGCACTCGCGCAACGCCTGCGCGCGCGCGGTGACATCGCCCAGGTCACGGTGAAGACCCCGCAGGAGGGCCTGCAGGAACTGCGCGAGCGCAGCGGCCTGGCCGAGGCGATCGATGCCGCCGGCGACAATCCGCTGCCCAGCGTGCTGGTGGTAGTGCCGAAAGGCGACGAAACCTTACTCGCCGACTCATTGCGTACCCTGCCCGAAGCCGATCTGGTGCAGCACGACGCCCAGTGGCGGCAGCGGCTGGATGGCTGGCTCCGGTTCGGCAATCGCGTGGCCTGGGTGCTGGCGGCGCTGCTGGGGCTCGGAGCGCTGCTGGTGGTCGGCAACACCGTGCGCCTGGACATCCAGTCGCGACGCGAGGAAATCGGCGTGCTGCAGCTGCTCGGTGCCAGCGACGGCTTCATCCGCCGACCCTTCCTGTACCTGGGCGCCTGGTATGGGCTGGCGGCCGGGGCCCTCGCCGTGGGTCTGCTCACGCTGGCGGCGCTGGCGCTGCAGCCGCCAATCGTCGAACTGGCCGCCGCCTACGGCAGCCGGTTCAGCCTGCAGGGCTTCACGCCGGCACACGCGGCAGGCGTGGTCATCGGCGCAGCGCTGCTGGGCTGGTTCGGCGCGGGACTGGTGACCGGTCATTTCCTGCGGCAGACGCGACCGACGGAAACCTGATCCGCCGCAGACCGCGAACTGGGCTGGCTGGGTCATGTCCGTGGCGCATGCAACGGGTAGACGGATCCGCACGGCGTGCGCTCATGGAAAGCGCGTTGTGCATCACCCGCCGTTAAACTGCCCGCATGGCCGCGCCCCACGACATCAACCATCTCGTCAGCGGCAATCCGCGGGTCATGGTGGTCGACGGTTCGAAGCTGGTCCGCAAGCTGATCGGTGATGTCCTGCGCAAGGAACTGCCGGAAGCCGAAATCATTGCCTGCGCAGGCCTGATCGAGGCGCAGGCCGCGCTGGCCGCGGCGCCGGTGGACCTCGTGACGACTGCCCTGTCGTTGCCCGACGGCGATGGCGAAGCCGTCGCGCGCGCCGTCCGGACCGCTTCCGGCCAGGCCTACGTGCCGGTGATCGTGGTCTCGGGCGAGGCCCAGTCGCGGTTGGAAGCCCGCAGCCTGGGCGAAGACGTGACCGACTATTTCGACAAGGCGCTCGGTCACCAGGCGCTGGCCGCGTTCGTGCGCGGTTATGTCCGCCCGCAGCCGATTGCCGGCGCACGCGTCCTGTATGTGGAGGACAGCCGCACGGTGGCGGCAGCAACCAAGCGGATCCTGGCCGCGCAGGGCCTGGAAGTGGTGCACGTGCTCAGCGCCGAAGATGCGCTTGAATACCTGCACGAGCACCGCCCCAAGCGCGATCGCGAAACCGGCGCTGAGCTCGGGAGCGACGTCGGCGTCGACATCGTGCTCAGCGACGTATACCTGAAAGGCGTGCTCAGCGGGCGCGAACTGCTCTCGCAGATCCGCAGCGCTTTCGGCTACGGCAAGCGCCGGTTGCCGGTTTTGGTGATGACCGGCGACGACAACCGCGAGAAACAGGGTGCGTTGCTGCGCGAGGGCGCCAACGACCTGGTGCTCAAGCCGATCGAGGAGCGCCTGCTGGTGACCAAGCTCCTGTTCCAGCTGCGCGTGGCGGCGATGCCGGAACAGAAGGAGATGGGCGCATGAGCCGCGAGGCCGGCCGTGGCGCGCAGCCGCGGGCGGATCGCCGCTTCGCCGCCCCATGACCGGCGCGGACCGGATCAAACTCGAACCTTCATGGAAGGCGCGCGTCGGCGACTACCTGCTGCGTGAGGACATGCAGGCGCTGTCGGCCTTCCTGCACGAGCGCAAGGCGGCGGGCGCACGCATCTTCCCGCCCGGCCCGCAGATCTTCGCCGCGCTCGACGCAACGCCCTTCGACCGGGTCAAGGTAGTGATCCTCGGCCAGGACCCGTATCACGGCTTCGGCCAGGCGCACGGGCTGTGCTTCTCGGTGCAGCCGGGCACGGCGGTGCCGCCGTCCCTGGAGAACGTCTACAAGGAGCTGCAGCGCGACCTCGGGATCCGGCCGCCCGGCCATGGCTGCCTGACCCATTGGGCCGAACAGGGGGTGCTGCTGCTCAACGCGGTGCTGACGGTCGAGGAAGGGCGCGCCGGCGCCCATCAGGGCAAGGGCTGGGAGGGTTTCACCGATGCGATCGTCGAGGCCCTCAACCGCGAGCGGGAACACCTGGTGTTCATGCTCTGGGGCAGCTACGCACAGAAAAAGGGGGCGGTGATCGACACCAGCCGGCACCGGGTGCTGCGGGCGCCGCACCCGTCTCCGCTCTCGGCCCACCGGGGTTTTATCGGCTGCGGCCATTTCTCGGCCGCGAACGAATACCTGGTCCGCAACGGCCAGACCCCGATCGACTGGGCTCTGCCCCCGGCCGCGGCCTTGACCGCGCCGGCCTCCGGCCCCACCTGAGGTTCAAGGCCGCGACACAGGCCGGGGAAGGAACGACCAGCGTTCCATGAACAGAACGCAGGGGAACTTTTGGCAGGGCCCGTAGTCACAGATGGCCTGCTAAAATCATGTCCATGAGCAAAACCACCATGCCCGAAAGCTACGCCCTGGTTGCCAACAACCTGCCCGTTCCCAGTGCCCTGGGTTCGCTCGAGGCCTATATCGGCGCCGTGCACCAGATCCCGGTGCTGTCGGTCGAGGACGAACAGGCGCTGGCCCGCCGTTACCGCGACGGGGAAGACCTCGATGCGGCGCGCGAACTGGTCCTGTCGCATCTGCGCTTCGTGGTGCATGTAGCGCGCGGCTACAGCGGCTACGGATTGCAGCTGGGCGATCTGATCCAGGAGGGCAATATTGGCCTGATGAAGGCGGTCAAGCGCTTCGACCCGTCGGTCGGCGTACGCCTGGTCAGCTTCGCGGTGCACTGGATCCGTGCCGAGATGCACGAGTTCATCCTCAAGAACTGGCGCATCGTCAAGGTCGCCACCACCAAGGCGCAGCGCAAGCTGTTCTTCAACCTGCGCAAGAGCAAGACCCGGCTGGGCTGGCTGAACGCCGAGGAAGTGCGCGCGGTCGCCGCGGACCTCAACGTGTCCGAACGCGAAGTGCTGGAAATGGAATCGCGCCTGTCCGGTCGTGACATCGGCTTCGATGCGCCCGCCGACGAGGACGACGATCATGCCCCGCCGTCGCCGGCCGCGTACCTGGTCGCGCCCGCGGAAGATCCGTCGCAGGCCTACGAGCGTACCGACAGCGAAGATCATCAGCTCGAACTGCTGCGCGAAGGCCTGTCGCAGCTCGATGCCCGCTCGCGCGACATCATCAAGCGCCGCTGGCTGGACGCCGACAGCAAGATCACGCTGCAGGAACTGGCCGACGAATACGGCGTGTCGGCCGAGCGCATCCGCCAGGTCGAGGCCAATGCGCTGAAGAAGATGAAGGCGCTGTTCGCGGCCTGATCGCGCGCAACGCAGAAGACGAAACGGCCCGGGCAACCGGGCCGTTTTCTTTGCGCCGCTGTTCCCTGCGCGACAGCGCAGGAATCGGATATCGCCACCCGGTGGGCCTGGCTAACTTGCGGGCATTCCCATTCGGAGCACCCACATGGACTACCGCATCAAGGGCCTGCCGCTGGCGCCCTTCCAGCCGCTGTTCGGCCTGGACGAAACCGAACTCGCCGCTCGAGGGATCGTGCGCATGGTCGCCGACAGCAAACCCGGCTATCCATGCCGCATCACGCTGGAAGACGCGGAACCGGGAGAATCGTTGTTGCTGCTCAACTGGCGGCATCAGGACGCGGACACGCCATATCGTGCCGACGGGCCGATCTTCGTGCGCGAGACGGCGACGCAAGCGCGCGAACTGCGCAACGCCGTGCCGCAACAGCAGCTCGAACGCCTGCTGTCGGTGCGCGCGTACGACGCGCAGGGCTGGATGCATGACGCCGACGTTCTGCAGGGCACTGAACTGGAAGCGGCCATCGAGCGCTTCTTCGCCGACGCGCGCATCGACTATCTGCACGTCCACAACGCGCGGCGTGGCTGCTACGCGTGCCGGATCGAACGCGCCTGAGCGCGCGGCGGCCACGGCGGCGCATTGACACCCAAGTCGTTATGCTGGCTTGAACCCAGCTGCCGGGCGTGGAGCGCCATGCTGCGAACGCTGAGATGGCTGGCATCGTTGACGCTCGTGGCGATCGCGCTGGTGCTCGCCGCGGTGGTGTTCGGTGGCCGCGATCCGGGCTGGAACGGCACGGTGCTGCTGCGCTGGGATCCGGAGCGACGCGCGCTGGAGTGGATGCAGCGGCCGAGCATGGCGCAGGATGGGCCGTACGTGTTCCGCGACGCGCACGGCTATGCCGTGGTCGAAACCGTCCCGTCTGGCACCGACTGGCGTTTGCAGATGCGGCGCTTGCCCGCACATCCGCTGCCGGTGATCACGGTGCGCGTGGACAATGCGGCGGACACCCGCTTCGATGTGCCCTTGCGCCCACCCGCCCGCGCGCAACGCGCCGACGAACCGGGCAATCCGCCCAAGCTGCTGATGCTCTCGGACATGGAAGGCCAGTTCGACTGCTTCGTCGCGCTGCTGCGCGCACAGGGAGCGATCGACGCGGGGCTGCACTGGGCGTACGGACGCAACCACATCGCCCTGGTTGGCGATCTGGTCGACCGCGGCGAACAGGTCGTGCCGCTGCTATGGCTGGTCTATCGGCTGGAAGGCGAAGCCGAGCGCGCCGGCGGCCGCGTGCACTATGTCCTGGGCAACCACGAGCTGATGGGCCTGGCCGGCAATATGGAGTCCTGGCCGGAACGCATGCGCGCCACCGCGCAGGCACTCGATGGCGGCAGCAAGCGGATGTTTTCCGGCGAATCCGTGCTCGGCCAATGGCTGCGCAGCAAGCCGGTGATCGCGCGCGTCGGCGATCACCTGCTCGCGCACGGCGGCGTCAGTGCGGATTTCCTGCGCGCCGACCTGTCGGTGGATGCGGCCAACGCGCTCGCGCGTCCGCATCTGGAAAGGCGACGGGTGTTGATGCCGGCGCAGGTTCAGGCGGTACTGGGTCGCGCTGGCGTCACCCGCTACCGCGGCCTCGCCAAGGCCGACGCGCAGCTCGAGGACGATCCGGTCGCACATCTGCGCCAGGTCGCGCGTCGCTATGGCGTGCAGCGCCTGGCGATCGGCCACACGATTGCCCCGGACATCGTCCTGCAACATCGCGGCCTGCTGCTGCGCCTGGACGTGCACCACAAGACCCAGGTGCCGCAGGCCGCGCTGTACGAGGACGGGCGGCTCTGGCGCGTCCATGCCGACGGCAGACCACCGGTGCGGTTGCATTGATCGACGCGTCCCGACTGGACGATCCGGCACGGGCGTGCGAGCGTGTAGTGGGTCCGATCGCAAACGAGAACAAGCCATGGCTGAACTCGAACACAGCATCGCGCTGCTGATCGACGCGGATAACGCACCCGCGGACAAGATCGAGGTGATCCTGGCCGAGGTGGCGCGCCACGGCACCGCGCACGTGCGGCGCGCCTACGGCAACTGGACTAAGCCTAACCTGAAGAAATGGGAGGCGATGCTGCATCCCTATGCGATCCAGCCGATCCAGCTTTACGACTACAGCAAGGGCAAGAACGCCTCGGACATCGCGATGGTGATCGACGCGATGGACCTGCTCGCCTCCGAGCGCATGCAGGCCTTCGCCATCGTGTCCAGCGATGCCGACTTCACGCCCCTGGTGATGCGGCTGCGCAGCGCCGGGCGCAAGGTTTACGGCTTCGGCGAATCCAAGACGCCCGAACCGTTCGTCAACGCCTGCTCGCAGTTCACCTACGTCGAGGCGCTGGGCGTACCCCCGGCCGCCGAGAATGCGCAGGCGACCGAGGTCGCGCCGGTGGATGTGAAGAAGTTGCGCAGCGACACCCGGCTGGTGAACATGCTGCGCAGCGCGATCGAATCCGAATCCGACGACGACGGCTGGGCCAACCTCGGTGCGGTCGGCAAGCAGGTGCGCAACCAGGCGTCGTTCGACTCGCGCAACTACGGTTACGCCAAACTGGTGCAACTGGTCGAGGCGATCGGACTGTTCGAGACCCGGCGCGAAGGCCAGGTGGTCAAGGTCCGCGACAAGCGCAAGACCTAGCGCGGTGGGTTAGCGCCCGACGATGATTCGCGCGTTGCGCTGATAGGTCCAGTACGCCACCGCCCAGTCCAGCAGCACTACCGCGCGATTGCGGAATCCGATCAGGAAGAAGATGTGCGCCGCCAGCCAGAAGGCCCAGGCGGGAAAACCGGAGAAGCGCAGGCCGTGCAGATCCACGATCGCCGCGCGGCGGCCGATGGTGGCCAGGTTGCCGAAGTCGCGGTAGCGGAACGGCGTTGCGGCTCGGTCGGACAGGCGCGCACGGATGGCGCGCGCGACATGCTTGCCCATCTGCTTGGCCGCTGGCGCGACGCCGGGCACCGGTTTGCCGTCGCTGTGCACGCTGGCCAGATCGCCGGCGACGAAGATGCGCGGGTGCCCGGGCACGCTCAGATCGGGATCCACCGCGACCCGCCCTGCACGATCCAGCGGCACCCCCAGCGATTGCGCCAGGGGCGAGGCTGCCACGCCCGCCGCCCACAGCACGGTGCGCGCGGCGATGCTCGTTTCGCCGACGGTCACGCCTTCGGCATCGATCGCGGTGACCGGCTGGCCGGTATGCACGCTCACGCCCAGCCGTTCGAGCTGGCGCTGCGCGCGCTGCGAAAGCGATTCGGGGAATGTCGACAGGATCCGTGGCCCGGCTTCGATCAACAGCACGCGCGCCCGCCGCGGATCGATGTTGCGGAACTCGCGGCGCAGGGTATGGCGCGCGATCTCGGCGAGCGTGCCGGCCAGCTCCACGCCGGTTGGGCCGCCGCCGACGATGGCGAAACTGAGCAGCGCGCGTTGCGCCGCGGTATCGGTTTCGGCTTCGGCACGTTCGAAGGCGGACAGCAGCCGGCGCCGGATCAGCAGCGCGTCGTCGAGCGTTTTCAGTCCCGGCGCGTGCACCGCCCATTCGTCGTGTCCGAAGTAGGCATGGTTGGCGCCGGTGGCCAGCAGCAGGTAGTCGTAGCCGATCGATGTGCCGTTCGCGAGCCGGACGCATTGGCCGACGGTGTCTACCCGTTCGGCTTCACCCATCAGCACGGTGACGTTCTCCTGCCCGCGCAGGATGTGACGAAGGGGCGCGGCGATGTCCGGCGCCGACAGTCCGGCCGTGGCGACCTGGTACAGCAGTGGCTGGAACAGATGGTGGTTGCCGCGATCGAGCAGGGTGATGCGCACAGGCGCGTCGGCCAGGGCGCGCGCCGCCCACAAGCCGCCGAATCCGCCGCCGACGATCAGCAGGTGCTGGCGCTTGCCGCGGATCGCCGCTGCCGGCATCAGCCGATCCGTTCGCGCAGCAGTTCTTCCAGCTTGACCTGGTCAGCGGCGAACTTGCGGATGCCATCGGCGAGCTTGTCGGTGGCCATGGCGTCCTCGTTGTGCTGCCAGCGAAAGCCGGCTTCCGCGAGCGCGGCGGGAGGCGTGGCGCGCGCGCCTGCATCCACCAGGGCGCGCGTCACCTGGCCTTCGGCCTGCGCCAGTTCGCCGAGCAGATCGGGCGAAATGGTCAACCGGTCGCAGCCGGCCAGCGCCAGGATCTGGCCGGTGTTGCGGAAGCTGGCGCCCATGACCACCGTGTCGTAGCCGTGCTGCTTGTAGTAGCGCCAGATGCGCAGCACCGACTGCACGCCCGGATCGTCCTGGGGCGTGGCCGGCCTGGCCATGCCGTTGGCCAGGTGCCAGTCGAGGATCCGGCCGACGAAGGGCGAGATCAGGAACACGCCGGCCTCGGCGCAGGCCACGGCCTGCGCGAACGAGAACAGCAGGGTCAGGTTGCAGTGGATACCGTCGCGCTCGAGCCGCTCCGCGGCGCGAATCCCTTCCCAGGTCGCGGCCACCTTGATCAGCAGGCGCTCGGTGCCGATCCCCGCCTCCTGGTACAGCTCGACCAGCCGCTGCGCCTTGGCGATGGTGGCTTGGGTATCGAAGCTCAGGCGCGCATCGACTTCGGTGGAGACGCGGCCAGGGATCAGCTTGAGGATCTCGCCACCGACGGCGACCGCCAGCCGGTCCGACGCATCGGCCAGTCGCGCGTCGCCCGTGCCTTGCGCCTGCGCGGTGGCCGCGTCGACCAGCGACGCGTAGGCCGGCAGCGCCGCCGCCTTGAGCAGCAGCGAAGGATTGGTGGTGGCATCTAGCGGCTGGAAACGGGCAATGGCTTCGATATCGCCGGTATCGGCGACGACCGAAGACAGGCGCCGCAGTTGTTCGAGCTGGTTGGGCATGGCGTGCGGGTGTGGGAGGCGGGAACGCGATTGTCGCGCAAGTCGCCGCCACGCTGGAGCATCGCGTGTGTCGTGTCGCGCTCCGGGACCGGACAGCTCATGCCGGCCGTTCCTGCAAGGCGGCGCGTGGCAGGCCGTTTGCGCAACGGTCACATCCCGGCGACTAGGCTCGCCGGCATGCGAGGCGCGGGCATCGTGCGGAGTGTGTTGGCGGCGTGGGGCTGCGTCGCTGCGTTGGCGCTGGTGGCGCCAGCGCGGGCGCAGAGCGCACCCGATCACTACGCCGCCGCGCGACGCGCGCTGGTGGCGGAATTGCGCGCGGAGCACGATCCGCGGCTGGATCCGGCTGCGCTGGATCTGCTGGCGAAGGTGCCGCGGCACGCGTTCGTGCCCGCCGCGCAGCGCGCGGCCGCCTACGAAAACCGGCCGCTGGCGATCGGTTACGGCCAGACCATTTCGCAGCCCTATATCGTCGCGTTGATGACGTCGCTGGCGAAGCCGCAACGTGATCAGAAGATCCTCGAGATCGGGACCGGCTCGGGCTACCAGGCGGCGGTGCTGGCCGAAGCCGGCGCGCAGGTGTATTCGGTCGAGATCATCGAGCCGTTGGGACGCGCCGCGGCGCGCCGCCTGCAGGCGCAGGGCTACCGCAACGTGCACACGCGAATCGGCGACGGCTATTACGGATGGCAGGAACACGCGCCGTTCGATGCGATCGTGGTCACCGCAGCGGCCTCGTCGGTGCCGCCGCCGCTCATCGCCCACTTGCGCCCGGGTGGGCGCATGGTGATCCCGGTGGGCGGCAGTTTCTTCACCCAGACGCTGATGCTGATCGAGAAACAGGCCGATGGCCGCGTGCGTTCGCGGCAGCTGATGCCGGTGCGGTTCGTGCCGCTGACGCGGGCGACGGACTAGCCTCTGGCTTTCGCGGCAGCGCGCATGCCCGGCAATATCGCCAGCGTCGCGCATCGGGCCACGTGGCGGCTCGCATTCGCGATCGCGCTGGTCTCCGCCGCGGCCCTGGCTTATCAGCTGCTGCTGATGCGCTGGCTGGCGGTGGCGCACTGGTCGCCGTTCGCGGCCATGATCATTTCGCTCGCGCTGCTCGGCCACGGCGCCAGCGGCACCTGGCTGAGCCTGTGGCCGGCCGCGCGCGAACGATTCGACTGGCTGTTTCCGGTTTGCGCGCTGCTGTTCGCGCTGACGTCCGTGGCCGCGCTGGCAGTGGCGCGCGCGATTCCGTTCAATGGCCTGGAACTGGTCTGGAATCCGCAGCAGCTCGGCTGGCTGGCGGCGCTGTATCTGGTGCTGGCGCTGCCGTTCGGGTTCGCGGCCAGCTGCTTCGGCCTGGCATTCGCGCGTCACGGCTCGCGGATTCCCGCGCTATACGGCGCAGACCTGATCGGTGCCGGGATGGGCGCGGTAGCGGCGGCCGGGCTGGCATGGTGGCCAGTGGAGCGCGGCCTGGTGCTGGCAGCGCTGGGCGGCGCGCTCGCCGCGGTGGTGTCCGCGCCGCGGGTCCGGACCGCGACGACAGCGGCGGCCATCGCGATCCTGGGGCTGCTGCTGGTACTGCCAAGCAGCACCGTCGCCCCGCCGGTCAACGAGTTCAAAGGCCTGGCGAAGGCGCTGCTGCTGCCGGGTGCACACGTGATCGCGCAGCGGCATGGGCCGTACGGCTGGCTTGCCGTGGTGGCGAGCCCACAGGTGCCGCTGCGGCAGGCGCCTGGCCTGAGTCTGTCGAATGTGCAGGAGCCGCCGCCGCAGCTGGGCGTGTTCACCGACGGCGATGCGCTCAGCCCGATCGTCCGCGTCGGCCGCGATCCGGGTGCGCTCGCCTACCTGGAGCGCATGACCTCGGCCCTGCCGTACCGCATGCGACCGCGGGCTGCCGTCCTGATCCTCGGCGCGGGCGGCGGCCAGGACCTGCTGCAAGCGCTGTCGCTCGGCGCGCACCGGGTCGATGTGGTCGAAGTCGATCCGCAGCGTCTGGCGCTGTTGCGCGACACGTTCGATGCATGGGCCGGACGCCCTTACCACGACTCTCGCGTGCGCACCCACGTGGCCGAACCGCGCGCCTGGGCACGAGCCACGCGCACGCGCCATGACCTGATCGTGCTGGGCAATACGGATTCGCTGACCGGCGGCGGCGCCGGCGCGCAGGCGGCCGCCGAGCAGTACGTGCTGACGGTGCAGGCGTGGGGCGACATGTACGCGCGGCTCGGCCCCGGCGGCCTGCTTGCACTCACGCGCTACGCCAAGCAGCCGCCGCGCGACGAACTCAAGCTGTTCGCCACCGCGGTGGCCGCGTTGCGCGCTCAAGGCGTGCGTACGCCGGGCGCTCAACTGGCCATGATCCGTGGCTGGGATGCGAGCACGTTGCTGATCAAGCGCGGTGCGTTCGAAGCCGTGGAGCTGCAGGCCTTGCGTAACTTCGCCGATACGCACGGTTTCGACCTGGCGTATCTCCCTGGCATGCGGCCGGACGAAGCCAACCGTTACAACGCGCTCGATCGCGATCACCTGTCCGAAGGTGCACACGCCCTGGTATCGCCACGCGCGTCCGCCTACCTGCGCGATTACAAGTTTGCGATCGCACCGGCCACCGATGACCGCCCGTACTTCGGCGACTTCTTCCGCTGGCGCAGCCTGCCGGAACTGTGGCGGCTGCGCGCACAGGGCGGTGCGGTGTTGCTGGATACCGGGTATGTGCTGGTCCTGGCGGCGCTGGCGCAGGCCGTGCCGCTGGCGTTGCTGTTGATCGTCTTGCCGTTGTTCGCGCTCAGGCGCAGCGCTGTCCGCCCGGCTTCGCCGGAGCTGCGCCCAGGGCGGCTCGCCGCCTATTTCATCGGCCTGGGGCTGGCGTTCCTGATCGTGGAGATCGCGAGCCTGTCGCGCCTGGTGTTGCTGGTCGGACATCCGCTGGTCGCCGCAACAACCGGCCTGGCTGGATTCCTGTTTTGCGCCGGACTCGGCAGCCTGTATGCGCAGCGTTGGCTATCGCGTCTGGACAGCGACGCCGCCATCGCACGCGCGACCGGCTGGGCGGTCGCCGCGATCGCGCTGGGTCTGGCCTGGCAGCTGCTCGCCTTCGAAGCCAGCTTCGCATTCGGTGCGGGCTGGCCGGTCGCCGTGCGCGCGCTGCTGGGCCTGGCCGGCATCGCGCCGCTGGCGTTCGCGATGGGCCTGCCGTTTCCGCTCGGCCTTTCGCGGGTCGCGCGCGCCGCGCCGGACTGGGTGCCGTGGGCGTGGGCGCTCAATGGCTTCGCCTCGGTGGTGGCTGCGCTCGCGGCAGTGCTGCTGGGCATGGCGATCGGTCTGCGCGCGAGCCTGCTGTGCGCGATCTCGCTCTACGCCTTCGCCGCATGGGTATGGCGTGCACCCGCGGCGGCGACTCGCACGCACCCTGCCTAGTCATCCTGTTCAGTACAGGTCGACCGGATCCACATCCAGCGACCAGCGGGTCCTGCGTGCTTCCGGCAGCGCATGCAGTGCAGGCATGGCCAGGCCCAGTCGCGTCTGCAAAGCCCTGCGCGATGCGGAAGACAGCAGCAGCTGGGCACGATGCAGGCCGGCGCGTCGGGGCATCGGCGCGGGGAAGGGGCCGTCGACCGACACGCTGTCTTCGCCGGCAAGGGCCTGCCGCGCCGCATGCAGAAACGCCATCGGCGCGTCGGCGTGTCTGGCCTCCGCGCGCAGCAAGGCCAAGTGCGCGAACGGCGGCAGGTCCGCCGCGGCGCGTTCGGCCAGCTCGGCATCGGCGAAGGCGTGGTAGCCGCCGGCGATCAGGGTCTGCAGCATCGGGTGTTCGGGGTGGTGGGTCTGCAGCAGGACCTCGCCCGCACGCGCCGCGCGCCCGGCGCGACCGGCCACCTGGATCAGCAGCTGCGCGAGTTTCTCGCGCGCGCGGAAGTCGGCGGAAAACAGGCCCTCGTCCACCCCGACCACGCAGACCAGGGTCAGATTCGCCAGGTCGTGACCCTTGGCCAGCATCTGGGTGCCGACGAGGATCCCCGGCGTATCGCCGAGCTTGGCCAGCGCCTGCTCCAGTGCGTCCTTGCGTCGGGTGCTGGCGCTGTCGATCCGCAGCACGGGGACCTGCGCGAACCGTTCCGCCAACAATTCTTCCAGCCGCTCGGTGCCCACGCCCTGCGGCTGCAACGCCAGGCTGGCGCAGTCGGGGCAGGCATCGGGCCGGATCTGACGCGCGCCGCAGTGATGACACTGCAGCCGGCGGCCGGCCGCATGCACGGTCATCGGCCGGCCGTGCTCGGGCGTGCTGCAGCGCCTGCACTGCGCGCTCCAGCCGCAGTCGTGGCATAGCAGCACCGGCGCGTAGCCGCGGCGGTTCTTGAACACCAGCACTTGGCCGCCGGCGTCGAGCGCGGCGCGCATCGCGTCCAGCGCCTGCGGCGACAGCCCCGCCTGCAGCGGTCGCTTGCGCACGTCGACCACGCGCACCTGCGGCGGTCGGGCCGCGCCCGCGCGGCGGGTGAGACGCAGATGGCGGTACCGGCCCTCATTGGCGTTGTGCAGGGATTCCAGCGACGGCGTGGCGCTGCCCAGCACCACCGCGACGTCCAGCGCCTTGCCGCGCACCAGGGCGAAATCGCGGGCGTGATAACGGATACCGTCCTGCTGCTTGTAGCTGGTGTCGTGCTCCTCGTCGACCACGATCAGGCCCGCCTCGGGCAGCGGCGTGAACACCGCCGAACGCGTGCCCACGACCACGCGCGCCTCGCCACGCCACGCGGCGGTCCAGACGCGTGCGCGTTCGCCATCGCTCAGCCCGGAATGGCTGGCGTGCACCGCCACGCCCAGGCGCGCGCGGAACCGCGCCAGCAGCTGCGGCGTCAGGCCGATCTCGGGCACCAGGACCAATGCCTGCCTTCCGCGCGCCAGGCAAGCGGCGATCGCCTGCAGATAGACCTCGGTCTTGCCGCTGCCGGTAACCCCATCGAGCAGGAACGGGGCGAAACCGCTCGCCTTATCGATGCCGTCGACGGCGGCGCGCTGTTCCGCGTTCGGGGCGAAGCCGGACGCGAGCGAGTCGCCCACCCCACGCATCTGGACGACACTAGCCACCCGCTCGACCAGCCCGCGCTTCGCCAATGCACGGGCGCCGATGCGCCAGTCGTCGATGGCCTGGTCCAGTGCGTCCTCGTCGCGATCGCCGGAATGCAGCAGCTCGGCCAGCCGGCGCGGACGCGTGCCCTTGCGCAGCCCGGCAAGCGCGGTGGCACCGGCTTCGGTCAGACGCCACGCCCAGGTGCGGGTATCGGGCAGCGGCTCGCCGCGTCGCAGCGCCGCTGGCAGCGCCGTGGCATACACCTCGCCCGCGGGTGCGTGGGTGTATCGCGCGAGCCACCGTAGCGAAGCCAGCAGCTCACCATCGAGCAAGGGCACATCGTCGCAGAGCGCCTGCGCCTGCCGGAGCTCGGCCGCATGCGGATCCGCCGCGCCGAGGCTGTCGACCACGCCAATCAGTTCGCGCGTCCCCAACGGCACCCGTACGCGCTGTCCGGGCAATACGCGCGCGGCCTCGACGCCGGGCGGCGGCGCGTAGTCGAACAGCCAGGGCAGCGGCAGCGGCAACGCGACCTTGAGCACGAGAGCAGACGCAGACATCGCCGCAGTCTAGCGAGCCGTCACGCCGCCGCCGCCGCACCCGCAGTTGCGCGCGCTTGTTGTGCGCGCGCCGATGAAACGGCCGCAAGTCGTTAGCCGTGAAGGAGTTTTGGCCTTATCCACACCGAATGTGGATAACTCTGTGCATGCAATCCCGGTCGCGATTCGAAAATGCCTAGAAATTGGCTGCGGACGCGAATTGGCGAAAAAACAGCCAAATCCGGATAATCCTTTTCAATCAGTCATTTACCTGTGGAACATCGGCGGGTTCGCGCACCATCTTGACAAGCCGGGCGGCTCCGTGACAGCGGAGTGACGGCTGTGTACAACGGTTTCGCTGGCGCCATTCCCGCTAGCCGGGTCTTGGCGCGATGCACTGGCCGCGCTGGCTATCATGCGGCGGTGAGAATGCCCTGCCGATGACCGATTTCCCCCTGTCCGACGCCGACGCGCCGGCCGCCCTGACTGCTTTCCTGCGCGGCATCGAACGCCGAGGGGCGGTCTTCGCCGAGCTGCTGGTGGGCGATGCGCTGCGCGCCGAACAGGCCTTCGCCGTCGCCCTGCGCCAGTTCCGCGACCACGCCCTCGCGCAGCCATTCGCGCACTGGTCGCGGCTGTTCTGGCGCACCCTGCTCGCCTCGCCGAAACTGCGTGCACCTGCGCCGGCGTCACGCTGGGAGGGGCCGTTCGCTGCGCTGGCGCCCATCGGTGGGGGCCAGCGCGCGGCGCTATTGCTGCGCCTGGTGGCCGGTCTTACCGACGCCGACGCCGCCGCGGCCCTGGGCATCGCGCCACCCACCTACCGGTTGGCCCTGCGGCAGGCCCTGCCGCACCGGGAGGACGGTAGCGCCGATCCGGAAGCCTGGCGGGCGTTGGCCGAGGCGGTACAGCAGGCGATCCGGGCGCTTCCCGCCGAACGCCTCGCGCATCTTGCGCGGCTGCGCCAGGCCGCGGTGCAGGGTCGCCGGCCGGAACTGATCGGCCCGCTGCACGTGCCGGCTCCGGAAGCCGAACCGGAACACGCGCCGCCACGGCACCGGCGCCTGCGCGCACTGCTTTGGGCGGGCGTGGCCGCGTGCGGGGTCGGCCTGACCGTGACCTTCCTGTGGCCGCCCGGCTGGAGCGGTGAAGGCGGCGATCCGGGCATCCGGATACGGCCGCTCGGGCCGGTCCAGTCGCCCGCGGCGCGATTCGACGCGGCGACGGCACTGCTCACCGAGCGAGATTTCGAAGTGCTCGCCGCCGGGCCGCTCGCGCCGCCGTTGGACGATCCCGCCTTCTATGCCTGGTATGCCGCCAGCCAGGGCGGCGAGATCGGCGCGCCGGATCCGGAGGCGGAGATGGGCGAAGCAGAGACAAGCGCGCCATCGACGGCACCACAGCCGCCGGAGAGCATCGATGCGCCGTAGCCGCACTCTGCTCGGCTGGGCCGTCGTTGTGCTCTCGCTCTGCACCGGCGGCGTGATCGCGCAGGCGCTGCCCGGCGCGCTGCAGGAACAGGTGGCGTCGCTGCCGTCCGCGCAGCGCGACCTGCTGTACCGGCGCGCGGCGAGTCTGCAGGCGATGACGGCGCAGCAGCGGCAGCAGTTCGAACGGCGCCTGGCCGAATGGAACACCCTGGGTGAAGCCGAGCGCCGCGAGCGCCGCGAGCGGTGGCAGGCCTGGCAGGCACTCCCGGTCAGCGAACGCGCGCAGCTGCAGGCGGCCGCGAGGGCATTCGCCGCACTACCGGTGCAGGCCCAGCTCGATCTGCGCGCGCGTTACGCGCGGCTGGACGAGAGCCAGCGGCATGGTTGGCTGCTCGGCCCGGGGATCGGAGTGCACTGGCAACGGCTGCAGCCGCTGCTGATGCAGGTGCCGGCCGAGCAGCGCCTGCCGCTGCTGTCCGCACTGCGCGCGATGACGCCCCAGCAACGCGAGGCGCTGGGCGTGCTGGCCCAGCGCACACCGCCGCAGACGCGCAATCGCCTGCGCAGCGAACTGCTGGCGGTACCGGCCGCCAACCGCGGATCCTGGCTGATGGAGCAGCTGGACCGCTGATCATCGGCACCGCACCGCACCGCACCGCTTGCGGTTGCGCGCTATGAGCAAAGAGACATTGGCCCGAATGGAAACATTCCGGTAAGTGGGCGTCCGGAAATCGCCGCCCCCTGAGTCAATTGCTTTCGCGCAGGACCCGACGGCTCGCGCGGAAACGGTCGCCGAAGCGTGCCGCGCCTTCGTTACGCATCCGCGCTGCGTGATCGCGCAGGTAATCCGCGAGCGCCGTGGCATCGCGCAGGCGGTAATGCACGCAGTACGTGACGCGTCCCGCTGCCACCGGCTCGAGCACATCGAACACCTGGGCCGAGAGGAATCCGGGAAGCGCCAGCATCTCCGCGATGTGTTGGTGCAGCCATGCGTGGTATTCATCGGCGATGGCGCTCTCGAGATCCACGCTGACCTCGTAGATGACGCCCTGCGCCGTTGCGCTCACGACGAGATCCCGATCAGGGCGGCGTACAGCGTGGCGAAGCTCACCAGCAACATGTAGACGGTGCCGATCACCACGTAGCGCAACACGGTGGTGAACCAGCCGCCGCGATACACGCGTTTTTGCATGAGCAGCAGGTAGATCGGCATCCAGATCCAGATCGCGGCATAACCCAGGCCTGTGAACCAGGCCGGAGCACCGGCATTGCTGGCAGCCGAGAGCATGAACAGGGCCAGCAGCATCAGCAGCAGGAAGCCGTGGCTGTACAACGCCACCACCAGATGTTCCAGATAGGTGCGGCCGGAGCCCAGATAAAGCACCTTCAACAGCAGCGCGAACAGCGGCATCAGCAGGAACAGCGCGGTGGGGATGGCGCCCAGGAATTGCTGGAACAGGCGCTCGCCGTTGCGATCGGCGTCCTTGATGTTCTCGCAGCCCCTGCCGATGCGTGCGTTGAGCCAGCGGTTGGCGAAGCCGGGCATCCAGGCCGCTTTCACCGGATTGGTCTTGGCGTCGAACGGCCGCTCATTGAACCGGCATACCCACGATGAATCGTCGTCCTCCTGCGCCAGCGGCGATACGGTCACCTTCGCGGGAGCCACGTTGTCAGCCGGTGTCGTGCCCCGGTCGGTCGCGTCGGCAGGCGCTTGCGCTTTCGCGGCCTGTTCGCGCAGCTCGGCGATGCGGGACGCGGCCTCGCCCTGGATACGCACGCGCGCGGCGATCAGGGCCGGGTTCGCGCCCGGAGTCTTCGCGGCCGCCTGTTCGGCTTTTTCGATCGGGGCTAGCAGACGGTCGCGGATCTGCTCGACTTCGGCGATGGTCTGCGCGCGCCCGATCTCGGCCTCCACGCCTTCCATGCGCACGCCTTCGCCGACGTTCAGGACCAGCTTGCCGATGAAGAAGGTGAGCAGACTGAGGATCACGAACAGGCGCAGCGGCGGGATGTAGCGCACCCGATGTCCGGCCAGATAGTTGATGGCCACGCGCCCGGGTACGAACAGCTGGCGCAGGGTGCGGAAGATGCGGCCGTCCAGGTGCCAGAACGACTCGAACACCTCCTCGATCGCGTGGCCGACGTGTTCGAGCGGATTGTGCGCGGACTGCCCGCACTGGTGGCAGTAATCGCCCTGCAGCACGGTTGCGCAATTCTCGCAGCGCGCGACATGCGCTGCAGGATCGTCGCCAGCTTCGACCGGAAGGGTGGATTCGCTCATCGTGTGGATCGAAAGCTGCGCGAGGCAGCGGGTAAGATACGCGCCTGCCGCGACCCGGCGCCAGCGCGCACGCTCCGATGCGCCGCCGCAGTCGTGATGGCCTTCATTATGTCCTCCGCCTCTCCGCAGCCCCGGCGCTTCCGCGATGAAGTGCGCACCACCGCCGTGCTGGCCGCGCCGCTGGCCGCCGCGCACGTGTCCAGCGGCCTGATCGGCTTCGTCGACAGCGTGATCGCCGGTCGCCACGGCACCGCTACGCTCGCCGGCGTATCGGTCGGCACCGCATTGTTCTGGCTGCCGATGATGATCCCGATGGGCACGTTGATGGCGCTGCCGCCGCTGGTCTCGCGGCTCGACGGTGCCGGCCGCCGTGCCGAAATCGGCCAGCAGTTCCGCCAGGCACTGTGGTTGGCGGCGATGCTGGGCGTGGCCATGTTCGCCTTCCTCAGCGTGGCGCCGTACGGGCTGGCCTGGCTCGGGATCGCGCCGGAGATCCGGCCGGCGGCGACCGAGTTCCTGCGCGGAATCCGCTGGGGCATCCCTGCATTCACCCTGTATCTGTGCATGCGCTATCTCAGCGATGGACTGCACTGGACCCTGCCGAGCATGGTGCTTGGCTTCGGTGGCCTGCTGGTGCTGGCGCCCACCGGATACGTGCTGACCTTCGGCATGTTCGGCCTTCCCGAGCTCGGTGCGCTGGGGCTGGGCGCGGCGTCGGCCATGATGATGTGGGCACAGGCGCTGTGCTTCGCGCTGTACCTGTGGAAGGCCAGGCGCTTCGCCGACCTGCGCCTATTCGCGCATGCCGAAGCCCCGCGCTGGGCGACCATCCGCGAGCTGCTGAAGACCGGCCTGCCGATCGGCGTCACCGTGGCGATGGAAGGCGGGCTGTTCATCGCCACGGCCCTGCTGATCGGGCGCCTGGGTCCGGTGCCTTCGGCGGCGCATCAGATTGCGATCAATGTCGCCAGCCTGAGCTTCATGATTCCGTTCGGGCTGGCCGAAGCCACCACGGTACGCGTCGGCCATGCGCTGGGGCGCGCCGATCGCGACGGCCTGCGGCGCGCCGCGTTCGCCGGTTATGCCCTGCTGCTGGTAACGCAGTCGATCGCGGCCGGGGTGATGCTGCTGGGCAATGACGCCATCGTCGCGCTGTACACACATGACGCGGCAGTGGCGGCGCTGGCGGCGTCGCTGCTGCTGTTCGCCGCTGCGTTCCAGTTTCCCGATGGCGTCCAGGTGATGTCGGCAGGCGCGCTGCGCGGGATCAAGGACACCCGCGTGCCGATGCTGCTCGCGGCGCTGGCCTACTGGGGCATCGGCATGCCGGTGGGCGCGGGCCTGGGGCTGGCCCTGGGCTATGGTCCGCAGGGGATGTGGACCGGCCTGATCGCCGGCCTGCTGGTCGCCGCCGTGCTGATGGCGGGCCGCTTCTTGCGCAGCAGCCGGCGCGTCCCCATGGTGGCGGGAGCGGCGCAGGTCATGGTGACCAACGACGCATGAAACCCTTACGTCCGCCCGGCTAAGCTGCGGACAACCCCCGGCGCTTGCGCCACGGAGCACAGATGAACGAACCCCGCCGCCGCGGTCCGATCGCCCGCTTCTTCCAGGGGCTGTGGGACGCGATGAACTTCACCCGCCGGCTGGCATTCAACCTGCTGTTCTTCGGGTTCGTCCTGCTGCTGCTGGCCGTGATCGGGGCCGGCGATCGCGCCAGGCCGTTGCTTGGCCGTACCACCCTGGTGATCGCGCCCGAAGGCGCGCTGGTGGAACAGTATTCCTGCGACGCGATCAGTCGCGGGCTGTCCCAGGCGACCGGCGGCGAGGACTGCAAGGAAGTGCAGCTGCGCGATCTGCTGCGCGGGCTCGATGCCGCGCGCACCGACAAGCGCATCGAACGCGTGCTGTTGCGCACCGACCGGATGCGGTTCTCCGGCTACGCATCGCTGCGTGAGGTTGCCGATGCCATCGCCAGGGTCCGCGCGTCCGGCAAGCAGGTGGTGGCCTTTGGCGAAAGCTTCGACCAGGCCCAGTACCTGCTGGCGGCGCAGGCCAACGAGGTCTACCTCGATCCGATGGGCGGGATCCTGCTCGAAGGCCTGGGCCGCTACCGCCAGTACTATCGCGAGGGATTGCAGGACAAGCTTGGCGTCGACATTCACCTGTTCAAGGTGGGCGAATACAAGTCCGCGGCCGAGCCTTATGTGCTCGACGCGGCCTCGCCTGAAGCCAAGGAAGCCGACCTGTTCTGGATGAACGACGTGTGGCAGCGTTATCTGGGCGATGTCGCCAGGTTGCGCAAATCCACCCCGCAGTCGCTTGCGGCCGACATCGATGCGCTTCCCGCCGAACTCATCGCCGCCAACGGCGATCTTGCGCGCTACGCCCAGTCCAAGCGACTGGTGGACGGACTCAAGACCCAGGAGGAGGTCGAAACCCTGCTCGCGCAGCGGGGCGTCGCCGACGAGGATTCGGAGACCGGATTCCGGGCCGTGGACCTGGGCGGCTACCTCAAGCACGTCGATGGCGCGCTGCAGGCGGTCGACGAGCGTCCGCAGGTGGCCATCGTGGTGGCCGAGGGCGAGATCACCGGCGGCGAGCAGCCGCCCGGCACGATCGGTGGCGAATCCACCGCCGCCCTGCTGCGCGATGCGCGCGACGACGAGAAGGTGAAATCGGTGGTGCTGCGGGTCGATTCGCCGGGCGGGGAAGTGTTCGCGTCCGAGCAGATCCGGCGCGAAGTTGTCGCCCTGAAGCAGGCGGGAAAGCCGGTCGTGGTGTCGATGGGCGACCTGGCTGCGTCGGGTGGCTACTGGATCAGCATGAATGCCGATCGCATCTATGCCGATCCGTCGACGATCACCGGTTCGATCGGCATCTTCGGCGTGTTCCCCACCGCGCCGCGTGCGCTCGACAAGATCGGCGTGCATACCGATGGTGTCGGCACCACGCGCCTGGCCGGTGCATTCGACATCACCCGGCCGCTGGCGCCGGAAGTTGGCCAGGTGATCCAGGCGGTGATCGACAAGGGCTATCGCGACTTCACCGGCCGCGTCGCCCAGGCGCGCAAGCGCAGCGTGCAGCAGATCGACGCGATCGCACGCGGACGCGTGTGGAGCGGCGCGCAGGCGCGCGAGCGCGGTCTGGTCGACGCCTTCGGCGGGCTGGACGATGCCATCGTGGACGCCGCGCAACGCGCCAAGCTGGGCAAGCCCGATGCGTATCGCGTGCGCTACGTCGAGAAGGCCGCCACGCCGTTCGAGCGGTTCTTCAGCCGCTTCGCCTCCAGCCGCATGGGCGCGCACTGGCTGCGCGATGCGTCCTGGCTGCAGATATTGGCCGCCAAGGCCTCGCCGCACACCGCACGCGACCTGAAATTCCTGCAGTCCGCGCTCGAGACAACGCCCGGCAGGCCGGTCAAGGCGCTGGCCTATTGCTTCTGCGGATTCTGATGCAGGGCGGGTCTCGACCCGCCTTTGTTCGCTTGTCGATTATTCCGATGGCGGGTCAAGGCCCGCCCTACGCTCGCTTACTCCCTACGCGAGCAGGACTCCGCTAGCCGCCGGTGGCGGCGTCGATCGCCGCGCGCTGCGCCTCGGCGGCCTTCTGCACGTCGGCATCCGCCTGCCTGGCCCGTTCGATCGGTTGCTGGACCGCGTCGCGCAGCTCCGAACGTTGCGCCTGCGGTTCGGGAGGTTGTTCTTTGTCCGGCGGTTGCGGCTTGCCGCATGCGCCCAGTGCGATGAGCAAGGCGCAGGCCAGCGCGATCGACTTGCGGTGGTGATGCATGGCGGCGTCCTCCCTGCGGGCGCGGCCACCCGCGGCGCTATGCTACGCCGATCGACCTGCACGGGATGACCTGGCCATGGATCCGCAGCGCTGGCGCCTCGACGGCCAACTCGCCCTGGTCACCGGCGGCAGTGCGGGCATCGGCCGTGCGATCGCACGCGAACTGCTGGGCTTCGGCGCCGCCGTACTGATCGTGGCGCGGGATGCGACCGGTCTCGAGAACGCGCGCGACGAGCTGGCCGATGAACTTCCCGACGCGGATGTGCGCGGTTTCGTCGCCGACGTCGCCGACGACGAGCAGCGCCGCGAAGTCCTCGACTGGGTCGAGGACATCTGCGAAACCCGCGGCGAAGGCCTCAACATCCTGGTCAACAACGCCGGCGGCAACCTCACCAAGCCGACCACCGACTACGGCGAGGACGAGTGGCGCGAGATCTTCGAGGTCAACCTGTTCAGCGCCTTCGAGCTGTGCCGTTACGCCTACCCGCTGCTGACCAAACATGCGGCCTCGAGCATCGTCAACATCGGCAGCGTGTCGGGCGAGATCCACGTGCGTTCCGGTACACCCTACGGCATGACCAAGGCTGCACTGCACCAGATGACCCGCAACCTGGCGGTGGAATGGGCCGAGGACGGCGTGCGTGTGAACTGCGTCGCGCCCTGGTACATCCGCACCCGCCGCACATCGACCAAGCTAGCCGACCCCGACTATCTAGACGAGGTGCTGCTGCGCACCCCGATGGGTCGCATCGGCGAACCAGAAGAAGTCGCCGCCGCCGTCGCCTTCCTGTGCCTGCCCGCCGCCAGCTACATCACCGGCGAATGCCTGGCGGTGGACGGCGGCTTCTTGCGGTACGGGTTCTGACATCGTGCGCGAGGACTGCGCCCGGAGTCGTTGTCAAGCGACACATCGCTACTGATTGCAGGTGGTTTCCGCGACCACGCGGGCGATGCGTTCGTACTCGGCCTTCAGCGCGTCCGCGCTGTCGGCGCGGGCGAAGGTCCAGGCGGCCTGGGCTTCGTTGACCCGCTTGCGCCATGCGGGGCAGGCGGCGCCGTCGGGAATGCGCTGGCACTGGTCGTAGACCATCGTGCAGGCCTGGCCAGCGCCCAGCTGTTGCGAGCCGTCGATGCCGACCGTTTCCACGCGCACGCAGCGCGGTTTGGGGTCCGGCGTGTCGCTGAGATAGCTGTCGTTTTCGACCGTGTTGCATTGGTACAAGGGTGGGGGTGGCAGCCGTTCGCCGGGGCGTGTCTGCGCTGCTGGCAGCGGCAGCACCGGACTGACAGGCGCCAACGTGTCGACTGCGTTCGATGGAATGGCTTGATCCGCTTGCGGCCGGCTCGGGGCGGCGGGCATCTGCACGATCTCCGCTGGCGGCGACGGCAGCGGAACCGGGAATGGCGCGGCCGTGGCGGCCGCTTCCACGACGCGCTTTTCCTGCCGCTGGCCCTTGGGGCAGGGCGTGTCGTTCTGCAGGGTGACCACGCCGCGCGCGTCGGTGCAGCGATACAGGACCACGGCCTGCTGGGCCATCGCGTCGGTGCTGGTCGACAGCACAAGGAACAGCAGCCACCACATCCGCATCAGCGTCCTCCGCAATCGGTAGCCAGGCGCGCATTGATCGCGCGTTCCTCACGTTCCAGCACCGCGCGTTCGGACGGTTGTCCGTTGAAGAACAGGCGGCGCACTTCGTCGCGCCGGTCGATCAGGCGTTCGCAGACTTCCTGCTGCGGCAGCGCATGGCAGGCATCGCGCACCCAGGTGCCGGCGCCGTACGCGGCGATGGTCGGCACCACGCGGCGGGTTACGCCACCGCTGCGATAGTCGGCCGCCCAGCGGCCGTCGCGATAGCGAATGCTGCCGCCACCTGGGGTGTACATGTCGCGCTCGGCGAGCACCGGATAGTCCAGCGCCCAGAGCGGCATCCAGCGCGGATTGCCCTCGGGCGATTCGCTGGTGTAGCGGCTGCCGTCCGGGGTCACGCATTCGTACATCGGCCGCGGCGTGTTCACGTAGATCACGCGGGTGGGTTGCGGATCGTAGGAAGCGGGAGCTTCGACACGCACCGGTTCGAGCCGCTGTGGCCGGGGCGGGTCGACCGGACGCACCATCTCCCGCGTCGTCTGCTGGACGCCTGAAGGGCAGGGCGAATCGCGCAGTTCCACCTTGCCGCGCGCATCGGTGCAGCGATAGATGGTGACGCCCTCGGCGGCGCCCGCCGGAACCACCCAGCAGGCGCAGCACAGGGCGATCAGGAAGCGAAACGCGGCCATGCGCGCATCTTGCGCCAGCACCCGTCGCAGGCAAAGCGAAAACGCGGGCGGCAGGCGAGCGACGTTCGTCCGGATTCAGGATGCAGGTCGCGAGCAGGAGATCAGCGCGTCGCGCTCAGGAACGCAGCACCTGGCCGGTGCGCGCGTCGCGGATCGCGGTCGGGCGTTCGAGGCCGCCGGTGTCGCCTTCGACCACGCCGTCGATTGCCTGCAGCAAGGCGGGATCGAAGTCCGCCAGGGCGACCGGTGGCGGCGCACCGGCGGGGTTGGCGCTGGTCGAGACTAGTGCGCCCCCGAACGCCCTGCACAGCGCGATGACGGTGGAATGCGCGCTCACGCGCACGGCGATGGAGTCGTGGTCGCCGGTCAGCCAGCGCGGTGTGGCTGCGTCGGCGGGCACGATCCAGGTGTGGGGGCCGGGCCAGGAGGCGAGGACCTCGGCAAGCGCGGCTTCGGGCAGGGCGCCAAAGTCGACATAGGGCTTCAGGTCCTCCACATGCGCGGCGATCAGGATCAGGCCCTTGCCGATGTCGCGCTGCTTGATCTGCAGCAGGCGCAGCACGGCCGCCTCATTGCGCGGGTCGCAGCCCAGCCCCCAGACCGCTTCGGTGGGATAGGCGATCACCCCGCCGCGCCGCAGGAGCGCGGCGGCTGGGGCCACATTGAAATGACCCGGCATGGCGCGATCCTAGGGCGCGCGCCGGCCAAGCCGGATCGACGTGGCCGTCGCCCGCCTAGAACGGCGCATCGTCCTTGGCCTGCTTCACCACGCGCTTCTTGCCCGGTTCGATCACCTTGGCCGGCGTGACCAGTGGCTTGGCCGGTTCCGGATGCGGACTGACATAGGCCTTTTTCGCCGTGCGCTTGGTCGTGGCCTTTTTCGCAGTCGTCTTGCCGGCGGCTTTCTTCGCCGGCGCCTTCGCGGCTTTCTTTGCGGGCGCCGCCTTCTTCGCAGCCGCCTTCTTCGCACCGAAGCCGCGTCGCGCCGGCTTGCCGGTTTCCTGCAGCAGGCGGGTGACTTCCTCCAGGGTCAGCGATGCGGGCTCGCGATCCTTGGGGATCTTGCCGTTGAGCTTGCCGTCGCTGATGTAGGGGCCGTAACGGCCGTTGAGCACCTGGATGTCGCTGCCGTCCCATTCCTTGATGATCCGGTTGCGCGCGATCTCTTCCTTCTCGTCGACCAGAAAGATCGCCCGCGCCAGATCGATCGTGTAGGGATCGTCTTCCTTCTTCAGCGAGGCATAGCTGCTGCCGCGCTTGGCGAACGGGCCGAAGCGGCCGATGCCGACGCTGACTTCCTCGCCGCCGGACTCGCCCAGCTTGCGCGGCAGCCGGAACAGCCCCAGTGCGTCTTCCAGCGAGATCGTGTGCATCGACTGGCCCGGATGCAGGCTGGCGAAGGTCGGCTTGTCCTCGTCTTCGGCGGTGCCGATCTGCGCGTACGGACCGTAACGTCCCAGGCGCACGCTGACCGGCTTGCCGGACTTGGGATCGGTGCCGAGTTCGCGCGCGCCGGTGGCCTCGGAACGGTCGACGCTCTCGGTCTTCTCATCGACGAGCTCCTTGAACGGCCCCCAGAACTTTTCCATCAGCGGCACCCAGTCTTCCTCGCCGCGGCTGACCGCGTCGAGATCGTCCTCGAGCTTGGCCGTGAAGTCGTAGTCGACGTAGCGGGTGAAGTGTCCAGTGAGGAACTTCGACACCGCGCGGCCCACGTCGCTGGGCCGGAAGCTGCGGCCTTCCATCTCCACGTACTTGCGGAACAGCAGGGTCTGGATGATCGAGGCGTAAGTCGACGGACGGCCGATCCCGTACTCCTCCAGCGCCTTGACCAGCGCCGCTTCGGTGAAGCGCGGCGGCGGCTGGGTGAAATGCTGGTCTGCGTGGATGCGATCGAGCGGCACGCGCTCGCCCGGCTTCATCAGCGGCAGCTTGCGACCCTCGTCCTCGTCGTCCGCGGTCTTGGTGTCCTTGCCTTCCTCGTACACGGCCAGGAACCCGGGCGCGATGATCGTGGTGCCGCTGGCGCGGAAGCTGTGTTCGCTGCCGGCGGCCAGGTCCACGGTCACGGTGTTGAGCGTGGCCGGAACCATCTGGCTGGCGACCGCGCGCTTCCAGATCAGGTCGTAGAGCTTGCGCTCGTCGTCGGTGAGATGGCGCGCGACCTGCGCCGGCGTGCGCAGCGCGGAGGTGGGGCGCACCGCTTCGTGCGCTTCCTGCGCGTTCTTCGACTTGGTCTGGTAGAAGTTGGGCTTGTCCGGCAGCGACTGGGTGCCGAAGTCGCGCGCGATCACGTCGCGGATTTCGCCCAGCGCTTCCGACGACAGGCTGACCGAATCGGTACGCATGTAGCTGATCAGGCCGACCGTACCTTCCTCGCCGATGTTGACGCCCTCGTACAGCTTCTGCGCCACCTGCATGGTGCGCTTGGTGGTGAAGCCGAGCTTGCGCGAGGCTTCCTGCTGCAGGGTGGAGGTGGTGAACGGCGGCGACGGACGGCGCTTGCGTTCCTTGCTGGCGACGTCGGTGACGTGCAGCGCGCCCTTGGCGGCATCGACGATGCGTCGGCGCGCGTCTTCCGCGGTGTCGCCATCGGTGACGGTGAACTGCTCGAACTTCTTGCCGTCGAGCTTGGTGAGCTTGGCCGTAAACGGCTGCGAAGCGTGCGCGAGTTCGGCTTCGATGCTCCAGTACTCGCGCGCGATGAAGGCCTCGATCTCCTCCTCGCGCTCCACGATCATGCGCAGGGCGGGGGACTGCACGCGGCCCGCGGACAGGCCGCGCTGGACCTTGCGCCACAGCACCGGCGAGAGGTTGAAGCCGACCAGGTAATCGAGCGCGCGCCGTGCCTGCTGCGCGTCGACCAGGTCGGCGGCGATCGCGCGCGGCTTGGCCATGGCCTCCTTGATCGCGCGCGGAGTGATCTCGGTGAACACGACCCGCTGCAGGGTCTTGTCCTTGAGCAGACCGCGCTCCTTCAGGATCTCGGCGATATGCCAACTGATCGCCTCGCCTTCGCGATCCGGGTCGGTCGCCAGGAAGATGCCAGTGGCCGCCTTGGCCGCCTTGGCGATCGCCTCCACGTGCTTCTGGTTCTTCTCGATCAGCGTGTAGTCCATGGCGAAGCCGCGCTCGGGATCCACCGCCCCTTCCTTGGGCACCAGATCGCGGACATGGCCGTAGGAAGCCAGGACCTGGAAATCCTTGCCGAGGTATTTGTTGATCGTCTTGGCCTTGGCGGGCGATTCGACGATGAGCAGGTTCTTGGCCATGGGGGAAGCGATCCGGGCGCGCACGCGGCGACGCAAAAGAGCCGGCAGAGATGGCAACGCCCGGGGCCGGCGGCCACGGGCGTTCAGGTACGTTCTTTTTATAGTGGTGTCACGGCGCTGGCGGCCGTGTCAAGCGTCGTGGGCGTGCCCCGAGGGCACGAAGCCCTCCGTGAAGGGCCCGGCCGCGCCCTTCACCCGCCCTGGCCGGGCCTCAATGCACCGGCTCGGGCTCGTCCAGGAACATCTGGGTTTCCATCCACGCGTAGGCCGCTTCGGAACCGGGCTGGTTGAACAGCACCAGCAGCACGACCCACTTCAGGTCCTCCAGGTCCAGCTCGTCCTGGTCCAGGGCCATCGCCCGGTCCAGCACCAGCTCGCGCTGGTCGGAATCGAGGATGCCGTGCTGCTCCAGGAACAGCAGGAAGCCGCGGGATTCGGTGTCGAGCTTGTCCAGCTCCGGGCCGAAATAGACCCGGGTCGGGCCCTTGGCGCGCGGCGTGCCGGCGACCGGCCGCTGCTCGTCCAGGGCGCCGAGCCAGTCGAAAGCCTTGTGGATCTCGGCCGTGCTGAACCCGGCATCGGTGAGCTCGTTGAACAGCGCACCATTGTTGAGGGCATCACGATCGCCCAGTGGTGGGGCGGCGTCTTCGGCGAAATAGTGTTCGAACAGGTACAGCAGGACGTCCAGGATGCTCTCTTTCATTTCCCTCGGCCTGCGCCGCACGCGGCGCGTCGAAGTGCTGACCTGCCAGAAGCAGGCAGCTCGCCGGGTTCGCCGTCGGGCTCCGTGCCCGCCAGCGTCGTGGCCGATGGATCCGGCCGCCGCCACCGCACACCGTAACCGGCATGCTTCCCCCCGCGGTGGCGGTTGCGATCCGTCCTGGATCGCGGTGCGTGCCGGCCGAGGCGGCCCGGAGCGCTGCGGGAAATCACTTGCGTGAGCTCACCGTTGTGAACTCACCTGCGTGAGTAACGACCGTGTTCGACGACAACCCGGCCTTCCAGCTCCATGACCAGCAGCATGGAGGACAGTTCCGCAGCCGTCAATCCGCTGCGTTCCACCAGCGCATCCATAGGGCTTGGGTCGTGGCCAAGGGCCAGCCACAAGCGCTTGTAGTCGCGGTCCTGGTCGGCCACCCGCGGCACGGATGGGTCGGAGCCCGCTGGAATGGGGGCATTCAGCATTGCCCGCAAGGCCACTGCATGGTCGGCCGCCATGGGTGCGAGCTGCTCGATCACCTCCTGTGCGGTTTCCACCAGGGTGGCGCCGTCGCGGATCAGGCGATGGCAGCCGCGCGCCAGCGGATTGCGGATCGAGCCGGGCACGGCGAAGACCTCGCGGCCCGCCTCGGCCGCCTGCCGCGCCGTGATCAGCGCACCCGAGCGCTCGCCGGCTTCCACCACCAGCGTGCCCAGGCTGAGGCCGGCGATGATCCGGTTGCGGCTGGGGAAGAACTCACGCCGCGCCTGGGTGCCGGGCAGATGCTCGCTGATCACGCAGCCGCGTGCCTGGACTTCGGTCAGCAGCTGCCGGTGGACCCGCGGGTAGGCGATATCCGGCCCGCAGCCGAGCACCGCCACGGTGGTGGTGTCGCCCACAGCGAGCGCGGCCCGGTGCGCCGCCGCGTCGATCCCCGAGGCCAGACCGCTGGCCACGACGAAACCGGCCCGGGCCAGCCGGGTGGCGAATTCGACGGCATGCTCGCATCCGGCGGCGGTGGCGGCGCGGCTGCCGACGATGGCCACCACGGGTCGCCACGACAGGGCGGGGTTACCCGCCATGCACAGAGCGAGGGGCGGACTGGCGATGGATCGCAGCAGAGGCGGGTAGTCCGGGTCATGCCAGCCAATCACGGCATGCTCCGGGTGCTCGAGCCAGCGGCAGGCGTGGGCGATGAGGGCGGCATCGGGTGCCTGGAGTGCATCGATCTGGCGGCCGTCCAGACCGGCCTCGCGCCAGGCTTTGGCGCCCGCCCGCAGGGCCTCGCCTGGATCGCCGTGGTGTTCCAGCAGGCGCCGTCGCGGCGCCGCAGGGCCGCCGGCGGCGATCAGTCGCAGCAGGGCTTCGGGCTCGGAGACGGGTAGGCGATGCAATGCGGCGTCGGGCATGGTCGCCAGACTGGCGCATAAACAGCGACGGCGCCCTCGGGCGCCGTCGCATCGTGCGGTCGGAAAAATCCGAAACCGATCAGTAGGCCGCGTCCGGGTGCTTGAGCTCGTAGCCCATGCGGGTGGGCTTGACCCCTTCCATCACCAGGCCATAGCTGATCTTGTCGAAGGTGCGGAAGACCATGACGTGCGAGGCGTACTCGTCGGGCAGCCGGACCTTCTTGCGGAAGCTGACCGAGTCTTCGGTCCGCTCTTCGCCGTACTGCACCCGGTCCACGGCGTTGCTGCCCACCCGCCAGACCGAGAACACCGTGCCGTTGTCCACGCCCTCGCGCGCGCCCACCGAGAGGGCCACCACGTCGCGCGGGCCGCCGGCGGTAAGCATGTCCGCCACCGCAAGCACGCGTGCGCGGCCGTAGTCGAGGGTCTGCTTGGGCGGGTGCGGGAAGAACTGCAGGTCGTAGGTCTGGGGCTCGACCGGGACCACGCGGTCGCCGATCCGAACTTCGGCATTGGACTCATCGAGCAGCAGGGTGCTTGCCTCGATCCCGTCCACCTCGCCGCGGGTGACGGTTCCCGCGTTGACCCGCTGCAATTCGTAGCCGAGGAAGTCCTTGCCCTTGCGCGTGTCCCAATAGACCCCGGCCGGATCGGTCCAGTAGGAATTGGACAGCAGGGTGCGCTCGCCGCGGAAGTCCAGGTCGGTCTTGTGGAAGCGGTCGCAGCAGGCCTGTTCGCGATCCAGCCGGCTGTAGCGCTGGAGCGGACGCAGCACCATGTAGCGGTCGCCGGGGCGCGAAGCCCCCAGGCCGCGCACATAGGCCAGCTGGCCCTGGGCGCTACGCAGGCGGTCGTCTTCGAGGCCGACGACGTAGGGCATGTCGTCGAAGTCGTCGACCACGCGCAGGTCCTTGAGGAAGCTTTCCACCTGCGACAGCGGGATGGCGTTGATCGGCGCCTCGGTACGCGGGCCGGGCTCCGCCGCCAGGCGGTTGAGATAGGCCAGGCTGATCACGTCGCCCGGGTAGATCAGGTGCGGATTGGCGATCTGCGGGTTGGCCTGCCAGATCTCCGGCCACAGCCAGGGGCGCTTGAGGAAGCGGCCGGCGATGTCCCACAACGTGTCGCCGCGCTTGACCACGTAGGTATCGGGATGACCGCCGCGGAATTCCTGGGCGATCGCATAGGTCGCGACCGTCAGCAGGGCGGCGCCCAGTACGACGCGCAGTCTCGTAGACATCCGCAGCCCCCGAGAAAGCTGCTTAAGCTTGGCGGCCATGTGTCCGCTCCCCTTGAAGTTTTCCCCAACAACAGCGGCACTATAGCCCACAATCTGCGGACGGTTGCAAGCCGGCGGGAGTACAATTCAAGGCCCCGCGACGCCCACGCCTTGCGGATGTGACTGACGACCCAAAATTCACCTCACGTACTTCACCGCGCGTTCCTCCCGCATGGCCCTGCTGACGATTCTCGAGTTCCCCGATCCGCGCCTGCGCACGAAGGCCACGCCGGTCGACCCTGCCCGGATTTCCGAACCCGGCTTCCAGCAGCTGCTCGACGACATGTTCCAGACCATGTACGAGGAGCCGGGCATCGGCCTGGCCGCCAGCCAGGTCGATGTGCACCAGCGCTTCATGGTGATCGACGTGAGCGAGGACCGTAGCGCACCGCTGGTGTTCATCAATCCGGAGATCACTGCCCGTTCCGGCGAGCAGGTCTACCAGGAAGGCTGTCTCTCGGTGCCGGGGATTTTCGCCGACGTGACCCGCTCCAACGACATCAGCGTGCGCGCGCTCGACCGCACCGGCCAGCCGTTCGAGCTGACCACCGACGGCCTGCTGTCGGTCTGCGTCCAGCACGAGATGGACCACCTGGACGGCAAGCTGTTCGTCGACTACCTGAGCCCACTCAAGCGCGAGATGGTGCGCAAGAAGCTGGCCAAGGCGAGGCGTGCGGCCTGAGGGCCACACGCGGGATTCGGCATTCGGGATTGGGGATTCGCAAATGCGAGTAGGCCGCCCTTGTGCCGTTTCGAATCCCCAATCCCCAATCCCTAATCCCGGGGCCGCATGAGGATCGTCTTCGCCGGCACGCCGGAATTCGCCGTGCCCGCACTGCGCGCGGCCGCCAACGCGACGGATGTGGTGGCGGTCTACACCCAGCCCGATCGCCCCGCCGGCCGTGGCCGGGTGCTCACTGCCTCGCCGGTGAAACTCGAAGCGCTCAAGCGCGGCATCCCCGTGCTGCAGCCGGAGACGCTGAAAAACAAGCTGTCGCGCGACGCACTGCGCGCCTTGCAGCCGGACCTGATGGTGGTGGTGGCCTACGGCATGCTGCTGCCGCAGTCGATCCTGGACATCCCGCAGTACGGCTGCTGGAACGTGCACGCGAGCCTGCTGCCGCGCTGGCGCGGCGCGGCGCCGATCCAGCGCGCGATCGAGGCCGGCGACACCGAAACCGGGGTCTGCCTGATGCAGATGGAGAAGGGCCTGGACACCGGCCCGGTGCTGCTGCATCGCGCGATTCCGATCGAACCGACCATGACCGGCGGCCAGCTGCACGACGCGCTGTCGATCCTTGGCGCACAGGTGCTGGCCGACGGCTTGAAGCTGCAGCGCCTGGGCGTGCGCCCGGTGGCGGTGCCGCAGGCGACCGAAGGGGTGACCTACGCGCGCAAGCTCGAGAAGGCGGACGCGAAGCTGGACTGGTCGCAGCCGGCGCAAACGCTTGCGAACAAGGTGCGCGCCTTCAATCCATTCCCGATGACCGAGGCGCAGCTGGCCGGCGAGCGCGTGCGCATCCATGCCGCGGTGGCGCTACCGTTGGCCCATAGTGCCGCCCCGGGCACGGTGCTGTTCGCCGGGCGCGATGGGATCGACGTGGCCTGCGGCGAGGGCGCGCTGCGCATCCGCACCCTGCAGCGCGAGGGCGGCAAGGCGATCACCGCGGCCGATTATCTCAACGCCCGCCGCGATCTGGTCGCACGCACGCCGTAGAAGCGACGAAAGTCGCGAGTCGTTGTCTGACCTCCACAGCGTCCAGGTCAGGCGCCCCGAACGTCGTCGCCACAGCTGGCGACTTGCGCCGCTCCTACGGACTAGCATTCGCAAATGTCTTCGAACCCCGGCGTCCAGACCCGCATCATCGCCGCGCGCATCCTCGATGCGGTGCTGCATCGCGGCCGCTCGCTGAAAGCCGAATTCGCAGCCGCGCTGCCGGCGCTGCCCGACCCGCGCGATCGCGCCCTGGTCGAGGCGATCGTCTTCGCCGCGCTGCGCCAGCGTACGCGTTACGACGCCGCGCTTGCCGCGTGGATGCCGCGGCCGCTCGGACGCCGCGATGGCGAACTGCGCGCGCTGCTGCATGCCGGCTTCGCCCAGCTCGACGTGCTGGCATTGCCGGCGCACGCGGCGGTCGATGCCACGGTGGAGGCGACTCGCGCTCTCGGGCGCGCGCACCAGGCGGGGTTGGTCAATGCACTGCTGCGGCGCGCGCAGCGCGATGGCATTGCAGCGACCGATGCAGCTGCCGCGTGGCCGGACTGGCTGCGCGCGCGGGTCGAGGCGGATTGGCCGGAACAGGCCGCCGGGATCTTCAATGCCAGTGCGCAAGCGGCTCCGCTCTGGGTGCGCGTGAACCGGCAGCGGCGGACGCGTGCGGCCTACCTGCAGCAACTGACGGAAGCAGGGATCGTGGCGGTGCCGCACCCCGATGCAGACGATGCATTGCGCATCGACGTGCCGGTGTCCGTGGCGGAACTTCCCGGCTTCTCCGAAGGCGTAGTCTCGGTCCAGGACGCGAGCGCGCAGCTGGTGGCCGACGCACTGCAGCTCGCGGGGGGCGCGCGCGTACTCGATGCCTGCGCCGCGCCGGGCGGCAAGGCGGCGCACATGCTGGAGCGCGATCCCTCGCTGCGCCTGACCGCGCTCGACATCGATCCGCGGCGTGTGCGGCGCATGGCCGAGACCTTTGCCCGGATCGGCGTGAACGCCGACGCGCGGACGGGCGACGCCACCGATCCGTCGTCGTGGTGGGACGGACAGACTTTCGATGCCGTCGTGATCGATGCGCCGTGTTCGGCCACCGGGATCGTGCGCCGCCAGCCGGACATCCTGCTGCATCGTCGGGCCTCGGACCTGGGCGCGCTGACTGCCACCCAGGCGCGTCTGCTCGAGGCCTTGTGGCCGCTGCTGGCTCCCGGTGGCGCGCTGCTGTACGCGACCTGTTCGATCCTGCGCGCGGAGAACGAACGGCAGGTGGCCGCTTTCCTCGCGCGCACGCCCGATGCGACTGTCGATGCGCTGGATGCGCGTTTCGGGCGCGTCGCGGGCGATGGCCGGCAACGCCTGCCCGGCGAAGACGGCATGGACGGCTTCTACTACGCGCGGCTGCGCAAAGCCCCCTCGCCGTAGGAGCGACCCAAGTCGCGAGCTTTAGCCACGCCAACGTGGCCTCGAGTGGAAGGCTCGCGCCTTACATCGCGCCTACAAGGGCAACGGTTTTCCGACCCGTGCTGGCTATCATTTAGCGATGCTCGAGACCCGCGCTTCCCGCGATTCCTGGTTGTTCTGGCTCACCGCGCTGCTGGTGATCGGGGCAGGGCTCGGGCTGCGCGATCCGTGGCCATCGGACGAACCGCGCTTCGCCCTGGTCGCCAGGCAGATGGTGGAAAGCGGTGAGTGGCTGTTCCCGCATCGCGGCAGCGAGCTGTATCCGGACAAGCCGCCGCTGTTCATGTGGTTGCAGGCGGCGGCGTACACCGTGCTGCGCGACTGGCGCGTCGCCTTCCTGCTGCCATCGCTGCTGGCCTCGCTCGGCACGCTGTGGTGCGTGGTGGATCTCGGCCGGCGGCTGTGGACGCGACGGGTCGGGCTGTATGCCGGCTGGGCGTTGCTGTTCGCGATCCAGTTCACCTACCAGGCGAAGAAGGCCCAGATCGATCCGCTGGTCACGTTCTGGATCACCCTGGCCAATTACGGCCTGCTGCGGCATTTCCTGCGCGGGCCCGACTGGCGGATGTGGGCGCTGAGCTGGTTTGCGGCCGGGCTGGGCACGATCAGCAAGGGCGTGGGCGCGATCGCGCTGCTGATGGCGCTGCCGGGCCTGTATGCGGTGCTGCGCGGCTGGTCTCCGCGTGCTTCGGCGCCGAGGCGTGGCGCCCGGGCGTGGTGGGGACCGGTGGCCTTCCTCGCGGCGGTGTCGCTGTGGCTGGTGCCGATGGTGATCGTGGCGACCGGCCACGCCGATCCTGCGTACCGCGCCTACATGGACAACATCCTGTTCCACCAGACCGCCGGACGCTACGGTGGTACCTGGTCGCATCCGCAGCCGCCCTGGTATTTCCTCGGCGTCATGTTGACCTGGGCGCCGGCGATCCTGGCGCTGCCCTGGGCGATTCCTGCATGGCGCCGACGGTTGCGCAGGCGCGATGCACGCTACCTGCTGCCGCTGGCGTGGTGGGCGCTGGTGCTGCTGTTCTTCAGCATTGCCAGCGGCAAGCGCGATGTCTACATCCTGCCCGCACTGCCGATGGCTTGCCTGGCGCTCGCCCCGCTGCTGCCCGGCATTCTTCGACGTGCCTGGCCGCGCCGGATCGCCCTGGGCTGGGCGGTGGCGTTCGCGCTGGCCATGCTCGGCGCGGGGCTTGCGATGCTGCTCGGCAATCCGGGCTTCGAACGCCGTCTGCTCGAAGCGCGCGGACTCGCGCCCGATGCGCAGGGGCTGGCATGGCTACTCACCGCCGTGGGCGTGTGGGGCTGCGCCGGACTGCTCTGGTTCGGCGTGCGACGACCGGTGGCGGCGATGCTTTCGGGCCTGGCGGGCCTGTGGCTGCTGTTCGGGCTGGTGGGTTATCCGGTGCTCAACGATGCGAGTTCGGCGCGTGCGTTGATGACTGCAGCCGGCCGGCAGATCGGGCCCGATGCGGAGCTGGGGCTGGTGGCGTGGAAGGAGCAAAACCTGCTGATGGCAGATCGCAAGGCGGTCGACTTCGGGTTCCGACAGCCGTGGGACGAGCAGCTGCGGCGCGGCACGGTATGGCTGGCCGGCGCGCCACAGCGGCGCTGGTTGTTGGTCGAAGGCCGTGCACTGGGCGCCTGCATCGATCGTGCGCGCAGCATCGAGATTGGTCGTTCCAATCGGCGCGACTGGTGGCTGGTGCCGCACGCGGCGGTGACCGGTCCCTGCACCAGGCCGCATGGCGCAGCGACGCAGGAAGAGGACCAGGACTGACGGCCGCCGCCGTGCAGATGCGATCATGCGCGGATGAAGAAATACCTGCTCTACGGGTCGGAACGTTACGCGCTGGCCATCCTCAGGCCGCTACAGGACGCCATCCGGCGGCGCGGCGGCGAAGCCGCGTGGTTTTTCGACGGCCCCGGCGCCGCCGACCTGGTCGAGGGCGAACGCCTGCTCGACGTGCGGGGCGTGCGTGATTGGAAGCCGGACGCGGTGCTCACGCCGGGCAACCACCTGCCGCATTTCTTTCCTGGAGTGAAGGTCGAGGTGTTCCATGGCTTCGATGCCGGTAAGCCGCGACATATCTACATCCGCGGATTCTTCGACCTGTACTGCACGACCGGGCCGCGCGACACCGCGCAGTTCCAGGCGCTGGCCGACAAGCTCGGCCATTTCAGCGTGGCCCAGACCGGCTGGCCCAAGCTCGATCCCATGTTTAAAAGGGATGCCCTGCGCGAGATCGCCGGGCCGCTGCCGCCGGTACGCGATCCGCCGGTGATCCTCTACCACTCGACCTTCTCGCCGTCGTGGAGCGCGGCGGAGACGCTGTACGGGGAAGTCCGGCGGCTCTCGCGCGACGGCCGCTGGAGATGGATCGTCACCTTTCACCCAAAGATGCCGGCCGAGACGGTGGCCAGGTACAAGGCGCTGCAGAACGAGCATCTGCGCTTCGCCGAGGACGACAACATCCTCGACCTGTTCCCCCAGGTCGACATGATGTGCTCGGACACCTCGTCCGCGCTGAGCGAGTTCCTGCTCACCGGCAAGCCGGTCGTGACCTTCCGCAACCGCCGCCCGGGGCCGCAACTGATCGACATCGACCAGGTCGACCAGTTCGAACCGGCGATCGCGCGCGCGCTGTCGCGGCCGCCGGAGCTGATGCAGGCGATCGCAGAGTTCGGCCTGGCGATCCATCCGGATCGCGACGGACGCTCGAGCGAGCGTGTGCTCGATGCCATCGACGCGTTCATCGCCGGCGGCGGCCGCAACCGCCGCCCCAAGCCGGCGAACCTGTGGCGCAAGCTCAAGCTGCGCAGGCGGATCGGGTACTGGGGCCCGGCGCGGTGCTGAACGCCGCACGCGGGCAGGGCGGAGACGCAGCGTGAGCGGCATCGATGCGGTCGTCACCTGGGTCGACGGAAACGACCCCGCGCATCGCGCCAGGCTTTCGGCCTACCTGGCCTCGATCGGCGGCGAGGCGCCGCCGGTCGCCCGGGCGACGCGCTTTCATGACGCCGGCGAGATCGAGTACTGCATCGCCTCGATTCTGCGCCACGCGCCGTGGTTTCGCACCATCCACATCGTGACCGACGGACAGGTGCCGGCGCTGGTGGCGAAGCTGGCCGGGACGCGGTTCGCCGACCGGGTGCGGGTGGTCGACCATCGCGAGATCTTCGCCGGCTTCGAACAGCACCTTCCGACCTTCAACAGCCGCGCGATCATCAGCCTGCTGTGGCGGATCGAAGGCCTGGCCGAACGCTTCGTGTATTTCAACGACGACTTCAGCCTGCTGCGCCCGGTTGCCGAAACCGATTTTTTCCGCGACGGGAAGATGGTGCTGCGCGGCAAGTGGCTGCCGCAGTCGCGCTACCGGATCAATCGCCGGCTGGCGTCGCTGTGGAAACGCTGGCGCGGCGTGCAGGCCGATCGGGCCACTAACCACGATGCGCAGGAACTGAGCGCGCGCCTTGCCGGCTTTCCGCGCCGTTATTACCGCATGTACCACAACCCGTACCCGTTCCGGCGCTCGCGCCTGCAAGCGTTCTTCGATGCGCATCCCGATCTGCTGGAACGCAACGTGAGTTACCGGCTGCGGTCCTCCGAGCAGTTCAAGGCCGAAGTGCTGGCCGCGCACCTGGAGATTGCCCAGGACTGCGCGCTGCTGGACAACAGCCTGCACACGGTGCAGCTCAAGCCACGCCAGCAGTCGCCCATGCGGGTGCGCCACAAGATGACGGGCGCCGATCGCGACGCGAACGCCGCATTCGCCTGCGTGCAGAGCCTGGAACTGGCGCCGGACGAACTGCGCGAGGAGATCCTGGCCTGGCTCGAGCGGCGCGCAGGGAACCTCGACACCGTGCTGGCGGCGCAAGCGCAATCCGCGTAGGGCCGCGGCCGCTACCAGCGCAGCGGCCGATGCGCGATCTCGGCGGCCAGCCGTGCGTGCAGCGCTTCGGCCTGCGCAACGGGCAGGAACCGGATCCGCAGCGGCGGTGCGAACGCGCCGGCGCCGGCGGTGTCGAGCCATAGCGAGGCCATGCCCAGGCGCCGGTCCAGCGGACCGCGACGCAGGCGCAGGGTCTGCAGCTTGTCGAGTTCGGCGAAGCGCCAATGGCGCGACCACCAGCCTTCGCGCACCGCGATCAGTTCGCCCTCGAAGGCGAAGCCTGCGCGCTGCGCATGGCGGTGCGCCGCCAGCAGCGACCACGGCAGCCACAGCAGACCCAGCAGGCCCCAGGTGCCGAAGTGGAAGCCGAGCACCGCCGTCGCCGCCAGGCCGACGGCCACGCCCGGAATCGCGAGCCGCCACCATGCGCGCGGGTGCAATGGCTGCCAGCCCTGCAGCGGCCAGTGCGCATGTTCGAGCAGATGCCTGACCAGCGCGTCGGCGCGATCGGGCGTGATCACCGGCGCCAGTTCGCGGAATGCGCGCTGTTCGGATTGCGCCTGCGCGGCGGCCGTATCGACCAGCAGCGCACGGCGGCGGAACAGCCGGTGCAACAGGCCTTCCCTGAGCGTCCATGCCTGGATGCGCCGGCGCGAGGCGCTGGTCCGCACACGCGTCAGCAGCCCGCGTGCGATGGTCAGGCGCGGCCCGGTTTCGGTCAGGCGGAAGCCGCTGTATTGCAACAGCGCCAGCGCGACCGAGAGCAGTTGCAGCAGCAATACCGCGGCCAGCACGAAGCCCGCCGTGGCCAGCACGTACTGGATCAGCCCCAGCTGGTGCAGATCCAGCCAACGCACCAGCGCGCGCGCGAACGCTTCCACCGGTTCGCCCAGCAGATCGGGATTGAGCTGGCTGATGGTGGCGAAGGCGGCACCCACCACCAGCATGCCGCGGTTGGAGATCATGCCCAGGCGGATCACTTCAGCCACGGGCAGATGCAGGAGCTCGTGTGCTTGTTCGACCTCGTGCGCAAGCTCCGCGTCCGCGTCTGGAGTGGCTGCGCCGGCAACGGACGCCGCACGCGCATGCCGGCGGACCAGGGCTTCCAGCGCGGTGGCCTCCGACAGCCGCAGCACCCGCATTTCCGCCTCGGGCTTGCGCCCGCCGGCCGATTCCAGCCGCACCTCGGCCACGTCGAACAGCCGGTGCAGCAGGGTCTGGTGCAGGGCCACGTTGTGGATGCGCGCGAACGGGATCTGGCGCAGGCTGCGTTCGAACAGCCCGCTGCGCACCACCAGGCTGTCGGCTTCGATCCGGTAGCGGTAGGTGAAGTACTGCCAGACCGAGATGAGCGCCAGTACGCCCACCGCGATCAGACCCCACAGCTCGTTGCGGTCGCCGCGGCCGAACACCAGCAGCACGATCAGCGGCAGCAGGAACTGCTTGAGCTGCTGCACCAGCACGAACAGCCAGGACCACGGGTGCAGCCTGCGTTCGGGCGGCGCGAGCTCCGGCGTGTCCGCCTCAGCGTTGGTCATGTTCCACCTGCCGCGCGAGCAGGTCGCGCAGCGCTTCGGCGTCGCCAGCGTCCAGACCGCCCACGTTCACCGCGCTGTCGCGGGTGCCGGCCGTGTGGATGACCAGCGTCGCCAGGCCGTAGCGCCGCTCCAGCGGGCCACGTCGCAGGTCCAGATGCTGGACCCGGTTCACCGGCACGCGCGTGTCGGACTGCCACACGCGGCCCTTGCGCAGCGAGAACCCGTCCGCATCCAGCAGCCAGCGGGTGTGCCGGTAGCGTCGCAGCCCCAGCCAGGCGCCGAACGCGGCGCCGAGCAGTGCGATCGCAAGGCTTGTGCTCCACGGATAAGGCAGGTCGAACACACGGGTCAGCACCCGCGCTGCGAACCCTGCCGGGAGGGCCAGCATGAGCCCGGACAGGACGAACAGGCTGCGCGCCTGCGGCGGCAGGCTGCGCCAGCCGGCGGAGGCGTCGGCACGGTGCCCCGGATCGATGGGTGGGGAAAGGGGATCGGGTTGGCTCATCGGCGCGTGTCGCGGTAGGGGTTCTCGGCGTGATCGCGCGAAGGCTTGAGCCGGAAGCGCTTGTAGGTCCACTGGTACTGGGCCAGGTCGCGGCGCGCGATGGCTTCGACCGCAGCGTTCAGCGCGGCGGTCGACAGCGCGGCGTCGGCTGCGCCGATCCCCGCCGGCGCCGGCTCGATATGCAGCGCGAATCCCAGCGCATCGTCGATCCGCTCGCACCATGCGAACAGCACCGCGGCCCCGCTGCGTTCGGCCAGGCGTCCGAGCAGGGTCATGGTGTAGGTCGGCAGGCCGAAGAACGGCGCGAGCACGCCATCGCCGGCCTTGGGCTGCTGATCGGGCAGGATCCCGACCACGCCCCCGGCCCTCAGGATGCGGAACAGCTCGCGCACGCCGCGGCCGTCCGCGCGGACCTGGGTGACCCGGTCCTTCGGCTCGCCACACTCGGGATGACCGGACCGGTCGGCACGCACGATCCGCAGGAACGCCTCACCCACAGCTGAATCCGGCGGCCGGTACAGGATCGCGAGTGGCGTGTGCGCAGCCAGCCATTGGTTGAGCAGCTCCCAGTTGCCATGATGCGGGGCGGCCACGATCACGCCCCGGCCTGCGGCGATCGCGGCATCGAATCCGGCGACGCCATGTTCCTCCCGGATCAGCGCCAGGTTTTCGGGGTGCGGTCGGGTCCACAGGCGCAGGGTTTCCAGCAGCTGGCGGGCGGTCGAGCGCAGCACCTCGCGCAGCAGCGCCGCGCGCTGCGCCGGTGGCCACTGCGGGCCGATCAGTTCCAGGTTGCGCCTGGCGACCCGCGCCTCGCGCGCGTCCAGCCGCAGCCAGAGCGCGGCCAGCGCGTCGGCCAGCGCGCGCAGCCAGGCCCATGGCAACCGCGCGAAGGCGGCTGCGAGCCAGTACAGCAGGCGGGCAGCGAGCTTGGTCATCGGGCGAGTGTATCGGTCGGGACGGCGCGGTTCGGCGGTCGCGGTGGCGCACGTCGCCGCCATCGGGTGGGTGCGACGCCATGGGCAACGCCGCACAATCGCGGGCCCGCAGTCGCCCTCTGTGCCCATGCTCTCCCTAATTCAGCGCGTCAGCCGGGCCCAGGTCGAAGTGGATGGCGAGATCGTCGGCAGGATCGGCCCGGGCCTGCTGGCCCTGGTGGGCGTGGAGCCGGATGACGGCGCCGCGCAGGTGGCCCGGATGCGCGAGCGCCTGCTGGGCTATCGCGTGTTCGCGGACGAGGCCGGGCGCATGAACCTCTCGCTCGCCGACACCGGCGGCGGGCTGCTGCTGGTCAGCCAGTTCACCCTGGCCGCGGATACCCGCAGCGGCATGCGGCCGGGTTTCAGCACCGCGGCGCCACCTCCCGTGGCCGAGCGGATCTTCGGCGAACTGCTTGCGGAATGCCGTCAACATCACCTATCAGGCGTTGAAACCGGGCGTTTCGGCGCGCATATGGTGGTCAGCCTGGTCAACGATGGCCCGGTGACCTTCCTGCTTCGGGCCTGAGGCTCGGCGGGGCTGGAAAAACTGCATCCGGGCGCCCATATGGCCTTCCCGGCACGTGGCCTCCGAGCTTGATCGCCTTCCACGTCACCCCCAGCGCCCGTCACGCGATGTCCGGTTCCGGCCGGATGCCCCGTCCGCGCGGGTATAATGGTTAGTTCACTTCGCACGATTCTTCCGGTACCTGATTCCATGGCCAACGCCCAAGAACGGCAGACTGCCCCGCAGTCCGACATCAAGCTGCTGATCAGCAAAGGCCTCGAGCAGGGGTATCTGACCTATGCCGAGGTCAACGACCACCTGCCCGACGACATGGTCGATCCGGAGCAGATCGAAGACATCATCGGCATGATCAACGGCATGGGCATCGAGGTGCACGAGATCGCGCCCGACGCCGAGACCCTGCTGCTGGCCGGCACCTCCGGCAGCGGCCGCGAGGTCGACGACACCGCCGCCGAGGAAGCCGCCGCCACTCTGTCCGCGCTCGATGCCGAAGGTGGCCGCACCACCGATCCGGTGCGTATGTACATGCGCGAGATGGGCACGGTGGAACTGCTCACCCGCGAGGGCGAGATCGCCATCGCCAAGCGCATCGAGGAAGGCCTCAACCAGATGCTTTCCTCGCTGGCCAGCTTCCCCTGGTCGGTCGAATTGCTGCTCGAGGACTACGAACTGCACAAGGCCGGCAAGAAGCGCCTGGCCGAAATCGTGGTCGGCTTCAACGACGGCATCGACGACGAGCCGCTGCCACCGCCGGCTGCGAAGGAAGAAGTGGACGCCGACGCGCTCGACGACGCGGACGACGCCGACGATGCCGAGGCCGAGGAAGCCGGTCCCACCGGCCCGGATCCGGTCGAGGTCGCGCGCCGCTTCGACGAACTCGGCGCGCTCTACGCCAAGTTCCAGAAGTCCTACGCCAAGAACGGCCCCAGCGCCAAGCCGGTCACCAAGCTGCGCGAGGAGATGGCAGAGCTGTTCATGACCCTCAAGCTGCCGCTGCCGCTGACCGATACCCTGGTCCGCAAGTTGCGCGACGTGCTGGCGCAGATCAAGGAACACGAACGCCGCATCCTGGATCTGTCGACCAAGGTCGCCAAGATGCCGCGCAAGGACTTCATCCGCGCCTGGGAAGGCAACCAGACCAATCTGCACTGGGTCGACGACGTCCTCAAGCGCAAGCAGAAGTGGTCGTCTGGCCTGCGCGAGGTCAAGGACCAGATCGTCGCCGAACAGGAAGCCACCATCGCGATCGAAAGCGCGATGCGCGTGACCTTGGGCGACATCAAGGACATCAGCCGGCAGATGGCCTACGGCGAAGCCAAGGCGCGCAAGGCCAAGAAGGAGATGGTCGAGGCCAACCTGCGCCTGGTGATCTCCATCGCCAAGAAGTACACCAACCGCGGCCTGCAGTTCCTCGACCTGATCCAGGAAGGCAACATCGGCCTGATGAAGGCGGTCGACAAGTTCGAATACCGCCGCGGCTACAAGTTCTCGACCTATGCGACCTGGTGGATCCGCCAGGCGATCACCCGTTCGATCGCCGACCAGGCGCGCACCATCCGCATCCCGGTGCACATGATCGAGACGATCAACAAGCTCAACCGCATTTCCCGGCAGATGCTCCAGCAGTACGGCCGCGAGGCCACGCCCGAGGAGCTGGCCAAGGAAATGGACATGCCCGAGGACAAGATCCGCAAGGTGATGAAGATCGCGAAGGAGCCGATCTCGATGGAGACCCCGATCGGCGACGACGAGGACTCGCACCTGGGCGACTTCATCGAGGACACCAATGTCGAATCGCCGATCGACGCCACCACCAACACCAACCTGATGGAAACGGTGCGTGACGTGCTGGCGGGACTGACTCCGCGCGAGGCCAAGGTGCTGCGCATGCGCTTCGGCATCGACATGAACACCGACCACACCCTGGAAGAGGTCGGCAAGCAGTTCGACGTCACCCGCGAGCGCATCCGCCAGATCGAGGCCAAGGCGCTGCGCAAGCTGCGCCATCCGAGCCGTTCCGAGACGCTGCGCAGCTTCCTCGATATCGAATAACGCGCCGCACTGGCGGCGCCAGATAAAAAGCCCCGCATCGCGGGGCTTCTTTGTGTCGGGCGCGCAGGCGTCCGCATCGCGCGTGCGGCCGATACCGGCGTGAATGCGTTTCTTACACCGTGCGCGCGCACGATCCGTATAGTGCGCGGCGAACCCATCCCCCGGGGTAAGCGCGTGCGTCGTCGTGATGTGATCCTGTCCGGTCTGTCGCTGCCGCTGATGGCGGCGTTCGGTCGTGGAAGAGCGTTCGCAGCCCAGGGCGCGGCCGCGCAGCCGGCCGCCGCCGAGGCCTTCGACGCCGATACGGTGGCGCGGCTGGCGCGGTCGCTGGCGGCGCAGCCGTACCGGCCGCCGAACCTGCAGTTGCCCCCGGAACTGGCCGGCCTGGACTACGACCAGTACCGCGACTACCGGTTCCGCGCCGACCATGCGCTGTGGCGCGGGACCGCCTCGCCGTTCCAGGCGCAGTTCTTCCACCGCGGATGGACCGCCAAGGCCCGGGTCGATCTGTACGAAGTGGTCGATGGACGCGCATCGCCCATCCCGTATTCGCCCGACATGTTCACCTACGGCAAGTCGCCGGTGCCGAAATCGCGCGACCTCGGCTTCGCCGGGTTCCGCCTGCACGGCCCGGTCAACCGCGCCGACTACCTGGACGAATTCGCGGTGTTTCAGGGCGCGAGCTACTTCCGCGCCGTGGCCAGGGGCCAGGCCTATGGCCTGTCGGCACGCGGACTGGCGCTGAGGACCGGCGATCCGGAGCCGGAGGAATTCCCCGCGTTCACGACGTTCTGGCTCGAACGTCCCGCACCGGGCGCCGACGCGGTCGTGGTGCACGCGCTGCTGGACGGCCCCAGCGCAGCGGCCGCGTTGCGCTTCCGGATCCGCCCCGGCACGCAAACCGTGTTCGATGTCGACATGCGCTTGTATCCGCGGGTGGAACTGGCGCGCGCCGGCATCGCGCCGCTGACCAGCATGTTCCAGTTCGACGCCGGCGATCGCCTGGGCATCGACGACTACCGGCCGGCGGTGCACGACTCCGATGGACTGGCCATGCTCAACGGCAACAACGAGCAGCTGTGGCGGCCGCTGTCCAATCCGGCGGCGCTGCAGATGAGTACCTTCCAGGACAGCGCCGTGCGCGGCTTCGGGCTGATGCAGCGCAAGCGCGCCTTCACCGACTACATGGACGCAGAGGCCAATTACCAGAAGCGCCCGAGCCTGTGGGTGGAACCGGTCGGCGACTGGGGAGCCGGCGCGGTGGTGCTGGTCGAAATCCCGACTGCCGACGAATACCACGACAACATCGTTGCGTTCTGGCGCCCCGCGCAGCCGTTCGCGGCCGGGCGCGAATACCGCTTTCGCTATCGTCTGCACTGGTGCGACGACCACAGCTGGCAGCCGGACCTTGCGCTGGTCGCGGCCACTCGCATCGGCGCGGTGCCCAAGTTCGAGCAGCCCGACCGGCCCGATGCGCGCCTGATCGTGCTGGAGCTGGCCGGCGGCCGAATGGCGAAGCTGCCGGCCGACGCCAAGGGCATCGAGCCGGTGGTGACCGCGTCCAAGGGCCAGGTGCGCAACGCGGTGGTCTACCGCAACGATGCGGTCGGGCACTGGCGCCTGAGCTTCGAACTGGTGCCGGGCAAGCACACCGAGATCGAACTGCAGGCGCATCTGCGCGACGCGCAGGGACGGTTGTCGGAAACCTGGCTGTATCGATGGAATCCGTAGTCGCAGCGACGGCCCCACCCTCGCCGGCAGCCCCGGGCGACTGGCTGCCCGCGGAGACCCCGCTGCCGATGCCGATCCAGTCGCTGCGCGAGGGAAGGCTCGCGCGCACGTCGCTGCCGTCGATGCCCGCCGGCATGTGGCTGCGCCGGGTATGCGTGATCGGGGTGACCGCGGCGCTGACCCTGACCGCCGCCTACCAGATCTGGTGGCTGCTGCGCGGACAGGGCACCGATGTGCTGGAAGGGCTATTGCTGCTGCTGTTCGTGGCGCTGTTCGCGTGGATCGCGCAGTCCTTCGTCAGCGCGCTGGCCGGATTCGTCAACGTGCTGGCGCATCCGCATGTGCGCCTGGGCCTGTCGCCGCACGATCCGCTGCCGGTGCCCGCCTCGCGCACGGCGTTACTGATGCCCACCTACAACGAGGCTCCCGATCGGCTGCTGGCGGGACTGCAGGCGATGTACGAGTCGGTCGCAGCGACCGGCCATGGCGGGCAGTTCGATTTCTTCGTGCTCAGCGATACCACCCGGCCCGAGATCCAGGCCGAGGAGGAAGCCGCGTTCGCCGTCCTGCGCCAGCGGCTCGGCGACGGTGCGCGGCTGTTCTACCGGCGCCGTGCCGACAATGCCGAGCGCAAGGCCGGCAATATCGCCGAATGGGTGCGCCGCTTCGGTGCGGCGTATCCGCACATGCTGATCCTGGATGCGGACAGCCTGATGACCGGCGACACGATCGTGCGCCTGGCGGCGGCGATGGAGCGGCATCCCGACGTGGCGCTGATCCAGACCTTCCCCGTCGTGGTCAACGGCAACACCCTGTTCGCGCGCATGCAGCAGTTCTCCGGACGCGTGTACGGACCGATCGTTGCGCATGGCATCGCCTGGTGGCATGGCGCCGAGAGCAACTACTGGGGACACAACGCGATCATCCGCACTGCTGCCTTCGCCGCGCACGCCGGCCTGCCGGAACTGCGCGGGGTCAGGCCGTTCCGCGGCACCGTGCTCAGCCACGACTTCGTCGAGGCCGCGCTGTTGCGGCGCGGCGGCTGGGCGCTGTACATGGTGCCCGGCCTGGGTGGCAGCTACGAGGAAGGGCCGCCTTCGCTCACCGACATGCTGGTGCGCGATCGCCGCTGGTGCCAGGGCAATCTGCAGCACGGCGCGGTGTTGCCGGCGCGCGGATTGCACTGGGTCAACCGCTGGCACCTGCTGATCGGAATCGGCCAGTATTTCACCGCGCCGATGTGGGCGCTGCTGATGCTGATCGGCATCGCCATCCCGTTGCATCACGCCATGCTGTCGGAACCGGCGTCCGCCACCGCCGGATTCTCGCCGGTCGCGTTCTGGCGCGAGCAGGATCCGCAGCGTTTCGTGTGGGTGTTCGTGTTCACCATGACCATCCTGATGGCGCCCAAGCTGCTCGGCTATGTGGCCATGCTGTTCGATCGCGAGCTGCGGCGCGGATGCGGCGGCACGATCAGGGCGCTGCTGAGCATGCTGCTGGAGACGCTGATCGCCGCACTGATGGCCCCGATCACGATGTACGTGCAGGCGCGCGGCGTGGCCGAAGTGCTGGCCGGACGCGATTCGGGCTGGGAACCGCAGCGCCGCGACGACGGCAGCCTGCCGCTGTCGGGATTGCTGCGCAGCTACGGCGGCACGACCCTGCTGGGCGTGCTGATGGCTGCGATCGCGTATGCGGTTTCGCCGGCGCTCGCGGCCTGGATGGCACCGGTGATCGCCGGTCTAGCGCTGTCGATACCGATCGTGGCGCTGACCTCGGCGCGTGGGCCGGGCCGCGTACTCCGCCGCCTGGGCCTGTTCCAGATTCCCGAGGAAGTGACGCCGCCGCAGGTGCTGGCCCGCGCCTCCACGCTGCGGGCCGGCACCGGGAGCTGAGCTGCGATCCGAACGCGTCAGGCGTCGTAGAAGAACTGCTCGCGCACGATCTTGCCGTCGCGCACTTGGTAGACGCAGATTTCCTCCATCTGCATCCGGCCGCGCCCCTTGAAGGTCGCATCCATCGTCAGCGGCAACGCGAACCAGTTACCGGCCACGATCGGCTCGCCGACGCTGCCATCGTGCACCTGTTCGAGCCCTTCCGACCAGGCTTGGCTCTTCGCCCTGATCGCGTCCAGGCCCCTCACGTTGCCGAGCGGGCCTTCGGCCATCGCCGGCATCTCGATGTTCTCGGCGTCGGCGGCGAACAACTCGTCGTAGACCTGTTCGTACTTGCCTTCACGGCAAAGTTCGACCAGGCGGTCGGCGATCTGTCGTGTGCTCATGCGCATGCTCCTCGGTGGGAGGCGCAGCATGCGTCCGCGCTGCTGACATCCTGGTGTCAGCAGCCCGCGATCGTTGCGCATGCCCGACTGGCGCACGGCGGCGTACTGCCCGGAGCGCGTGTCGCATGGTAGTTTCCCGCGGACCGCAGCTGACGGGAACGGAGAATGGAATGCGCAAGGCAAACGGCGGCACGGTCGCGCTGGGCATGCTGGCGATGATGGTTGGCATGGCAACCGCCGATGCGGCCGATGTGACGACCGCAGCGGGGGAACGCGCCTACGCCGCGGTCGATCCGTTCATCGGCACCGGGGGCGAAGGCCACACCTTTCCCGGCGCAGTGGTGCCGTTCGGCATGGTGCAGCTGAGCCCCGATACCCGCATCCAGCCGCGCAAGGACGCCTACGGCTGGGCCGCGGGCTACCGCCACAGCGACGACACCATCGTTGGCTTCTCGCATACGCATTTCTCCGGCACCGGGCATTCCGACCTGGGCGACATCCTGCTGATGCCGGTGTCGGGCGAGTCCAAGCTCGAGCGCGGTGACCCGGCCCAGCCGGGTAGTGGTTACACCTCGCGCTACGCGCACGACACCGAGCAGGCCGAACCCGGGTACTACGCGGTCACCCTGGCCGATCACGCAGTGCGCGCCGAGCTCACCGCGACCGCGCGCGTCGGCGTGCATCGCTACGCGTTCCCGCAGGGCGAACCCGCACACGTGATCGTGGATCTGCGCACCTCGATGTACGACTACCCGGGCAAGGTCCTGTGGTCGCGCCTGCGCGTGCATGCCGATGGCACCATCACGGGTTTTCGCGAAACCCGCGGCTGGGCGCCGGGGCGGCAGCTGCACTTCGCCCTGCGCTTTTCGCAGCCGCTCAACGCTCATGCGCTGCACGACACCGAGCAGGACGTTCCGTACAAGGGCTTTCCGCCGCCGGGCGACAAGGATCCCAGCCAGCGCGCGCAGATCGAAGGACGCCAGCTGGTCGCGCGCTTCGACTTCGGCGACCTGCGCGGCAAGCCGCTGCTGGCCAAGCTCGCGATCTCCCCGGTGAGCGAAGCCGGCGCGATCGCCAACCTCGATGCCGAAGTGCCGGAGTGGGATTTCGACGGCGTACGCCTTGCCGCGAAACAGGCCTGGGCCGAGGCGCTCGGCGTGGTCGATGCGCAGGGCAGCGAGGACCAGCGCAGGAGTTTCTATACGGCCCTCTATCACGCGTTCATGGGGCCGAGCCTGTTCATGGACGTCGACGGCCGCTACCGCGGCCCGGACAACGCCGTGCATGAAGCCAAAGGATTCACCCACTACTCGACCTTTTCGCTGTGGGACACGTACCGTGCCCTGCATCCGCTGCTGACCATCGTGCAGCCGGAGCGGCGCAATGCCGACTTCGTCAACTCGCTGCTCGCCGCGCAGCGCCACAGCCCCTATGGCGTGTTGCCGATCTGGTCGTTCCACGGCCTGGAGACGTGGTGCATGATCGGCTATCACGCGGTACCGGTGATTGCGGACGCATACCTGAAGGGTATCCGCGGATTTGATGCCGACGCGGCGCTCGCGGCCATGGTCGCCAGCGCCAGCTACGGTCCCTACGACGGCATCCGCCAGTACATGGAGCTGGGGTACGTGCCGATCGACGAGGAAGGCGAAGCGGCCTCCAAGACGCTCGAATACGCCTTCGATGACTGGACCATCCACCGCATGGCCGAGGCGATGGGCCGCGATGATGTCGCTTCTGCGTTCGCCAAGCGCGCTGCCAACTGGAAGCACGCCTTCGACCCCGAGACCGGCTTCATGCGCGCGCGCAAGCGCGATGGCGCGTTCCGCACGCCGTTCGATCCGGATGCCAGCGGCTACGGCACCGATTACACCGAGGGCAACGCCTGGCAGTACTCGTGGTACGTGCCGCAGGATGTGGCCGGGCTGGCGCAGGCGCACGGCGGCGCCGACCCGCTGCTGGCCAGGCTCGATGAGGTCTTCGACGCGAAGGTCGACCCGAAGGTGTTCGAGCACATGGAGGACATCACCGGGCTGATCGGCTGGTACGCGCACGGCAACGAACCCAGCCATCACGTGGCCTATCTGTATGCGCATGCCGGACAGCCGTGGCGCACCCAGGCGCGGCTGAAGCAGATCATGGACACCCAGTACAAGCCCACGCCAGAGGGCCTGGCCGGCAACGACGACCTGGGCCAGATGTCGGCCTGGTACGTGTTCACCGCGCTCGGCTTCTATCCGGTGGCGCCGGGCAGCAACGAATACATCCTGGGCCGCCCGTTCCTGCCAAGCGCCACCCTGCGCCTGCCCAACGGCAAGCGCTTCACGGTGATCGCCGACAGGCTCGACGATGCGCACACCTATGTCGGCAGCGTCAGCCTCAACGGCAAGCCACTCGCGCGCGCCTTCCTGCGCCACGAGGAACTGATGGCCGGCGGCGAACTGCGCTTCACCATGCAGGCCGAGCCGAACCGCGACTGGCCCGGGGCGGGCGCCGAGCATCCGTATTCCATGTCGATGCGGTGAGTTCCCCGCCGGGAACACGGCGATCGCCGATGGCCTAGAATTTCTGCGCTGTGCGGGCCTATAGCTCAATGGTTAGAGCAGAGGACTCATAATCCTTTGGTTCCAGGTTCGAGTCCTGGTGGGCCCACCACTGCGCAAACCCGTAGGCCGCCTGCATTCCCCGCACCGTGGGGCTTGCCTGCACTCCGCAGCCGCTCCGTCGCGGCTTCGCACGCAATTGCCGCCCGGCATTAGCGATAGACCAGCACCGGCACGTTGCCGTGGGTGAGCACCTTCTGCGTCTCGCTGCCCAGCAGCAGGCCCTTGACGCCGCGACGTCCGTGCGAGGCCATCACGATCAGGTCGCAGTCACGCTCGGTAGCGGTCTTGAGGATGTCCGCGTAAGGGTGGTCGCTGGTCGTCGACACCGTGTCGCACGCCACGCCGGCAGTCCGGGCCGCGCTCTCGATCACCCCGAGCATGTTCGCCGTCTGTTCCGCGCTTACCCGCAGGTATTCCTCGCGCGTGAATTCCAGCTGCATCCATTCGTGCGTGAAGGTATGGAACGGGGGCGCGGCGTGGAAACCGGTGACCCGGGCGCCCATGGCCTTGGCCAGTGCGACACCATGCTCGATCGCGAGCAGCGACAGCTCCGAGCCGTCGGTAGGTAGCAGGATGTGCTTGAACATGTCCGATCCTCCTCGAGGTGGCTTGTGCGCTTCGAGCGCAACATCGCAGATCCCTCGCTGCGAGCCTTGACCTGAGTCAACTTCGCCACGGGTGATGGCGTAGCAAGCCCGCCTTGAAACCGGGAATGGGATCGCATGCCCTGACCTGAGGTGCGGTCGGGGAAGGCGCTGGCGTGCGGCCGATGGGTCAGCAGCATGTAGCTGCCAGCGCCATGCAGGCTGCTGTCGAATCGGCGTGAATGGGATCCAGGCACGGCCCGCTCGGGGATCCGGCGGTCAGGCGCCGGGGAGTCGGGAGGGGCCACGTTCCGCGTGCCAGAATATCGGCGCATGACACCGGCGCGGTTCAAATTCGGCGCGTTCGTCCTTGATCCGGCCGTCCGTGAGCTCACCCGCGATGGGGCGCCGATCGCGCTTCCCGTGCGTGCATTCCATTGTCTGCGTTACCTGATCGAACATCGCGATCGCGCCGTCGGCAGGGACGAACTTGCTCTTGCGGTGTTCGGCCGCAGCAACGTGTCCGATGCGCAGATCGGCCAGATCGTGCTGCGTGCGCGTAGGGCGGTCAGCGACGACGGGCATGCCCAGAACGCAATCCGCACCGTGCCGCGGTTCGGCTTTCGCTGGGTCGCCGAAACCCAGGTCGACTCCGGAGAAGCGGCGCGCCTGTCGCAGGCGGCGGTCGTCCCGGAACAGGCAGACCCCCTGGGCATCCAGACGCACGCAGGCATCGAAGGCTCCGCACCCGATCTGGCAGCGGCGCAGACGCCCCCAATCGCAAATGCTGCCCGCTCGCGCGGACGGCGCGCGTGGTGGACGACTGCTGGCCTGGCGCTTCTGTTGACCGCGGCTGTGGGCGCGGCGTGGTGGTGGCGCGGGGCGAAGGTCCAGGATGTACAAACCGGCGCGCCGTCCGTGACCCTGGTGCTGCCGACCGAAGTGCGCGGTGCGCGCGATGCGGCCTGGATCCGCCTCGGCCTGATGGATTTCATCGCCGACCGCATGCGCAGGGCGGGCCTTGCGGTGCCGCCGAGCGAGAACACGCTGGTGATGATCGGGGATGGGTCGGGTGGGGCCGGGGCAGTCACCAGCGGTCGGCGCACCGTGCGCAGCACGGCCGAGCACCGCAACGGCATCTGGCGCGTGAGCCTGCAGGGCAGCAACGACGACGGCACCCGCAACAGCGCCGTCGGCGAGGATGCGGATCTGCTGACTGCCGCCAGGCATGCCAGCGATCGGTTGCTCTCCGCGCTGGGTCGGCCGGCGCAGGCGGGCCAGCAGGATCTCGGCCTGCAGGAGCGTCTGCAGCGCGCACGCGCCGCCATGCTGAGCAACGAGCTCGAGACGGCCCGCAGGATTCTCGCCGCCGCCCCGGAACTGCAGCGCAACACGCCCGAACTGCTGTATCAACTGGCGCGGATCGAATTTCGCGAAGGCCGTTTCGAACAGGGACTGGCGGGGCTGAACCGCGCCCTGGCCACGCCTGCCGGCCACGAGCCGCTGTTTCGCGCGCGGCTGTTGAATGCACGCGGCGCGATGCACGTGCGCCTGGAGAAAAGCACCGACGCCGAACGCGATTTCGCCGCGGCCATCGCCGTGGTCGATCCTGCCCGCCACCACGCCGAGCTGGCGCAGGCGCTGACCGGCCGCGGCGTTGCCCGGGCGATGCAGGGCCGCTTCGACGCTGCGCTGGCCGATCTGGGGCAGGCCCGGGTGCAGGCCCTGCGCGCCGGCGACCCGCTGGCGGCCTCGCGCATCGACGCTAATCTCGGCCAGCTGGAGATGGACCGCGACCGCCCGGCCCAGGCTCTGCAATACCTCGCGCAGGCGGCCAGGGACTTCGAACGCTACGGGGCCGTCAACGAACTGGTGACGGCGCGCTCGTCCCTGGTCGGTGTCAACCTGCGCCTGCTCCGACCACAGGCGGCCTGGGAGCAGAGCGAGCGGGCATGGGCCCTGCGCGAACGGATCCGCGACCCGGCACAGCTCGGCACGCTGACCCTGGATCGCGCCGAGGTCCTGCTGCGGCTCGGCAAACTGGGCGCCGCGCGCGCGTTGCTGGATGCCCCTTCGGCCCGCAACGTGCCGCCGGGCGACATCCAGCGTCGCGGTTTCCTGTTGATGGAAGCGGCCTGGCGCGGGGGCGAGACGCCGACGGCATTGCACATGGTGAACGGAATTCTGCAGACCTCCGCGCCGGGCGCCGGTCCGCGGCTACAGGCATGGCTGCGGCTGCGCCAGCGCCAGATCGGCCTGCGCGCGGATGCGCCGCCCTTGCCCTGGCCGCCGGACCTGCGGGCACCGGCATGGATGGCCACGCTGGCCCGAGCGGTTGCGGAGCGGCAGGCAGGGCGCGAAGCCGCCGCCGACGCCGCCTACCAGGAGGCGTTGCGAGTGGTGGAGTCGGCGGGGGTGCCGGAAGACGTGCTGGAAACGGTCGCCGACTACGCGCCCTGGCTGATCGAGCGGGGTCGCCTGGCCGAAGCCAGCGCGCTTGTAGGTCGGGTGGCGCCCTGGGCCGAGCAGGACTTCGACGCCGCCGTGCTGCAGTGGCAGCTCTATCAGGCCCTGGACCAGGACGCCTTGGCCGGCCGGGCACTGGTGCACGCCCGCGCGCTCGCGGGTGAGCGGCCGCTGCCAAATGGGATGACGGAGTCGCCGCCGGCCCTGTAGCGACACTCGTGCGGGCTTCCGGCGCGCGGATCATGTGGTTGTAGGCAAACGATCATGCCGTTGGAATGACACGGCCGGGCCCGGCGGTAGCGTGGGCGGAATCCGATGCCCTGCTTGGCGCAAGGCGTACGCACAGGTCCTGCAGCCGCGTTACTGATCGCGAGGCCGCCAACGCACATCGAACAAGCTTCATCGTGGTGCGGCTACGCCGGCCGCATCGACCCTGTTGACCCAGGACCCCCCGCGACGGATCGCACGGCCGTTCCCACATCCCCCATCGGAGTTGTTCCATGAAGATCCGTAGACACCTCGCCATTGCCGCCGCCTGGGCTGCGTTGATGGCGACGGCATTCGCCGCCGGTAACATCGCCCTGCAAGGCAGCGCGCCGCAGGCCGCGCGCACCGGCACGGCAAAGCCCCTGCTTGCCGAAGGCGATCGCACCGGCGCCGCCGCCGCAGCCGGCCAGCAGACCGCGCGCAAACCGCTCAGCCTGAAAACCTCGGTGGGCGGAGACCTCAGCCAACCGCTCGCCTACGGCGATCTGGTCTACGTGCCGACCGGCCGCAGGGTGTCCGTCTGGAATTACGCCAACCCGGCCATGCCGGTGCTGGCCGGTAGCGCGGACATGGCCCCGGGCGTGATCCAGGGACTGGCCCGGCACGGTAAATATCTGTACGCGAGCTGGCGCGAAGGCAGCTGTCGTCGCGGCGGCGTGGTGGTGTATTCGCTCGCCAATCCGCAGCGGCCGCGCCGGGTTGGCGAAGTGGCCGGGTATGCCGGCGATGCCGAGCGGACCTGCGCCGCGGGCATCGCGGTTGCACACAACCGTTTGTACCTGTTCGATACCGAAAACGATCTCTACGTCGGCAGCCTGGCCGATCCGCGCCGGCCGCGGCTGCGCGCCGCGGGCATCGGCCCGGGGGCCGGAACCCTGGTCGCGGCCAGCGGCAATCTGCTGTATGCCGGCGGCAAGAGCTTCCTGTTCGGCTACCTGCTGCGCACCATCGACATTTCCGTGCCGGATGCGCCCAGGGAAGCGGCGTTCTACTCTTCGCCAGGCACCGAGATCGTCAACGTGGGCTTCCAGGCGCCGTACGCGTACGGCTTCGGCCACTCGCTCAGCGTGCTGGACATGTCCGATCCCGCCCAGGTCCAGCTGGTCGGCAGCACCGAGATGCCCTACGGCGCACTGACCGGGATGCGGCTCGGCCAGCACGTCTACACCGGCGGCTTCCACGGCCTGGACGTGTGGTCGGTGGCCGATCCGGCGCAGCCGATGTTCATGGCCAACCATGATCTGCGCACCTTCGCCGCGCGCCATGCGCTGCCGCTGCGCGACGACCTGGGCCTGATGCTGGGCAGCGACGACCGCCTGCTGGCGATCGACGGACGCAACCCGGACAAGCCGCAGTTCGCCAGCGAACGCGTCCAGCCCGGTGGCGTCAATCCGATGGATGTGGGCTTCGTCGATGGCTATGCCGTGCTGTTGCAGTACGACTACGGCATCACCGTGGCCAATCCGAACACGCTCGTGCCGCTGGCACGCCTGGAACCGCCGCTGCCCGACGACATGGAAGCGCGCGGCTACACCGCGATGACCGTGCACGGCAAGACTGCTTACCTGGCGGTATGGGGCTATGGCCTGATCGTGGTCGACCTGTCCGCGCCGCTCAAGCCGAGGGAAATCGCGCGCCTGGAATACCCGTATGCATCGAGCGTCGCGGTCATCGGCAACCGCCTGTACGTGGGCAAGAACACCAATGGCCCGAGCATGGGCGTGGTCGACATCACCGACCCATCCAACCCCGTGCTGGTGTCCAACTGGTGGATGCCCGACGCACCCTGGGCGATGGCCGCGCAGGGCGGCATCCTGTACTCGGCCGAAGCGGGAAGTTCGGAGATCATCTACGGCGGTGTGCGCATCATCGATGCCTCGGATCCGCATAACCTGGTGGAACTGGCGCGCTGGGACGCCGATTGCGATTCGGCGACCGGGCTGTCCCTGGACGCGGCGCGCTCGCTGCTTTACGTCGCCTGCCGCCGCGGCCTGCGCATCCTCGACGTGTCCAATGCCAAGGCCCCGCGGCTGGTCGCCGCCACCCCGGCCGATCCTGACGCCACCACCTTTTCCGCGGTGGCGGTGCGCGGCAATCGGGCCTGGTACGGCAGCGGCAACGGCATCGAGGAATACGATGTGAGCGTGCCCTCCGCGCCGCGCCTGCTCAAGCGCACCTCGATCGCGGGCTACGAGCCGGTCCAGATGCGCAACGCGCCCGACGGCAGCCTGTTCGCCACCACCCAGGCGGCGGGCGTGCAGATCCTGACGGCGAAGTGATCCACGCGTAGCGGCTGAAACCCTGCGGGCCATGATGGCCCGCAGGCATCCCGACCGGCATCGCGAAGGCGATCGCCGGTTCGGGTTGTTGCCGGGGTCCGCGAACATGGGATGGGTGGACGTGTTCCGATCCGATTGGCTGCGATGACGGGGACGGCCCGCCACAAGGGCTAAGATGTGGCCAGGCCATCGAAACGAACGCGCCTGCGAGCGGCGTTGGCCGCCACGCCCGCCCTGGGAACGTCCATATGCGCAACATCCCGTGACATCGCTGCGCGCCATCGGTTGGCCCTACGCCGACCAGGCCGAGGATGCGCAGTGGCGGGCGATGATTGCGGCGCATCCCACCGCGCGCGTCGCGCGGGTGATGGAACAGCATCGCTCGGGTTACATCGTCACCGAGGCGCCCGATGCGGGCTATCCGGCCGAATCACTGCCCGAGTGGCAGCGTCCAAAGACGCCACCGGACCAGCGCCCTGCCGTCGGGGACTGGGTGCTGGTGGAAGGCGAACCGTCGGGAAAACCACGGATCGTGGCGCTGCTGCCGCGGCACAGCGCGATCAAGCGCGGCGCGGCGGGCGAGCATTACAAGCAGCAGCTGATCGCGGCCAACATCGACACCGTGTTCGTCGTGTGTGGCCTGGATGCGGACTTCAACCCGCGCCGGATCGAGCGCTATCTGCTGCTGATCGCCGGGAGCGGCACCACTCCGGTCGTAGTGCTGACCAAGGCCGATCGCGAGGGCAGCGATGCGGAGGCCGCGCGCGAAGCGTTGGCCGACATCGCGGCCCAGGGCGTGGCGGTCATCGCGCTCAACGCCAAGGATCTGGCGAGCGTGGATGCGCTGGCGCCATGGCTGCAGCCGGGCCGCACCGTGGTGCTGGTCGGCTCTTCAGGCGCGGGCAAATCCACGCTGACCAACACCCTGCTCGGCATCGAGAAGATGAAGACCAGCACGGTGCGTGAAAGCGACGCGCGCGGGCGCCACACCACCACCTATCGCGCGCTGATCCCGTTGCCGTCCGGCGCCTGCCTGATCGACACGCCCGGCATGCGCGAGCTCAAGCCGACCGGCGAGGAGAACGTGGCGGAGAGCTTCGCCGACGTCGAAGCACTGGCGGAGCAGTGCAGGTTCCGCGATTGCCGGCACGCCGGCGAACCCGGTTGCGCGGTGCGCGCGGCGATCCAGGCCGGCACGCTCGACCCGGATCGCTTCGCCAACTACCTCAAGCTGCGCGACGAGGTCGCCGGCGCCGCCAACCAGCTGGCGACGCGGCTGGCGCAGAAGGCCGACGCGCGGGTGCAGGGCAAGGCGCTCAACAAGCGCCTCGACGACAAGTATGGACGGCACTGAGATTGACTCCCTTCCCCATGAGCGGGGGAAGGAGCGGGGTTGATGGCCGAGCTCGCACCCGAGATCGCCCACCACGCCGCGCTGGACGCGCGCATGGTCAAGGTCGCGCGCAGCATCCGCCTGCTGGAATTGGCGAGCTGGCCGGTCTCGCTGCAGGCGCCATTCCTGGACAGCTGGAATGCCGGCCGGCCGCGGCTGCCGGTGGTGGACTATCCGAAGCTGGATTTCACCGAGGCCCGGCGCGAACTGGACGCGGTCAGCGCCGCGGCCGATCCGCAGCACCCGCTCGGGATCTACCTGATCGAATCGGCGCGCAGCTGGTCCACCGCCGCCGCGCTGCTGGAAGTGCTGGGCACCACGCAGGTACGCAGCCATTCCGAGGCCCTGTTCGGGCGCCCCGACGAAGCCTTGCCCGGCAACGGCCCGAGCACCCGCGAAGCCGCACGCCACTTCATCGCCCTGGCCAACGAACTGGATCGCGAGCTGCTGGCGCCGTCGGAGCAGGTGGCGGTCTCGGCCACGTCGCTGCAGTTGCAGCTGCAGGCCGCGCTGGACAGCTTCTTCAACGCGCGCCTGATCGAAGTGGTGATCGACCCGGGCATGATCGCCAAGGCCGCCGCGGGCGCCACCCGCATCCGCCTGCGCGCGGGCGCCGCGTTCTCCGACTACGACCGCCACCAGCTATTGCACCACGAGGCCTTCGTGCATTCGCTCACCGCGCTCAACGGCCGCGAGCAGCCGGTGCTGGCGAGCATGTCGCTGGCCTCGCCGCGCACGACCGCGACCCAGGAAGGTCTGGCCACGTTTGCCGAGCAGATCACCGGCAGCATCGACATCGAGCGCATGAAGCGCGTGAGCCTGCGCATCGAGGCGATCGCGATGGCGCTGGACGGCGCCGATTTCATCCAGGTGTTCCGCTATTTCCTCGACGCCGGACAGAACGAGACCGAAAGCTTCTCGTCGGCCCAGCGGGTGTTTCGCGGCGTCCCGCTCACTGGAGGGTCCGCTTTCACCAAGGACACCGTTTACCTGCGCGGGCTGATCGGCGTCCATACCTTCTTCCGCTGGGCGTTGCGCGAGCAGAAGCTCAAGCTGTGCCGGCAGCTGTTCGCCGGCAAGATGACCCTCGGCGACGTACGTCGCCTGCAGCCGCTGGCCGACGCGGGCGTGATCGCGCCGCCGCGCTGGCTGCCCGAATGGGTCGCGCGTGCGAACGGACTGGCCGGGATGCTGGCGTTCTCGCTGTTCGCCAACCGGATCCGGCTGGACCAGGTCTCGGCCGAGGCGCCCGACTTCGACGTGTAGGGCGCCGCGATCAGCCGCCCGCTGCGGCTGCTCCCGAGCCGCCGCAGCGGGCTGGGACAGACACGCCCCGCCACAAGGCGGATGCCTCGCGCCAAAGTGGCGCTCCTGCAGGATTACCGCATCGCGGCAGGCGTAAACGGCCGAGCCGCTAGAATCAACGGCCCTTCATCGCGATCCGGCCCGATGTCCGACCAGCCCCCGCAAGACCCATCCAGGCAGGACGACCTGAAGCAGGCGGCGCTCGAGTACCACCGCACCGCGCCCAAGGGCAAGATCCGGGTCACGGCGACCAAACCGATGCTGACCCAGCGCGACCTGGCGCTGGCCTATTCCCCGGGTGTGGCCTACGCCTGCGAGGCGATCGTCGCCGATCCCAACTGTGCCAGCGAATACACCGCACGCGGCAACCTGGTAGCGGTGGTATCCAACGGCACCGCGGTGCTCGGCCTGGGCAATATCGGCCCGCTGGCCGGCAAGCCGGTGATGGAAGGCAAGGGCGTGCTGTTCCAGAAGTTCGCTGGGATCGACGTGTTCGACATCGAGATCGACGAGCACGATCCGGACAAGCTGGTCGACATCATCGCCAGCCTGGAACCGACCTTCGGCGGCATCAACCTGGAGGACATCAAGGCGCCGGAATGCTTCATCGTCGAGCGCAAACTGCGCGAGCGGATGAAGATCCCGGTGTTCCACGACGACCAGCACGGCACCGCGATCATCGTCGGCGCCGCGGTGCTCAACGCGCTGGAAGTGGTCGGCAAGAAGATCGAAGAAGTGACCCTGGCCACCGCTGGCGCCGGCGCGGCGGGCATCGCCTGCCTGGACATGCTGGTGGCGCTGGGAATGAAGCCCGAGCACATCCTGGCGGTGGACCGCGAGGGTGTGCTCTACACCGGTCGCCCGCACCTGGACCCGGACAAGGCGCGCTACGCGCGCGACACCGACAAGCGCACGTTGGCCGAGATCGTGGAGGGCGCCGACATCTTCCTGGGCCTGGCCGCCGGCGGCGTGCTCAAGCCGGAGATGGTCGCGACGATGGCCGAGCGACCGATCATCCTCGCGCTCGCCAATCCTTATCCGGAAATCCTGCCCGAGGACGCGAAGCGCGTCCGCCCGGACTGCATCATCGCCACCGGCCGTTCGGACTACCCGAACCAGGTCAATAACGCGCTGTGCTTTCCCTACATCTTCCGTGGCGCGCTGGACGTGGGCGCCACCGAGATCAACGAAGCGATGAAGCTGGCCTGCGTGCGCGCGATCGCGCAGCTGGCGCGGATGGAATCGTCCGACCTGGGCAGCGCCTACGGCGGCGACGTGCCGTGCTTCGGCCCGGAATACCTGATCCCGCGCCCGTTCGATCCGCGCTTGCTGACCATCCTCGCGCCGGCGGTGGCGGAGGCAGCGATGGATTCGGGCATCGCCCTGCGGCCGCTGGACAGCGTGGCTGCCTACCGCGAGAAGCTGGGCCAGTTCATCCATCGCAGCGGCCTGGTGATGAAGCCGGTGTACGAGCGCGCGCGCGCCGAACGCCAGCGCATCGTGTATGCCGAAGGCGAGGAGGAAGTGGTGCTGCGCGCGGTGCAGACGATCATCGACGAGCAGCTGGCCTCGCCGATCCTGATCGGGCGGCCGGACGTGATCGAGCAGCGCATCGAGCGCCTTGGCCTGCGCATGCGTCCGGGCGTGGACTTCGAGCTGACCAATATCAACTCGGACCCGCGCTTCGACGAATACTGGCAGCAATACCACGCCCTCACCGAACGCCGCGGCGTGACCCCGGCGGCGGCCAAGAACCTGCTGCGCTCCCGGCCCACCCTGATCGCGGCGCTGATGGTCGAACGCGGCGAAGCCGATGCGCTGATCACCGGCATCGTCGGCCGCTACCACAAGAAGCTCGGCTACCTGCGCAGCGTGTTCGACTTCGACAAGGGCATCACCGGCACCGCGGCGATGACCGGGGTGATCAACGATCGCGGCATCTGGTTCTTCCTCGACACCCATGTGCAGCTCGATCCCAGCGCCGAACAGATCGCCGAGGCCACCCTGCAGGCGACCTACCGGCTCAAGCTGTTCGGGATCGAGCCGAAGGTCGCGCTGCTGTCGCACTCCAACTTCGGCAGCCATACCGATGCCAGCGCGCAGAAGATGGCCCAGGTCTACAAGATCCTGCGCAAGCGTGTGCCACGGCTGGAAGTGGATGGCGAGATGATGGCCGACACCGCCTGGGACGAGGGCCTGCGCACGCGCATGTTCCCGCACACCACGCTCACCGGCCGCGCCAACCTGTTCGTGATGCCCAACCTGGATGCGGCCAACATCGCCTACAACATGGTCCGGGTCATGACCGATGGCGTCGCCTTGGGCCCGATCCTGATGGGCCTGGACCAGCCGGCGCACATCCTCACGCCGGCCAGCACCGTGCGCCGGGTGATCAACATGACCGCGATCGCCGCGGTCGAGGCGCAGATCCGCAAGGCGCAGCGGCTCGACGCCACCGGCAGGCTGATGCGCGACGAGTAGCGTGAACACCGGCCCCGGGCGCGGTGGCCTAGGGCGTTGCGGCGGCCGGGCAATAGGTCCCGACATACGCCTGGTGAGAGGGCAGCTGCCGCACCGTGCGGTCGACATGCGCGCGGATGTCGCCGAGGAACTTCGACAGTTCGGCATCCCCCATCAGTTCGGTCACCGGATGCCGCGTGCGCGGCACGATGCCTTGGCCGAGCATCACCTGGATCCACGAGTTCTCCGCGAACAACTCATCGGGGATGCGGAACACGCGCCCGCTGTCGCGGAACAGCTCGATCCGATGGCGCAGCGACGACGGAACATCCATTTCGCGGCAGGTACGCCAGAACGGCGTGTCCTGGCGATCGGTGACGTGGTAATGCAGGATGATGAAATCGCGGATGTGTTCGATTTCCCAGGTGGTCTGCCTGTTGTACTCGTCCACGTCGGCTTGGCTGATGCCTGCGGACGGAAACAGCTGCAGCAGCCGCAGCACGCCGCGCTGGATCAGGTGGATGCTGGTGGATTCGATCGGCTCGAGGAAGCCGCTGGCCAGGCCGATCGCCACGCAGTTGCCGGTCCATGTGCGGCGGCGCTGACCAGGACGGAAGCGGATCACGCGCGGTTCGGTCAGTAGCTCGCCCTGCACATTGCCGAGCAGGGTCTGCCGGGCATGCTCGTCGTCGATGAAGCGGCTGCCGTAGACGATGCCGTTGCCGACGCGGTGTTGCAGCGGAATGCGCCACTGCCAGCCGGCATCGCGTGCGATCGAGCGGGTATACGGCACCGCATCGCCCACCGACGAGGTCTGCAGTGCGATCGCGCTGTCGCAATGCAGCCATTGCGACCAATCTTCCCACTGCGCGCCCAGGGTCTTGTCGATCAGCAGCCCGCGGAAGCCGGTGCAGTCGATGAACAGGTCGCCGTCGATCGTGTCGCCCGAGTCGAGTCGCAGCGCCTGGATGCGCTGCGACTCGCGATCGGCGACGACTTCCGCGATCCTGCCCTCGATCCGGCGCACGCCATAGCCTTCGCTGAACCTGCGCAGGAATTTGGCGTAGAGCCCGGCATCCATGTGGAAGGCGTAGTTCATGCCGCCGCGCGGCAGGTGCGCGAAGCGGTTCTCGAGCGCGGCCTTCAGTTCCAGGCAGTAGTCGCCGTAGTCGCCCGCCAGGCCGCGCTCGCGACCCTTGAGCCAGAAGTGCTGGAAGCCTGCGGTCCAGTGGTCCTTGCCGGTGATGCCGAAGGAATGGATGTAATGCCGGCCCAGGTCGCGCCAGTTCTCGAAGCTGATGCCGAGCTTGAACGTGGCCTGGGTGGCGGCCATGAATTCCTGTTCGTTGATCTCCAGGATCCGGTGGAAGGTCACCAACGTGGGGATTGTGGCTTCGCCGACGCCGACGGTGCCGATCTCGTCGGATTCGACCAGGGTGATGTCGAGCACCTTGCCCAATGTCTTCGACAGCGCGGCGGCCACCATCCATCCGGCCGTGCCGCCGCCGGCGATGACCACCCGCCGGATCGGCGCGTGCACGGTGTCGTCGACTGCGGGTTCACTCACGTTGGATTCCTTCAGCGGTTCAAGCGTTTGAGCAGGCGTGCGCGCAGGCGGCGCACGGCGTCGGCGTCCAGCGGCGCGAGCGCGCCGCGCGCAGATTCCGGAATGTGGTTGGCGGTGGCATCGTCGGCCTCGAACACGTAGTGCTCGAACACGTCGCGCCACACCGCGCGCTGGTCCGCCGGCAGGTCGCGCACGGTCATCAGCGCCAGCATCAGCGCATTCATCGGCGTGTCCATCCATTCCGGCGTCTGCCGCCACCAGTAGTTGACGAGCGCGTTGAAGCCTTCCAGCGCCTCGATGTGGTGCCACCACATGCTCGGAATCAGCAGCGCATCGCCCGCATCCAGTTCCGCCACCTGCGCGTGTTCCAGCGCCTGCGCGAACCGGGGAAAACGGTTGAAATCCGGCGCCGCGAAATCGACCAGGCTGACCGGCTGTCCGGCCGGAGTGAGATCCAGCGGGCCGATGTAGAGATTGCGCAGCTGCTGCGGCGGGAACAGGGTGATGCGGCGGCGGCCAGCCACCACGCAGGCCAGATTGTCCGGCACGTCCTGATGCGCGGCGATCCGGGTGCGGTTGCCGATCCAGATGCTGGCCAGAGGATTGCGATCGCCCAGGTCTAGGTCGTTCTCGGCGCGGAAGCCGGGCAGGAAACTCTCCAGCGAGGTGGACGCGATGTAAATCGCCGGCGGCGCGTCCTGCTCGAGGTATTTCAGCAACGTGTCCAGTGCCACTCGCAGCGGTACCTGCTGTTGCCTGAAATTGAAGCCGCTCATGTCGGCGTTGTAGAAGAAGCGGCCGCCGATTTCGGGCGGACCCACCGTGGCGACCACCGGCATCCGCGCCGGATCGAAGCGCGCGAGATAGGCGCAGGCCGCATGCGGCGAATCGCGCGCGGCGCGCACCACCGGCCAGTCCGCCACCAGCCCGCGCAGCACCACCGGCTGCCCCGAATGCAGCAACGCGTCGGGCAGGGCGCGCGGATCGATGTCCGCGCGTTCGGCGACCGGACTAGGCGTCGCGGCCATGGCGTCGGTTGACCCGGTCGATCAGGTCGCGCAGGTGCGCCAGCGACGCCACCGCCATGTACACCGGCTCCAGGTGCCCTTGCCGGTGCAGCCGTTCCAGCGCCGCGCCGTCCAGCGCGCGCAGGCGCTCCTCGTTGATGGTGTAGAAGCCGGCGAGCCGGTGCTCGGATCCGTCGTCGAGCTGGATGTCGAGCACGAAGGACTCGAGCAGGTCGTGCGCCAGCAGGGCATCGATGAAGGCGGGCGTGGCCTGCAGGCCCTCGTGCAGCGCGCGCAGCACGGAATTCATCCGCTCCAGGAACGCGCTGGTGCCCCCATGGGGCAGGAACAGCGCTTCGCCGCAATCGGTGCCGATCCGCGGGCTCTCCAGGTCGACGTGCATCGCCAGCTCCTCGCCCTCGCGCCCGATCAGGAACGGCTGGCGCTCGATCGCGAGCGGGATGTAGGGCGCGTCCCAGCGCTCGCCGTCCAGGAACAGGTTCTGTCCCGGGGTGAAGCCGAACAGCGCCAGCGGCTGGAAGCCGCCATCGGCGGTCTTCTGGAACACGATCGGGTAACAGGCCTGCACATTGCGCAGCTCGGCTGGAAAGGTCACCGCATACATCACCGCGTCCCCGTAAGCGGCGCCGCGCGCGGCGATGACGCGCAATCGGGCGTGGTCGATATTGTTGAGCGGGACGTGCTGCGCCATGTGCGGTTTCCGAAACGGTAGGACGACGATCAGATGCGGGGCATGCCGCGCTGGCGGACGTGGTCGAGCATCTGGCGATGCCCGGGCAGTGCCGCCAGCATCTTGCGGGTCAGCCCTGCCACCTCGCCGAAATGACCCTCGGCGCGCTGCACCTCGTCGCTGCGCCGGGTGGTTGCGCGCTGCTCGGGAACGAAACCCATGCCATACAGGATGTACTGCCAGCTGGCCGAAGGGAACACTTCGTCGACCCGGTCCAGGTCGTAGCGCGAGGGCGGCTGATGCCGCCACAGCGCCAGCAGCTCCTGCAGCCGCTCCGGAACCGACTCGGCGCGCCGGTTGTCGCGCCAGTAGTCGCTATCGTCGCGCTGGCTGAGCACGTAGTGCAGCTTGAGGAAATCGACCACGCGTTCGAAGCGGTAGGCGAAGGCGTCGTTGAAGCGCCGGGCAATGCTGTCCATGGTGTCGCGGGTGGCCGGCATCTGCTCGCTGAGCATGGTCGCGGCCAGCTCCACCAGCACCAGCGAGGAGGCTTCCAGCGGCTCCACGAATCCACTCGCCAGTCCCGCCGCCACGCAATTGCGATGCCAGGTCTGCGAGCGATAGCCCGGTTCGAAGCCCAGCCGCACCGGCACCAGGTCCTGCTCGGCTAAACCGGCATCGCGCACGTAGCGGCGCAGCTCGGCTTCCGCGTCCTCGTCGCTGCTGTGCGCGCTCGAATACACGTGGCCGATGCCGCGCCGCGATTGCAGGCCGATGTCCCAGATCCATCCGTTGCGCTGCGCGGTGGACACGGTCTGGCAGGCGATCGGCGCCTCCGCCGTGGGGTAGGGCACCTGCAGCGCCAGCGCGCGGTCGTTGAACAGCACATCGCGCACCGCCACCGGGCCGATGCCGTAATGCCCGTCCAGCAACAGGGCGCGCATGCCGCTGCAGTCGACGAACAGGTCGCCGGCAATCGCGCCGTGGTCGCGGGTGCGCAGCGCGGCGATGTCGCCGCTCTCGTGCACGTCGATCTCGCTGACATGGTCGGCGACATGGCGCACGCCCAGGCGCTGGGTGCAGTGGTTACGCAGGAACACGCCGAGCTTGCCCGCGTCCAGGTGGTAGGCGTAGTTGGCGACCGCGGCGAATTCGGGCGTGGAGAACTGCTTGGGCGCCTTGCCCGCCTCGCACAGGTGCGGTTGCACGCTCACCAGCTCGCCGAACGGCACGTCGCGGTGCGCCAGCCAGCCGGCAACCAGATTGGTGTCGAGATAGCCTTGCGGCAGCACGAACGGGTGGTAGTAGCTGTCGTCGTCGCGGTCCGTGGTCCAGCGCACGAACTTCGAGCCCTGCTTGAATGCTGCGTCGCATTCGCGGATGAAGTCGGTCTCGGACACGCCGATCCGGCGCAGGGTGTCGCGCATCGTCGGCCAGGTGCCCTCGCCCACGCCGATGGTAGGCACGTCCGGCGATTCGATCAGGGTGACCTGCAATCCCGTTGCGGAGGCGGTGTCATGGTCGGCCGCAATTATCGCGGCGGTCAGCCAGCCGGCCGAGCCGCCGCCCAGGATCACGATGTGGCGCACTGCATCAGCCAACCGGGGAACTCCAGCGCAGGACGGTCGCACGGCAAGCATAGGCGCAAACGAAGAAGCCGCTGGGTTCCAGCGGCTTCTCCTGCTGCGCGGCGCGTGCCGCGCCCACCATCAGAATTTGTAACGGAAACCCAACGCGTAGCGCGGGCCGGTCTGGGTGGCGAACAGCACCTGGTTCTGGTGACGTCCGTGGATACGCTGGGTCTCATCGGTCAGGTTGATGCCCTCGAACTGGATCGAGAACTGGTCGGTTACCGCATAGCCCACGCTGAGGTCGAGTTGGCCGTAGGCCTCGGTGTAGTTCGGGTTCGGACCCGCGCCGTCGAAACGGCCCGACAGGAACTCGTCGCGCCAGTTGTAGGCCGCACGCACCTGCCACGGACCCTTGTCGTAGAACGCCACCAGATTCGCCGAATCGCTCAGGCCCTCCAGCGCGAACTGCTCTCCGACCACGTAGTTGTCGTAGGTCAGGTCGGAATCGACGATGGTGTAGTTGGCGGCCAAGCCGAAGCCGGTTTCGCCGAACACGTGCTGGACGTTGAATTCCCAGCCGTCGAGTTCGGCCGAACGCTGGTTGGCGGGCGAGGTGATGCGGAAGTTCGCGATCGGGTCGCCCGGCTGGCCGACGATGGTGCCGGTGAAGTTGCCCGTGCTGTCCACGCCGGTCGCATCCACGCCCGGGTCGCCGTCGTGGTTTTCGAAGATGAAGTTGCGGATGCAGACCACATCGGAGGTCGGGCAGCCGCTGGCGATCGCCTCGTTCCAGTACGCGCCGCCCACCGGGGTGTGGAGGTCGAACGGCGTGTCCTGGACCTGGGTGACGCCGATGTAGTTGTCGATGTCCTTGCGGAAATAGCCGACCGACAGGTAGCTCGATTCGGCGTAATACCATTCGAACGACAGGTCGAAGTTCTTCGACAGCAGCGGCTCGAGCGCGGGATTGCCCTGGTTGCCGGTGCCTCCGTCCACGCGCACGATCTGGTCCAGGGTCTGCCCGCCCTGGATGTCGGCCCAGCCCGGCCTGCCGATGGTCTCGCCGTAGCTGCCGCGCAGCACCATGCTGTCGGTGAGCTCCATGCTCAGGTCCACGCTGGGCAGCACGTAGTCGTATTCGCCCTTGAGCGTGGTGAAGCCGGGTTCGCCGAAGATCACGTTGAGCTCGTTCGCGGCGCCCCAGGAAATGGCGGTCGCGATCGGCACCAGCGCTGAGGATTCCACCTCGGTCTTCTCGTAGCGCACGCCGACCGCGGCATTGATCGGCATCGCGGTTTCCCAGCGGGTCGACCACTGCACATAGGCGCTCTGCGACTTCTCGTTGGTGCGCAGGTCGCGGCTGTACGCGTCGGGCGCGCGGTACCAGTCCTCTCGTCCGGTCAGCTCGGCGGCGCGATCGCGCAGGCGCTCGAAATCGAACAGCAGGAAAGTGTCCGTGAAGCCCGGATCGTTGTGGCCGGAGAACTGGTCGAAGTACTGGCCGATCGTGTCGACCGACCAGATGTTGTCCTCGTAGTCCGCAGGCGTGCCTACGCCGCCCCAGGTGTCGCGCTGCATGAAGCCGTAGGCCGTGCGGTTGTTGACCTCGGTGCTCGAGATGCCGAAGTCCAGCGCGGAGTAGTCGCCGAACTCCCATTTGCCGCGCACCTGGCCCTGTTCGACCTCGGACTTGGTATAGGCGTTGTGGAACACCGAGCCGGTCACCAGCGCCTGCGAGGGCTGCACCGCGGTCAGGCCGGTCGGCAGCTGCACGTTCAGCACCGGGAAGTCGCCACTGAAATCGACCGACGTGGTGCCGCGCACGAAGGCCGCCACGCCGAGTACGCCGGCCGAACCATAGGGGCTATCGGGGCGGGATTCGGCGGTGGAATCGTGATAGTCGAAGTTCAGATCCAGCGAATCGGTCACTTCCCATTCGACATTGAAGCCCACCGACTCGTTCTCGTTTCGGGTGGCGAAACGCGCACCGCCCATGGACAGGTCGGACGGGGCGCCGTTCGGATCGATGATTTCCGAGTAGAAATCCGGAGCCGCCACCGGACCGTCGGTCCAAGCGCTCTCGGACGGGCCGAAGTTGAACCACACCGACAGCTCGTTGCGCTGCTGCTGGATCTTGTTCTCGGAGTAGGTGTAGTCCAGCGTGGTGGTGATGCGGTCGGTCGGCGCCCACTGCATGACCAGCTGGCCGTTGGTGCGCTGACGCTGCACGCCGTTGACGTTGTAGTTGAGGTTCTGCGGCACCGAGTAGATGTCGGTGGGATCGGGTCGGTTGGTGATGTTCTCAGAACCCGGCGCGCCCGGTTGCGGGATCGTGCCCCAGTTGTTCTCGTCGCCACGGAACGGGCCGCGCCAGCCGTTGCCGACCGCGACCTGGCTGAAGCCGAAGTCGCGTTCCTGGTAGCTCGCGCTTACGCCGATACCGAACTTGCCGTCGGCGAAGGTGTTGCTGAAGATCGCCGACATTTCCGGCGTGAGCGTGTTGCCCTGCAGCGTGTCCGGCAGGTTTTCGTTGGAGGTGTCGTGAACCGCCTTCAGGCCCACGTTGCCGACGAAGCCCGGGTTGTCCAGCGGGCGCGCGGTCTTGATGTTGATGGTCGCGCCGATGCCGCCGGTCGGGGTGCTGGCGCGGCTGGTCTTGTAGACCTCGACTTCGGAGATCGCTTCCGAAGCCAGGTTGGCGAAATCGAATGCGCGCGAGTTGGACACGCCGGCGCCGCCACCGCCCAGGCTGGAGGCCGGCATCTGCCGCCCGTTCAACAGCACCAGGTTGAAGTCGGGGCCGACGCCGCGCACCGTGACCTTGGAACCTTCGCCGAGCGAGCGGTCGATCGACACGCCGCTGATGCGCTGCAGCGATTCGGCCAGGTTGGTGTCGGGGAACTTGCCGATGTCCTCGGCGACGATCCCGTCGACCACGCCTTGCGAGTTGCGCTTGAGGTTCATCGACGAGGTCAGGCTTCCGCGGATGCCGGTGACCACGACCGCGTCGAGCTCGGTCGGATCGTCGGTCGCCGTCGCGGTTTGCGGCGAAGCGCTATCGCTCGCAGTCGCGGAAGGATCCGTCTGCGGTTCTTCGGCGACCTGTGCGTAAGCAGGCTGCCCTAATGCAAGCAGCAGTGCAGACACGAGCAGTCGCTGCCTGGGCATCACCTGGCGTGGCTTCATCGATCGTTCTCCCCGAATCGCGCGAAAGTTTTTTTGTTGTTGCCGTAACGCGACGCGCACGGCCGTCGCGTCGTGGTCGCATTGGAGCGTCGATTGACAGCGTTGTCAACATGAGCCAGAACAAGCCTAAGTCATTATTTTTATTAATTTTTGCTGTGTTTTGTGTTGCGTCGCAGCACAAGTCGTTACAAGTTGGAAACGGTTACACCGCGTCGCATGCTTGCTCATCTAGAACTGCGCGTGCGGTGGTTGCGCGGCATGATTGATACCCATCGATGTTCGCGATGTGCGTGGCGCGCAATGCCCCGGTCGTTTGTTCCGGTCGTTTTTTTCCACGAGCGTGTAGCAGATGCTGGGCGGTTGCTCATGCCAGTGACACCGCCTGCAACAAATGGCAAGCATTGAAGGCTCGACCCCGAGGACTTCATGCGGAGGCGGGTTGGCTCGGACGCCGCGCACGCTCGCAGGACAGCGCTAATAGCTGTCGTTGCCGTCCTCGTCGTCGCCACGCAGGACCTTGCGTTGCATCGCGTCGAGGTAGGCGTCCGCTTCTGCCGTCGAAGCGAAGATCTCGCCCATCGGCACCGCCTTGACCAGGTCGAAGACCTTCTGGATCTGCGGCTGCGGGTTGACCACCAATACCTTGCCGTCGCGTGCCGCTAGTGCCTTGCGCGCCTTGAAGATCGAGCGGATGCCGGCCGAGCTGATGTATTCCAGGCCGGCAAGGTCGAGCACCAGCGAGTGGATGTCGGAAGCCAGCAGCGGTGCCAACCGCTGGTCGAACTCGCCGAAGGTATGGGTATCGAGGCGACCATCCAGGGCGACGCGCGAACTGCCCGCGCGGGCAGGCTCGATGCGGATCCGGAGATTCATGGCGACGCTCCTTCCAGTCAGTGCGCGGGCAACACCACGCGCAGGATGTTGTACGGTTCTTCACGGGTGTAACTGACGCTTTCCGCCAGGCTGCGGACCAGGTGCACTCCCAGGCCGCCGATCCGTCGGTCGAGGGTGCCGGCGTCCAGGTCCGGCTTTGGCGCCGACAACGGATCGAAGGGCCGGCCGGTATCGCGGAACTCGACCAGCAGGCGTGCACCGGAGCGTGCGATGTCGACCAGGATCTGTTGCTGTGGCCCGCGCTCGCCAGCGTCCAGGCCGTGGTCCATCGCGTTGCTCGCCACTTCCTCTACGATCAGGCGCAGATCGCCGCGGGCGTTCGCGGCGATCGCGTGCTCGGCCAGCGCGCGGTCGATTGCATCGAGCAGTTCGCCCAGGTGCTCGCGCCGGTTCGGCACCGAGATCTTCAGTCGCATCACCGACTCCCTTCGACGTCGATGGACCAGCATAGTGCGAGCAAGGTGATGTCGTCGGATTGCCCAGCGCCGCCGACGAAGCCGCGCACCGCTCCGGCCAGCGCGGTACAGAGTTGCTGCGGATTTGCGTCCGGGAGCAACGCGTCCAGCAGGCGCTCCTCCCCGAACGCCTGCTGGCGAGTGTCGAAGGCCTCGCTGATGCCGTCGGTGTAGGCCAGCAGGGCGTCGCCCGGCTGTAGCCGGCCTCGCCAGACCGGATAGTGATCCGCGATCTCGAGTCCCAGCGGCGGGCCCGCCTGCACCGGCAGGAATTCGCGGCGGCCGTCGGCATGCACCCGGACCGGAGACTCGTGTCCGGCGCTCGCCAGCTGCAGTTCGCCGCTGGCCACGTCCATAAGCCCGCACAGCACGGTGGCGAACATGCAGGTGTCGTTGCCTTCGACCAACCGCGATGCGGCCGCGCGCAATGCCTGCTCGGGCGTACCGCCGAGCCCGGCCGCGACTTCCATCACGGTGATCGTGCGGGCCATGAACAGCGCCGCCGGGACACCCTTGTCGGAGACATCGCCGATCGCGAACCACAACTGCCGGCCGTCGCGGGCGAAGAACGTGTAGAAGTCGCCACCCACCGCCTTGGCCGGTTCCAGCAGCGCATGCGCGCGCAGGACGTGGCCGCCCTGCCGCAGCACCGGTGCGGGATGCAGCATCGCCAATTGGATGTCGCGTGCGATCGACAGCTCGCTTTCCAGCTTCTGCCGGCTGCGCGCCAGCCGCTCGATCTCACCCAGCTGGGCGCGGATCGACGCGCGCGCGCGATCGAACGCACGCGCCAGCAGGCCGACTTCATCGCTGCGTTCGGTATGCGGCAGCGGCCAGTCGAAGTCGCCCCTGACGAAATGACCTGCCGAATCGCTCAACGCGAGCAGCGGCCCGGTGATCGGGCGCGCGATCAGCGACAGCACCAGCACGAGCAACAGCACGGCCAGCAGACCGCCGCCGATGACCGCGCGGGTGCTGCGCGAGAGTTCGTCCAGCGCATAGCGCTCGGACACGGTGACCAATACGGTCCAGGCGCTGTGCGGCACCGGCTGGACCATGGCGATACGGCGCATGCGGGTGACCGGATCGGAGTAAGTCACGTTGGCGGGACGGCGTTCGCGCACGGCTTCCAGCAGCGGTCGCAGCGCGCCGTTGTCGACTTCCCTGGCGCGCGCATCCAGGCTGACGCGCAGTTCCAGCGCCGGCGAAGGATGCACGACGTACAGGCGCTCCGGGCTCAGTACCAGGCGTTGTACCGGCGAATGCAGCGTCTGCGCGCCGACCAGTGCGGCCAACCTTCGCACCGGCACGTCCAGGCTGACCATGCCAACGGGCTGCGCATCGTCGCGCCGCAGCGGCAGGTTGTAGGTGACGAACATTTCGTTACCGGTGGCGGCGTTGCGATACGGTTCCGACCACCAGGCTTCGCCCCGTCCGACGGTGCGCCGCCACCACGGCTGGTCGTGGTAGTCGTAACCGGGCGAGAGCATCGATTGGGTATGAAAGCGCTCGCCGTCGCGACGCACGTACCAGTGGTAGCCGGGATCGCCCGGCGCGAGCGCGGCCGGTTCCAGGATCAGCATTGCTCCAGCGACATCCACGTCGCCCTTCACCGCCGCATGCAGCAGCGCGGCGAACGTGCGTGGATCATGGCCGACGCCGTGCACCGCTTCGGCCAGGGTGGCCGCGCCCACCTCCACTGAGCCCAGCTTCGCGCCCAGGCCCAGTGCGGTCTGTTCGGCCAGCGCACGGATCTCGCGTTGGCTCTGGGACAGCAGCAGTTCGCGTGCGCTCGCCTGGACGATCAGAGTCGCCGCGACCAGCACCGCGACGCTGCCCAGGGCCATCCCCAGCAGCAGCCGTGACCGCAGGCTGCGATACCAGGGCACGGCCCGGACATCGCGCTCGGGCACGACCGCCGTTGCCGCGAAGCCCGTCGCCTGCGCCATGGCCCGCCCGATGCAATTCGCCGTCCCGAGCATCGAAGCGACCCCCGGCAGTGTCAAGCGAACCGGCGGCGCGTACGCCGGTTCACGCAGGGCGTCACGCTTTGCCGCCGACGCATCTCCGTTTCCCCTCGCGCGTCGTCCGCCACGGCTGGCCCGATGGCCAGCGTCTGGCGAGGCGTCGGCCAGGCCCGGCAGCGCTCGGAAGCGCCGCCGCCTCTACGTTTTGGATTTCACCCGGATTAATCGCGCTGCAGCATTCGGACCTCGGCCTGCCGCTGCTAGACTCGCTCTCCATCGACCCAGATCCCGGTAGAACCCCGGCCCCGGAGCGCGCATGAACGACTGGCTGAGCGACCTGCTGCAGAACGACCCCGACCCGGTCGAGTCGCGCGAGTGGATCGAATCGATCAAGGCCGTGATCGATCACGACGGGGCCGAGCGCGCGCACCAGCTGCTCGAAGGCATGGTCGAGCTGACCCGCCGCGCCGGCGCGCACCTGCCCTTCGCGCCCACCACTGAATACATCAACACCATCCCGACCCATCTCGAGCCGAAGATGCCGGGCGACGCGACCATGGAATGGCGGATCCGCTCGATCATCCGCTGGAACGCCATGGCCATGGTGGTGCGCGCCAACCGCAAGCCGGGCGACCTGGGCGGCCATATCGCCAGCTTCGCCAGCTCGGCCACGCTGTACGACGTGGGCTTCAACCACTTCTGGCGGGCGCCGTCCGACGATCACCCGGGTGATTTGCTCTACGTGCAGGGTCACAGCTCGCCGGGCATCTACGCGCGCGCCTTCCTCGAAGGCCGCATCAGCGAATCCCAGCTCGACCACTTCCGCATGGAGGTCGATGGTCGCGGCGTGTCCAGCTATCCGCATCCGTGGTTGATGCCCGAGTTCTGGCAGACGCCGACCGTGTCCATGGGCTTGGGTCCCATCGCCGCCATCTACCAGGCGCGCAACTGGAAATACCTGGAAGCGCGCGGCCTGATGCCCAAGAGCGACCGCAAGGTGTGGTGCTTCATGGGCGATGGCGAATGCGACGAGCCCGAATCGCTCGGCGCGATTTCCGTGGCCGGGCGCGAAGGCCTGGACAACCTGGTGTTCGTCATCAACTGCAACCTGCAGCGGCTCGACGGACCGGTGCGCGGCAACGGCAAGATCATCCAGGAGCTGGAAGGCGCGTTCCGCGGCGCCGGCTGGAACGTGGTGAAGACGGTCTGGGGAAGCTACTGGGATCCGCTGCTGGCCAAGGACACCAGCGGGGCGCTCAAGCGGGTGATGATGGAAACCGTCGACGGCGAATACCAGAACTGCAAGGCCTTCGGCGGTGCGTACACACGCGAGCATTTCTTCGGCAAGACGCCCGAAACCCTGGCGATGGTCGCCAACATGTCCGACGACGACATCTGGCGCCTCAACCGCGGCGGCCACGATCCGCACAAGGTCTACGCCGCCTACGACAACGCCATGAAGACCAAGGGCCAGCCGACCGTGATCCTGGCCAAGACGGTCAAGGGTTACGGCATGGGCGCCTCGGGCGAGGCGCTCAACCCGACCCACCAGACCAAGAAGCTCGACGACGACGCGGTGCGCGCCTTCCGCGACCGCTTCAAGATCCCGGTGGCCGACGCCCAGCTCAACGACCACCAGGTCCCGTTCTACCACCCGGGCGAAAAGTCGCCGGAGGTCGAGTACCTGATGGAACGCCGGCATGCGCTCGGCGGCTTCCTGCCAAAACGCCGGCCCAAGAGCACGCAGGTGTTCGAGGCGCCGAAGCTCGAAACCTTCGATCGTTTGCTCAAGTCCACCGGCGAGCGCGAGATCAGCACCACCATGGCCTTCGTGCAGGCGCTCAATATCATCCTGCGCGACAAGCAGGTGGGCCCGCGCGTGGTGCCGATCGTGGCCGACGAAGCGCGTACCTTCGGCATGGAAGGCCTGTTCCGGCAGCTGGGCATCTACGCGCCGCAGGGCCAGAAGTACAAGCCGGTCGATGCCGACCAGCTCATGTTCTACCGCGAGGACGCCGCCGGGCAGGTGCTCGAAGAGGGCATCACCGAGGCCGGTGCGTTCTCAAGCTGGATGGCCGCGGCCACCAGCTACAGCACCAACGACCTGCCGCTGCTGCCGTTCTACATCTACTACTCGATGTTCGGCTTCCAGCGCATCGGCGATTCCGCGTGGCAGGCTGCCGACATGCGCGCGCGCGGCTTCCTGCTGGGCGCTACCGCCGGTCGTACCACCCTGAACGGGGAAGGGTTGCAGCACGAGGACGGCCATAGCCACCTGCTGTCCGGCGCCATTCCCAACTGCCGCAGCTACGATCCCACCTTCGGTTTCGAGGTCGCGGTGATCGTGCAGCACGGCATGCAGCGCATGCTCAAGGACCAGGTGGACGAGTACTACTACCTGACCCTCATGAACGAGAACTACGCCCACCCCGACATGCCCGAAGGCGCGGCCGAGGGGATCATCAAGGGCATGTACCTGCTCAGCTCGACTTCCGCCAACGGCAGCGCCTCCCCCGCGAACGGTGGCAAAGCGCGCAGCGCCGCCGCCGCGGCAGGCGAGGGCAGTAACACGAAGAAGAAACCCACCACGCCGCATGTGCAGCTGCTCGGCTCCGGCACCATCCTGCGCGAAGCCATCGCCGCGGCCGAACTGCTGGACAAGGACTTCGGCGTCACCGCCGACATCTGGAGCTGCCCCAGCTTCACCGAGCTGCGTCGCGATGGTTACGACGCCGAACGCTTCAACCGCTTCAACCCCGAGGCGAAGAAACCGCGCAAGGCCTACGTCACCGAACTGCTGGAAGGCCGCCAAGGGCCGGTCATCGCCGCCACCGACTACGTGCGCGCCTATGCCGACCAGATCCGCGCCTTCGTGCCGTCGTCGACGTACACGGTTCTCGGCACCGACGGTTTCGGCCGCAGCGACACCCGCGCCAACCTGCGCCGCCACTTCGAGGTGGACCGCTACTACATCGCGCACGCCGCCATCGCCGCACTTGCGACCGAAGGCAAGATGACGGCCAAGGATGTCGCGCGCGCGATCAAGCAGTACAAGATCGACGCGGAGAAGCCCAACCCGATCGGGGTGTAGCCCTTCGGCGATATCGAGGAGGTCTGGGTCTATCTCCTTGTTGCAGACGCCCGATGGGCGTCTCGACCCTTGGCTACGGAACTGCTGATGCACGCGTCCTCACTCGAAAATATGTATCGGTGCCATGCGCGCTACCTGCCACCCAAGGTGCTCCGGGCGCGCGGCGAAATGACAGTGCTGGACGTCGGCGGTGCGGATGTCAATGGCGGCTACCGCGAGGTATTTGCAGATCCACAGTTCCACTACAAAACCGTGGACCTGGCCGAAGGCCGTGGCGTCGACATCGTGCTGGAAGATCCGTACAGATTCCCGGTCGAAGACCATTCTGTCGATATCGTGCTTTCCGGGCAGATGCTCGAGCACTGCGAGTTCTTCTGGCTGAGCTTCGCCGAGATGATGCGGGTGCTGAAGCCCGATGGTTTCCTGTTCCTGATCGCGCCGTCCGCGGGTCCGATCCATCGCTATCCGGTCGACTGCTACCGTTTTTATCCCGATGCCTACCGGGCCCTGTCCAAGTACGCCGGCTGCCACTTGCTGGAGGTCTGGCTCGACGAACGCGGGCCATGGCGCGATCTGGTGGGCGTGTTCTCCTGGCAGCAGATGGCGCAACCGGTGGGTTATACGCCACCGATTCGCGCAACCGCGCCGGTCGATGTGCCCCCGGGCACGCCAGAGGAAGAGGCGGTGCAGGGCAGTACGTCCTACCTGCAGGTGCTCGAGCGTCTGCATGATGTGCTGGAACCGGCGCTCTACCTGGAGATCGGCGTGCGACACGGTCGCAGCCTTGCGCTGGCAAAAGGCATTGCGATCGGCGTGGATCCAGACCCGGAGGTCGCCGATGGACTGTTGCCGCCGACGACCCGCCTGATCAGCCTGGCAAGCGACGACTTCTTCCGCGATGTCGCCGCGACGGAGATGCCGGACGCTCCGGACCTGGTGTTCATCGATGGCATGCACCTGTTCGAGTACGCGCTTCGGGATTTCATGCACGTCGAGCGGATGTCCAGGCCGGGTACGCTAGTGGTGATCGACGACATCCTTCCGTCGCATCCGACGCAGGCCGAGCGCAACCGGCGCAGCCGCGTGTGGACGGGCGACATCTGGAAGCTGCAACGCTGCCTGGCGGAACTGCGTCCCGACCTGACCCTGATCGCCCTGGATACATCGCCCACCGGCTTGTTGCTCATCGCCGGTCTCGACCCGGCCAACCGCGTGCTGTGGGATCGTTACAACCCGATCGTGCGTGAGTACCGGGCGGAGCTGCCACCGCCGCGCGAAGTGCTGGAGCGGACGGACGCAATGGATCCAGCCGATGCCCGGGTCGCGGCCGTGCTGGCGACATTGCGCCAATGCAGGAGCGACGGCTCCACGCGCGCTGCAGTCGCAGCCCGGCTGCGTGCAGCGCTTGCGAAAGGCACGGCCGCCGAATGAGCTTGCCGCGCGTGTCGCTGGTGGTGATTGCCTACAACATGGCGCGCGAGTTGCCGCGCACGCTGCGGAGCCTGTCTCCGGCATACCAGCGGGATATCGGCGCCGAAGATTACGAAGTCATCGTCGTCGACAACGGTTCGGCGGAGCCGTTGGACGCATCACAGCTCACGGCGCTGTGTCCGAACGCAACCATCCACACCATGACGAACGCACCGCCTTCTCCGGTGTCCGCGATCAACCATGGCCTGGCGTTGGCCCGCGGCGATCTGGTGGGCGTGCTCATCGACGGCGCACGGATGGCATCGCCGCGGCTGGTTGCGACGGCGCTCGAGGCATCCAGGCTGCACCCACGCCCGGTGATCGGCACGCTCGCCTTCCACCTCGGTCCCGACGTGCAGATGCGCAGCGTGGCCAAGGGCTACAACCAGCAGGTCGAGGACGCATTGCTGGATTCCATCGACTGGATTGCCGATGGCTACCAGCTGTTCTTGATTTCGGTTCTTGCCGGTTCATCGGCGCATGGATGGTTCACGATCCCATCGGAAACCAACGCCCTGTTCCTGGGTCGCGACCACTGGCGTGACCTGGGTGGTTACGACCCGGCATTCGCTGCGCCCGGCGGCGGCTTGGTCAACCTCGATACCTGGGCGCGCGCATGCGCCGACCCGGCCGCTTGCGTGACGCTGTTGCTGGGCGAGGCGACCTTCCATCAGGTACACGGCGGCATCGCGACCAACTCCGCAGAATCGAAGTGGTCCGTGTTTCACGACGAGTATGTTCGCGTGCGCGGCGTCGCGTACGCGCGGCCTACTGGCCTACCGTTCCTGTTCGGCCGCCTGCATCCGGCGGTCATGCCCAGCCTCCAGGTGTCCCTGCAGCACCACCTGCAACTCGATGCACAAGGAAAGAAGGCATGAGCGAACACGCACCAGAAGCCACGATGGGGCGCGCCTTTGCTTCAGCGATCGGCGCCGATGCCCTCGACCGCATCCAGGCCGGCACCATGCGCACGGTGTATCGCAACGTGCCCTTCTTCAAGAGCCCGTTCGACATCTCGCTGTACCTGCAGTTGCTGTCGCGGCTGATGCCGCGCACGGTGATCGAGATCGGCACGAAGTTCGGCGGTAGCGCGCTCTGGTTTGCCGACATGCTGACCGCGCACGGCGTGGCGGACCCTGCCGTCCTGTCGGTGGACATCGAGCCATTGGCCCGCTTTACCGACCCACGAATCACGTTCCTGCAAGGCGACGCAAAGCGCCTCGACAAGGTATTGCCACCGGACCTGTTGCAGCGCTGTGCTCGACCCCTTCTGGTGATCGAGGACAGCAGCCATCATTACCCCGAGACCATGGCGGTCCTGGAATATTTCCACGCGCACCTGCAGCAAGGCGACTACATCGTGGTCGAGGACGGCATCGTGTCGCAGCTATCGGGGGCGCATTACCGCCAGTACCAGGATGGCCCCAACCGGGGCGTTGCCGACTTCCTCGCCCGGCACGAGGGGGCCTACGCCATCGACACGGCGTTGTGCGACCAGTTCGGACACAACGTGACCTACAACCCCAACGGTTGGCTACGGCGAACCTGACACCGCCGGAGGGAGCGCGAAGGACGGCGCGCGGAGGCTCGACCTGTAGGCGATGGGGCTGAAATAGCCGAACTCCGTCGGCGCATGCCTACCCGCGCTATCCTGCGACCGCCTTCTCCGCCCCGGGCGCGCGATGAAGCAGTGCATCCGCTACGTGCTTACCGACGACCAGGTCCAGCTGGCCTGGGCCGAGGCCGGGCGCGGGCCGCCGCTGGTGAAGGCAGCCACCTGGCTGACCCATCTGCAGTACGACCTGGAAAGCCCGGTCTGGGCGCATTGGATCCGCTTCTTCGCCGAGCACTTCCGCTATATCCGCTACGACGAGCGCGGTTGCGGCATGTCCGATCGCAATGCTGGCGACCTGGCGCAGGAGCACTGGCTGGAAGACCTGGAAACCGTCATCGACGCGGCCGCCATCGACCGCCCTGCCGCGCTGCTGGGCATCAGCCAGGGCGCGGCCACCGCGATCCGCTACGCGGTGCGCCACCCGCAACGCGTTTCGCACCTGATCCTGTACGGCGGCTACGCGGTGGGCGGCCTGAAGACCGACGATGCGCAGCGGCGCGCGCTCTACCAGGCAGTGATGGAAGTGGTCGGCATCGGCTGGGGCAGCAACAACCCGGCCTTTCGCCAGCTGTTCACCGCGCGCTTCGTGCCGCAGGGCACCCAGCCGCAGCTGGACTGGTTCAACGATCTGTGCCGCAACACCACCTCGGCCGCCAATGCGCGGGCGCTGCTGCAGGCGCGCGGCAACGTGGACGTGCGCGAGCTGCTCGGCCAGGTGCGCGTGCCGACCCTCGTGCTGCACTCGTGCAACGACCAGATCGCGCCGCTGTCGCAGGGCCGCTGGCTGGCCAGCCATATCCCGGGCGCCCGCTTCGTGCAGCTGGATTCGCACAACCATGTGCTGCTCGAACACGAGCCGGCCTGGAACGAATTCCGCGAGGCGGTGCTGGAGTTCACCGGCCTGGCCGACGCGGAAGCCGCAGCGGAGGCCGGCCTGATCGCCGCGTTGACCGCACGCGAACGCATGGCCCTGCGCCTGCTGTGCGAAGGCCGCAGCAACGCGCAGATCGGCTGGCAGCTGGGCATCGCCGAGAAGACCGTGCGCAACCACGTCTCCAGCCTGTACCGGAAGCTGGGCGTGCGCAGCCGCGCCGAGGCCATCGTGCTGGCCCATCGCCAGCACCCACCCGAATCGTCCGGTTGAAGCCCCGAAACCGGGACATTTGTCCCGGTGTGCAGCCTGCAGGCGTCAGCAACCGGGACAAGGTTCCCATTGGCCGCAACGCGCCGGCTGCACAGACTGCGGGCATCTGGCGACGGTGCATCTGTCGCGCCGTCGCGTCCCCGGAGATCCCCCATGTCCCGCCTGCTTGCCCTGCTGTATGGCGCCGCGTGCTACGCGGTGTTCCTGGCCACCTTCCTGTATGCCATCCCCTTTGTCGCCGGCATCGGCGTGCCCAAGCACATCGACAACGGCGTGCCGACCGCGCTGCCGCTGGCGCTGGCCATCGACCTGGCCCTGCTGGGACTGTTCGCGGTCCAGCACAGCGGCATGGCGCGGCCCGCGTTCAAGCGCTGGTGGACGCGCATCGTGCCCGCGCCGGTGGAGCGCAGCACCTATGTGCTGGCTAGCAGCCTGGTGCTCGCGCTCCTGTTCTGGCAGTGGCGGCCGTTGACGCCGGCGCTCTGGCAGGTCGAGGAGCCGTCTGCGCGGATCGCGCTGCTGGCGCTGTCCGCGATCGGCTGGCTGCTGGTGCTCACCAGCACCTTCCTGATCAACCACTTCGACCTGTTCGGCCTGCGCCAGGTCTGGCGCCACGCGCGGGGGCAGGGTCCGGCGCCGCACGCGCCGTTCGTGGTGCGCGCGCTGTACCGGATCGTCCGCCATCCGATCATGCTCGGCTTCCTGATCGCATTCTGGGCCACACCGACGATGAGCCTGGGCCACCTGCTGTTCGCGCTGATGACTACCGGCTACATCCTGGTGGCAGTGAAGTTCCTGGAGGAACGCGACCTCATCGCGCAATACGGCGACACCTACCGCGACTACCAGCGCCGTGTGCCGATGATCCTGCCGCTGCCCAAGGGCAGGCCGGTGCACGACGGCCTGGGATCCGCTGCACCACGCCTTTGACCCTGTCCTCGGAGGATGACGTCGAGCGGTGCGCGCCGTGCGGGCCACCGCCCCGCACGCCGAGGTCACCGGCGATGCCGTGATCGCACCCGATCCATGACCTCCGGCCCGTGCCCAGCGCCACCGGAGGCGCATGATCCGCGGACCCCCGCCGTCCGGAGTCCGCCATGCGCCAGCTGCTGCTCGCCTCCTGCATCGCCCTTGCCACCGTGTCCGGTTGCGCCAGCGGCGGCGGGGTGTCGCCATCGCCCGACATCGCCGCGGTGCTGGCCAGCTCCTCGCGTTCGGCCGAGGACCGGGAGCGCGATGCGCGCGACAAGCCGGCCGAAGTGCTGGCGCTGGCGAAGTTAGAGGCGGGCGACACCGTGGCCGACATCCTGGCCGGCAGCGGCTACTACAGCGAGATCCTGTCGGGCATCGTCGGCCCGCAGGGCCAGGTGCTGCTGGTGAACGATGAGCGCTATGACGCGTTCGGCAAGGAAGGCCTCGCCAAGCGGTTGGCGGACGGACGCCTGCCGAACGTGCGGCACGTGGTCGGGCCGAGCGAGGCGCTGGGCATGGGCGAGAACGTGCTGGACGGTGCGGTGATCGTGATGTCGTACCACGACCTGTACTGGGTGGACGAGAAGAAGCCGGACCCGCCGAAGATCGATGCCGGCCAGTTCCTCGACCAGATCGCGCGCGCGCTCAAGCCAGGAGGCGTGCTGCTGGTGGTCGACCACAGCGCCAAGCAAGGCACCGGCAGCAGCGCCGCGCAGACGCTGCACCGCATCGACGAGCAGTTCGCGATCGCCGATTTCAAGCAGCACGGGCTCGCCCTGGAAGCGGAACTTCCGGTGCTGCGCAATGCCGCCGACGATCGCAGCAAGAACGTGTTCGATCCGGCGATCCGCGGCAAGACCGACCGCTTCGTGCACCTGTACCGCAAGGCGAATTGATCGACGGCGCGGGCATGGCACCGGCCGGCCTCCAGTTCGGACACGGCAGCTTCTACGGCGACTATCGCGAGCGGCGCCAGGTCGGCGACCTGGCGCTCGCCGAGCTGCGGCCGACGGTGCCGGAGCACGAGGTCGAAACCCACACCCACGACGACGCGCACTTCCTGCTGCTGCTCGACGGCAACTACCTCAGCAGCGCACGAGGCATGCCCGCCGTCTGCAATACCCGCGCGCTGGTGCTGAATCCGCCGGGCACGACCCACCGCGACTGCTTTCGCGGGCTCGACGGCCGTTTCTTCACCCTGTCCATTCCGGCCGCGCTCTGGCGATCGGCGACCGAGCAGCGCGCGTTGCCGGGACATGCGCTGCAACTGTCACTGTCCGGCCTGGTGCAGGCCACCGGGCTGTGGCGCGAACTGCGCGGCTGGGACAGCGCGTCGCCGCTGGTGATCGAAGCCGGGGTCGAAGCGCTGTTCGACGCCGCCGCACTGGCGCAGCGCGTGCAGCATCGCGACGGCCCGGCCTGGCTCGAACGCGCGCGCGAACAGCTGCACGACGATTGCATCCACACCCCGCGGCTATCCGCGCTGGCGCGCACCGCGGATGTGCATCCCGTCTACTTCGCGCGCGCTTTCCGCCGCCGCTACGGGTGCTCGCCCGGCGAGTACCTGCGCCACTGCCGGATGGAGCGGGCGATCGGCCTGCTGCACGACCGGCACACGAGCCTGGCCGAAGTCGCCGCCGCCTGCGGCTTCGTCGACCAGAGCCACTTCACCCACGCCTTCCGCCGCCGTTACCGCTGCACCCCGGCGCAGTACCGCGCGCTGGCCTGAGCGGCAGGTTCAGAACGTACAAGCCGGGTACCGCCGCGGCTGCTAGGGTACGCGCGCCTTCACGATGGACCGCCCATGCAACTGCTCCGCACCCTGCTGCCCGCCTGCCTCCTTGCACTGAGCCCGATCGCCCACGCCGCCGAGGCAGCCGCAGGCTTCGACGGGCTGACCCGCGCAGTGGAAGCCGGCGACTTCAAACAGATCACCAGCGTGCTGGTCGCCCGCGACGGCAAGCTCCTCTACGAGCACTACTTCGACGACGGCGGCGCCGAAGCCCGCCGCAACACCCGCTCGGCGACCAAGACCGTGGCCGGGATGCTGGTGGGCCTGGCCATCGCCGACGGCAAGCTGCCGGATGCGCAGGCGCCGTTGCTGCCGTACCTGGATTACGCCAGGCCCATCGAGAACGACGATCCGCGCAAGGCCAAGATCACCTTCGAGGACGTCATGACCATGTCCTCGCTGCTGGAATGCCATGACGAGAACCAGTACTCGCGCGGCAACGAGGAACGCATGTACCTGGTCGAGGACTGGGTGAAGTTCTATCTCGACCTGCCGATCCAGGGCTTTCCGGCGTGGATGCCGACACCGGCGCAGTCGCCGTACGGGCGCAACTTCCGTTACTGCACCGCCGGCGTGACCGCGTTGGGCGCGGCGATCCAGGGGGCCGTCGGCGAACGACTGGATGCCTATGCGCAGCGCCGCCTGTTCGCGCCACTGGGCATCGACCAGCCGCAATGGCAATTCTCCCCGCTGGGCCTGCCGCAGGCCGGCGGCGGCCTGGGCCTGCGCAGCCGCGACCTGCTGGCCCTGGGCCAGCTCTACCTCGACGGCGGCAGGCACGACGGCAAAGCCCTGGTCCCCGAAGCCTGGGTGCGCGCGTCGACCGCCGCCCACGCCCGCGTCGACGATGGCGTGGAATACGGCTACCTGTGGTGGCTGATGCAGTTCCCGGTGGGCGACAAGGTCTGGAAGTCGTTCGCCATGAACGGCGCGGGCGGCAACTCGGTGCAGGTGTTCCCCGCCGAGCGCGTGGTGGTGGTGGTCACCACCACCAACTACGACGTGCAGCAGCCGCACCGGCTCACGGCGAAGCTGTTGATGGAGCAGGTGCTGCCCGGCATTCCGGAGAACTGATCGAAGGCGGCGAATCTGTGACCGGGCGCGCGGCTGGCCTGTCATTTTGCCCGTCTGACGACCTGCTGCCGCGCCATGTGGTAAACCGCATGCGCATGACCCCGTCCAGCGCCGGCGCCACCCTGACCGAACTGCTCGCGCAGCCGGACTGGCCGTGCGCGTTCGCCGAAGCGGAGGCGCCGCACGCGCTCGCCGCGCAGGTCCTGCGGTTCGCCCGCACCCATCCCGACTGCACCCATGCCCGGCTGCTGTGGGCGCTAGGCCTGGAACAGCCCGAAAGCGAACCTGCCGACGCGTCGGCCGCCGATGTTCAACGGGCCCGGGCGGCGGCCGCGCGCAAGACGGCGCAATGGTCGGCCGACGGCAGCCAGCTCGCCCTGCCGTTGTCCGCGCAGAGCGACCCGGCCGTGCTGCTGCTCGACTTCGCCCCGCCGCCGCCGGCGCAGCACCTGCCCGATCACTGGCCATCGCTGCTGCACCTGGCCGACCAGCTGCTGCAGCGCGCGCTGGCGACCGAAGCCCTGCGCGCGTCGGTCGCCGGGCTCGCGCGCTCCGAGCAGCTGCAGCGCGCGCTGTTCGCGATCGCCGACCTGGCCGGCTCCGACCACGACATGCCGGAGATGCTGCGCGGCATCCACGCCATCGTCGGCTCGCTCATGTACGCGGAGAACTGCTACATCGTCCGCCTCGACCACGAGCGCCAGAGCTTCCGCTTCCTCTATTACGTGGATCTGGAAGATCCCCAGCCGCCGGACGACGTGCCGCTGAGCGAGCGCGAAGGCACCCTGACCTGGTACCTGCTGCGCGACGGCAGGCCGCTGCGTGGCCCCACCGAGCAGCTGCGCCAGCAGGTGTCCGGGCCGCTGCACTACCTGGGCACCGACAGCTACGACTGGCTCGGCGTGCCGATGCTGCGCGATGGGGTGGTCCAGGGCGCGATCGTGCTGCAGAGCTACGAGCCTGGCATCGTTTACTCGGCCGAGGACCAGGCGCTGCTGGAATTCGTCGGCAGCCACATCCTCACCGCGCTGGAGCGCAAGCAGCACCAGGACGTGCTCGAGAGCAGCGTGCGCCAGCGCACCGCCGAACTGGCCGAGGCCAACATCGGCCTGCAGGCCGAGATCGTCGAGCGCGAACGCGCCGAGCGCCTGCAGGCGGCGTTGTTCGAGATCGCGCAGCTGGCCACCGCCGACATCGACGAGGAGCAGTTCTACCGCAGCATCCACCGCGTGGTCGGCGGGCTGATCAATGCCCGCAATTTCTTTATCGCGCTGCTCTCCGAAGAGCGCACCATGCTGGAATTCCCCTACTACGTCGACGACATGCGGACGGGCCGCACCGCGCGCCCGCTGGGTCGGGGCCTGAGCGAATACGTGCTGCGCCACGGGCAGGCGATGCTGGGCAACATCGAGGACATCATGGAGCTGGCGCGCCAGGGCGAGGTGGCCCTGGAGGATGCGGGCACGCCGTCGGTGTGCTGGCTCGGGGTGCCGCTGCTGGTTGGCGACGAGGTGATCGGGGTGGTGGCGGTGCAGAGCTACGACCGCACGGTGTCCTACGGGCCGGCAGACCAGGAACTGCTGCAGTTCGTCGCCTCACAGATCGCCAACAGCCTCAACCGCAGGCGCACCGCGCAGATCCAGCAGCGGGCCTTCGCCCAGCTCGAACAGCGCGTGCAGGAGCGCACCCAGGCGCTGCGCCGGGAGATCCTGGAGCGCGAACGCGTCCAGCATCAGCTCGAACACCAGGTCCTGCACGACGCGCTGACCGATCTGCCCAATCGCGGCTACCTGCGCGAGCGCATGGAACGCGTGCTGGCGCTGCAGCGGCGCGAACCGGAGCGACAGTTCGCGCTGCTATACCTCGACGTGGACCGCTTCAAGGTGATCAACGACAGCCTGGGGCATCTGGCCGGCGACGACTTCCTCAAGCAGATCGCGCTGCGCATGGCCGCGTGCGTGCGCGAGCCCGACCTGGTGGCGCGGCTGTCCGGCGACGAGTTCGCGATCCTGCTGGAGGACCTGCCCGACGTGGGCGCCGCCGTGCACGTGGCCCAGCGCGTGCTGCAGGACATCGGCGCGCCGTTGCAGGTGGCCGGCAAGGAGCTGGAACCCTCGGCCAGCATCGGCATCGCCATCGCCGACAGCCGTTACCGGCATGCCGACGAAGTGCTGCGCGATGCCGACGTCGCGCTGTACCGGGCCAAGGCGCTGGGCCGCAAGCGCTTCGCGCTGTTCGACGCGTCGCTGCAGAAACATGCGATCGACGTGCTGGCGATGGAGGGCGAACTGCGGGTGGCCCTGCTGCGCGACCAGTTCGTGCCGTACTTCCAACCGATCCTGGACCTGGAAAGCGGCCGGGTGCAGGGCTACGAAGCGCTGATCCGCTGGAACCACCCCAGCCGCGGCCTGATCGGGCCGGGCGAGTTCCTGCGCATCGCCGAGGACAGCGGCAACATCGAGGCGATCGATTGGTGGATGTTCGAGCACAGCTGCGCGCTGGCCGCCACCCGGCTCGGCCCCGGCGACTGGTATCTCACCCTCAACGTCTCGCCATTGCATTTCCGCCATGGCGACTTCTCCGAACGCCTGCTCGGCATGCTCGCCCGCACCGGCCTGGCGCCGTCGCGGCTGGTGATCGAGGTCACCGAGGGCTCGCTGCTCGACGACCCGGAAGGCGTGCGCGAACTGCTGGGCCGGCTACGCGACCAGGGCGTGGCCGCGGCGCTGGACGATTTCGGCACCGGCTACTCCTCGCTGAGCTACCTGCACACCTTCCCGCTGCGCATCGTCAAGATCGACCGCAGCTTCGTCGCGCGCCTGGGCGAACCGGGCAGCGACAACAGCGAGGCGGTGGTCGCATCGATCCTGGCCCTGGCCCAGGCGCTCGGCCTGGAAGCCCTGGCCGAAGGCATCGAAACCCAGGCCCAGCACGACGCCCTGCTCGCCATGGGCTGCCGCCTGGGGCAGGGCTATCTGCTCGGCAGGCCGGCGCCGGTGGAGGATTGGGTTTAGCGCCCAATCGCGAGTGCGCGGACGCTTGCCTTCAGTTCACGGCAGCGCCTTGAAGAACTCGTCGAACACGGCCGGTCCTGGCACGACCGGCGCCGGCATGCTGGCGACGCAGGAGATGTCTGGTTTGCCGGTTGGCTCGTCGAGAAAACGCAGCGCGATGCCGCGGGTGCAGTCGTCGGTGCCCATGGCCGAATGGCTCGCACCCGCCACGCTGACCAGCGTGGCCTTGGCCAACATCCGCATCGCCGCGGTCGCATCGCTGGTCGGGGTGGCCGGGTCGTATTCGCCGGCATAGACCAGCGCCGGAACCGAAACCGGCGTGGCGTCGAAGAAAGCGGCCGGCGCCTGCTGGGGCTGCAGTGCTGCGCAGACCTGGTCCGGCTCGTCCGGCTCCATGTCCTGCGCCAGATCCGGATGCGCCACCACGGCCTTGCGGATCGCCGGGGCCGACGGCCGCGGGTAGATGTCATGACACTCCACCAGCCATTTCTGCGCATACGAGGTGGTGCCAAACGTGTGCGGGCCGGAAAAAGGCCCCGCCACCTTCAGCACCATCGCGTCGTCGCCCGCCGCCGCCCGCCTCAGCAGCTCCGGCACTACCGCAGCGGTCCTGCCGCGCACCAGCAGGTTCCAGGCGGTGCCCAGGAAGGTCGATCCGCTCACCTGGCCATCGGCGGTTTTCAGCGGGCTGCGGTCGTAGCGGGCGATGGCGCTGGCCGCATCCTTGCGCATGTCCGGATAGCGGGCGCGGCAGGTCTCATCAAGATTGCAGCGGGCCTGCAGCGCCGCGAGCCCCTCGGCCAGCGCACTGACCTGCTCGGCGCGGTTGGGCGAATTGGGCGCAAAGACCGAGTTGAAGATGATCGATCGCACCTGCGCCGGATGCCGGCGTGCCAGCTCGAAGGCCGGCAGCGAACCGAAGGACGTGGCCAGCACGTTCCATTGCCGGTAACCCAGCGCCTGGCGCAGCGCCTCGGCGTCGTCCGCGATGGCGGTGGAACTGTAGGCTGCCGGATCCCTGCCGCGCTCGACCATGCTCTTGCGGCACGCGCTGGCGGCTTCGCGCTTGCGGCGCAGCTCGACCGCGGCGCCGGGCGCTTCCGCCGCCAGCTTGTCGAGCGCCGCATCGAACTCGGGACAGATCGCCGGCGTCGACTTGCCGGAGCCGCGCTGGTCGAACAACACCAGGTCGCGTCCTGCGCGCAGGGCTTTGACCGACGGCGCCTCCAGCCACCCAGGCACCACCTCCAGCGTGGCGATACCCGGCCCACCGTGCAGGTAAAGGATCGGATCGCCGGTCGGCTCGGCACCGCTCCTGCGCAGCACCACCACCGGCAGCGACAGCGTCACCGCTCCGTTGGCTCCATGACGCTCGGGCACCTGCAGGCGCCCGCACTCCACGCCCACCGCGTCCGGCACGTCGATGGACCTGCAATCGACCCTGGCGTACGTACCCGCCGGCGCCGGACGCGCATCGGCAACCTCGCTGCCGGCCGGCCGCGCATGGGCAATGGAGGACAGCATCGCTGCTGCAAGCAGGCTCAGATGCATCGTCATGCGGAAAGCCATATGCGTACCCTCGCGAGAGAAGCCATGCGGTTCAACGCCGAGACGGCCGTTTCCCGGTCAGGGCGGCGTCACCTCGGGTCGAAAGTGGTCATTGCGTCGTTTGCCGCGATCGACCACGCGTGGTCGCTTGATACTCGCACGATCAAAGACTGGGTTGGCTCCACCTAATCCAGTATCACGGAGGATCTGCAAGAGACATTGCTGACGGAGCCATCCCGGGTACGGTCCTGATTAATTGCCTCCGTCCCCTTTGAGTCCAGGGAAGTTTCTTGCCAGGGAGAGAGCCGGCTTGCAGAGAGCTCGTTAGGTCAGGAGAGTTGTTCTCTATCGATAAAGAGTGGGTGGCACGATGGGCGATATCTTGTTTTGTTGGAACGATCAGGCAACGTGGGCGCCGCTGTTGAATAAGCCAGAGTCTGCGCTGCAGACACCCGAAACTGCGCTCGCCGTGCTTTTGGAGTCCTATGCCGGCCTAAAGGTGTTTCACGCCTGTCGAACGGTTGACGTGAACACATACTTGCTGGAAGGCCTTCGTCCCAGGATGATTGCCGAACTCAATGAGGCCGCGCGTTATATCGCGCATGAGTTTGATGCGACGGTGCTCGATAGCGACCTCGATCGAGCCATAGCCGAAGTGCCGTTCTCTATCGAAGGGAACGTGTACGCCAGTGTCGATCGCCGTGAGTTGCAGGGTCACGTGCATTTCTTCCGTTATGGAAGCGAGCGCGTATACCTGATCCTGAAGCGTCTAGGTGACTTGAATGGGCGGGACTACCTGCAGCAACTAGGCGCCGTCGGTCGGCCAATCATGTTGGAGTTGGCCATTCCCTGGCAGGATGTAAGCCAGTGGCTGCAGGGGGAGTTGGCGAACGCGGTTACTCAGAGCTGGAACGATGTTCGAGGCGGCGGTGGGCCGGAGGTGCGGCGATGGACGCACGCCCAGGACAAAGCAATTTTGCCAGCCGCCATCGTCGCGTACTACGAGGTATCTACGTGAACCTCTGAAACCTGCACGTGCATAGGAAGGCGATGGACGCTGCACTCCTTGCTGCGAACTGGACAGTCTCAAGGCCATTCAACATCATCATTGCTTTCCCTGCCAGCTGACGGCTCGACCATGCTTCAGATTGCTTCCGGAAAGCTATTTTCCCGGCCAGTAGGGCGCCGGAACGAACACCGGGGCATCCTCTACACAAACCTGCGCCTAGGCCGGGACGATCCGCTTGAGACGGTCGCTGGCCGGTTGTTGCCCGCAACCACGCTGGATGACTCGCGGGCGGTCGTCTATGAGGCCGTGGAGTTGATCGAAGAGACGCCAACCGGGCCTGGTGCCTTGGTATCCCGGGGAATGGACCCCTACCTCGAAGAGTTTGCTGCCATCTCATCCTTTGCCTTGAATGTCGTTTGCACGCCGAACGCGAATCTGGCTGCGCGCCTGCTGAGCAACCAACGCCTGGTGGGTGTCCGCGGCCGGCCAAGCAAGGCCGTTCGACGGTTCTTCGACGACGACGTGTGGTGCCAGGGTGGCGACGAGGCGCGGCTCCAAGGATTGGTCGCTGACCTGATCGGGTTGCAACGACGGAGTTACCGGGCGGCAATCCGGGCTATAAGAACCTATGTCACGGGCCTTCATCGACTGGCCGACGATCTTGAACTCGCCTACACGCTGCTCGTCGCCTCGATCGAGTCGTTGGCGCAGGGGTTCGACGGCAACCAAGGCAGCTGGGAGGACTACGACAGCGAAAAGCGTACGCGGATCGACAAGGCGCTCGCCGATGCAGACGCGGCCACCGCAGCCAACGTGAGATCGGCTTTGCTGGAGATCGAGCACGTGTCATTGGCGCGCAGATTCCGTGATTTCACGTTGGATCATGTCACCGACGCGTACTTCCGCGATGAAGCGAACTTCGAAGACGGCCCGATCGGGCGGGCGGAGTTGCCGGCTGCGTTGCGGGAGGCCTACCGGATGCGGTCCAAGTACATCCATAACCTGGAAGAGCTGCCGCGCATCATGACGCTAGGAGATTCCTACAGGGAAACGGTGCGGCTTGAGAGGAAGACCATGCTTACCTTTCAAGGATTGGCGCGCCTCGCCCGATGCGTCATCACCGAGTTCGTCCGCAAACAGCCGAAGGTGGAAGCAGAGCCATACGACTATTCGCTGGAGCAAACGGGTGTAGTCCGGGTGCAGATGGCGCCGCAGTACTGGGTCGCTGCGTTGAATGGTTTGACGTACGACTGCGGCCGCCGTCGATTGGAAGGCTTTGCTGAACAGCTCGCAAGCCACCTGGTCGGAGAGCCTAACGCCAGCGTGACTGATCTGCGCGAGTTGCTCGCTAAGGTCGAAACGCTGCTGTCTGGCATGGGTGTTGCCCAGCGTCGTCCGTTTGTGGCACTCCACATCCTGTTCAACAGCTATGCGCCCGAGGCATTCAAGATGCCGGGATTCGATGTCGTTCGATCAAAGTACGCGACGGACCTTGTAGGCCCGACCGTCGAAGCGATGTTCTTCCACCTGCTTTCGTTCTCAGAGCCGGCATGGCCGCTGCCCGAGCACGAGCACGTGCACAGAGAGTACTTCCGAGCCCGAAACTGGAAGGATGGACTTCGGATGCCCAAGCCTTTGGAAGCGGGTGTTTCATTGGTTCTGGCTGAGCGATTCAGAGTCATAAAAGACCACGCCAGAGCAGCGGAGTGGATCAGGTTCGCGGTGGAGAACTACCCCGGGCATCCGAGACTCCGGGAACTGGAAACCGGGTTCGATAAGGCCGTGCCGATCGAATGGTTGAAGCTGGTGTCTGCGCAGAAGGAAGGGGGCGCGCTATGACCGAGCCGAAGTTCGGACGCTGGATCGGCAGCCTCAACCGGTGCGCGCACGGCATCGTGCGGGGCCACTTACGGGCCAATGCCGCGGCAAATGCCGTCAAACGCTCGGCGCTTCATCGTTGGCTTAGAGGCGCCTTTACCGCAAGGACATTCTGGAGGTTCCTAGGTGTCTATTTTGTTCTGACCCTGGTGCTCATCACAGTCGAGTACGGCGTCGCGCACGTTCCGGCTGGCGCAATTCCAGACTGGGTGCCCGTGTCCCGGTTTCCCCCGGACGCGAAGTCCATCGTTCTGAACGTCTCCGGATTCATGATCGCCGCCCAAGTCGGTGCACTAGGCGTGATCTCCATCGCCTTGGCGCTGGTGACCATCATCGCGCAGCGGGACAGTTTCTCAACCGACGTGCAGGTCTATTACCACGAATCGATGGCTTTCGAGGTGGTGGCAAGCTGCCTGGCGCTATTGGTCGTTTTTTGCTTGCAGTTGTTGTGGCCGCTGCAGTACCTCTTGCACTACTTCGTCGACAGTAGGGATGCCCTGCTGTTCAAGTTGATTCTGCTCGGGGTCCATACCTTCTGGCTGATCTTCAACCTCGCTGCGTTGGCGCATTTTGCGCGCACAACGCTGCGGTTCGTCCAGCAGTCTTCCCGGCAAATGATGCGCAAGCAATACACGGCGAGCGTGAGTGCGCCGCGAGAGATGCATCAACGGATCCGACAGCAGGTCTACGAGGCCGGCGGATTGATCCTATCCGAGAGCATGCATCGACCCCGCGAGGGGGAATCGCCACACTACGTCGCATTCGGTATCGGATTTTTTGATGGATCCGGCGTCACCGAGATTAATTCCCGATTCCGCCGCAAAACCGCACTCCACGATGTCCGGATGGCGTGGGTGCTTTGGGTCGCTCGGCGCTGGGCCAAGCGATGGGAAGGGCTGCAGCAGGCGCAAGGTGCTGAGCCCCCGGCGACACGTTGGCACTATCCACGGCTGACGTTCGCACTCGAGCTTGATCGCCCCCTGCTGGGATCCGCCCATTGGTGCGTCCGATCTGGCGGTGATCCGTTGCGCCCTATCGAACGTTTCGTGCTGCGTTGTGCATTCCGCTTCGGAGCGGTGAAAGATGAAGACTGACCTGCCGACGCCGGAAGACATGCTGGAAGAGCTCGCGGATCGCGCAGCCGCCACGATTGATCGAAATGCGGCGGTTGCGTTCGATCGCGCCCTGGAGGAAATGACGGACTATCATCGCTTCCTGTTGGCGCTGAACGCACCGGATGCAAAATCCGGCTCCGCGTTCAGCCTGGCGGAAGTGGGCGGGCCGTGGTCCCCGCACGTGGAATGGGCGCAACAGTACGCGCGTCTATACGAACGGGCATCGGAGCGCATCCCCGACAATACCCACTACATCAGAAAGCTCGCCTACAGCCCGTTGGGCTTGCTGCCGCGCAAGCAGGATCCGCGCCTCTCGCCTGGCGTGTCGGCGGGCATTCTGGATCTTGGTCCGAATCTGGTCTATCGACTTGAAGCATGGTTCACCCGCAGGACGGTGGTCGCCGACAACGGTGAGGGTGGCGCCAAACGGATGTTGCTGGCTGGCTCCGATGAGCGCGCTTACGCCGACGCGCTGACGGACGTCGTAGGGGGATGGGAGTCGCTGCACCAGTTCGTGCCCGAGATGGTCGGATGGCGCCGGGGCACGATGACGCCTGCCGCGCGGGAGTGGGATCGACTGCGTGATACGTGGTTGTACCTGTTCCACCACCTCAAGAACACAGCCCGTATGGTCGCCATCGCGGCTTGGAACGAGGACGAAAAGGGGGCGGCCATGTTCGGTGAGGCCTTCGTCAGATGGCCTGGCGTACTGGAGTACGAGTTGGGAGATGGAACGAGCTTGTTCTACCGGCGCATGCTGTATCCGCCGATCATCGCGCTGGACTGGGACGCGGCGCGCAAAGCGGTCGCATCGCTGCAACACGGGTTCGATCGTGCGCCGCCACCTCGCGAGCTGTTCGCAAATACGCTTCAGTCTGTCTATGGTGACGTGCGGCTTGTCACCGCCGCGCTGCTGCTGCACTGGACGGTATCTGGCCGACAACAAACCGACATCGCTGCCCGGACAGCGATGTCGTTGCTTGGCGTGGTCGACACGGATTCTGGGGAGATCTCACGCGAGCCCGCCAATCTAGAGTTCATTCCGCTCTGCCTAGCATTGCTCAGGCTGAAGCTGGCCGGCAGCGCGTACGATAACGAATCCTATGGCACGGAGCTGGACAGTTTTGTGCGCAGGATGGACGGCATGACCGAGCGTCCCGTCGTGCCCGGCCGGTCCTTCACGCCTTCGACCTTGCATGGCCGGGACGAACTCGTCGTGTCGTTCCTGGCTTTGCTCGCCATGGACGTGCGCCCTGCCGATGAAGCAATTGGCCGGCGCTTCTCGGAGCTCGCAAGGGACGACAGTGAGCTGCCGAACGGACAAGAATCCCTCGTCGGTATCCTTGAAGAGCTAGGCCATCTGCTCCGTGGTCTAGACAGTACGTCGAATCGATTGCACAACGCCCTCCGGATCGTGGCTACCGACGAACGCGTCGAGAAGGTTGTGGATAGGCTGCGGGCCAAGCTCGAAGCGGCCATTGCGGCAGTCCAGGCCGCCAGGGACGACCACCTACGAGCGGCAGAGATCGACGTCGAGCGATTGAATCCGATCCGTGCCGCGATCACGGAAAAGCTGCTGACTCTTCCCTTCAAAGGTACGTTGTTTCGTGGCGTGAGCGTGGATGTCGTGACGGATGGTCACGGACCTCGTCGCGACGTGAAACTCATCCGTCTGGAGAAGGCGAGGCTCATCGACCCGTCCCCCTCGATGTTGTCGAATCTAGGTGATGTGACAAGCAGATTCGTAAAGAGGCAATCCGATGGATATCTCTGGCGTGATTTTGCGGCACGAAAGCGCTTTACATATACAGTATCGAAACTGCCGAATGACGCTCTGTTCTGGTGGGAAATCGGAGATCTGGCGCACTACATCGGTCCAGACCCGATACTGATCGTATCGGATGATGAGACCAAGACACTGCGCGAGCTGATTGCCGGGCGGACGATGGACTCGTCGGAGCCGACGATTGAACAGAAGCCGGCCGGCGAAAAAGGACGGCAGTACCTTGCCACGGTGAACGGAGTCGATGTCTATTCGTCAGAAATGTCCCCCAGGAAGGCCTGGCTGTTCTCGGCGCGCACACTTGAGCGTGTGCGTTACATCGCGCCTGGCGGTCTTCAGTCCGTTGTCACGCTCAGTATGCAGTGGCAAGACAATGGACTGGAGGGGGATCTGTTTGCGCACTTCCAGCAGCTTGCAGAGTGGGCGGAATTCCCGACCATCGAGGTGGTTATTCCTGATCCGTCCAACATGCTTGTCCGAGGGCCATAGGGTGGACTCTGGCCCACCGTCTTGGGGACGTGCAGCGACAGACCGGCTTGCAACAAGGCCATCCCACGCGGGATAGCGCTGCGAGCACCGATCGATCACGACGGAACAGGGGTCGGTGTGCTTTTTTGCGGAAACGAACGTTGACGAAAGCCTGCCCGTATAGCCATCAGCTGGGTTGAAGGTTAAACACAGCGCCTTAGGTCGTAAGCAGACCTTACCTATTTTTTAGGGTCTGGATTTGTCTTCGAACTGCGCGCTACGCGGCGCAATTCCAGGCCCTCTAGCTCGACCACGTGAGTGAGCCTGGTCTTCGGGTCATAAATGGCGAGATAGCTGGGTGATGTATCAAGGTCCGCGCCAGAGATGACGACGTTTTTGTCTTTAAGAACATCCGTGCACGGCGCTTTGACCGAGCAACCATTTGCGTAGCGCTCGCGCAGCTTCTCCGCATACGCTTTTCCTGCGTACTCGCCAGGGGCGCCAATGGCGATCATCAGTAGCATTACGATGCACACAGCCCCCGGCAGCGTTCCTGCGATGGAGATGGTGACAACGGAGAAGCGAAGAAGAGCCCTGCCCCATGGCGGTAAGGTCTCCACCCACTCAGCTTTCTTAGGGCTCCATCGGTAGAGATATAGGTAAGCCGTTAGGATGATCGAGAGCGTAAGACAGTAGAGAACAAACTCCCAAGGGCGGTCGGTATATACCTTGAAGAGTAGGTACCAGCGATCGAACAAGGTATAGAAGCCGTTGATCAGCATCCACGCAACGTCTTTTGGGAAGAGATCGGGCGGCACTCCCATCTCCCTTAAGAAGGTCCGATGAGTGATGGCCCCTATGGCGTGTAGGCAAACTCCACCCGCGGCGAGCAGCCCCGCGATAAGTGGAAGCAGATCGAGAACTAGGCGAGCGCGCGGCGCCTTTGAAGTCGGAGCTGCAATGTCTTCCTTGGGTGCGCGTTGACGTGCCATCTATTTGCGGCTCCTTGTCTAATCCACGGTCGAGATCAGCTCGCTGATGGGGTTAGTCAAGCCATGGAAGCGCTTCTCGAAGACCTTATTGCGGTGATAGTCCAGATAGGCACGCTGGTGGGCGTTGAACTCGCCGCAGCTGCGTCCTGGCTTTAGGTTGAGCCCAAGGCGCTTTTTGACGTCTGCTGGAAGCTCGTTGGCGACGCAGAGCTTTCCGCGATCCTCAAACGTGATCCAGCCGCGATCAAACAGCAGATCGGCTTGCGGAGTCAGTAACAAGCCATTGTTGCCATCGACACGCTCGTCGCCCTTGGTGCAAGCGGACCACGGCTTGATGTGGCTGGCGCGGAGAAAGCGCAGGTCCATGACCTGCGTGAGGCGGCATTGCTTCTCGATGCCGATGAGTCGTCGCTTGAACAGCTCCTGCTTGGTGCGAACTTCGGTGAGTTTGAGGACCGCCGTACTTCCAAGCCCTAGCTCTGCCTTGGATGCATCGGCGATCTTTGCCGCGGGGAGAAAGGCGTTTTGGTCTAGCGGTTGCAGGCGAAAGACGAACGCGGTGCGATTGGGCCCGCGCGTGGCAGGTGTATCCGGGCGCGAGTACGCCGACACTTTGAGAAATTCGCCGTCGTATCGATAGGGCTTGCCTTTGCCCATGGATTTGAACAGCAGCAGGCGCTTGCCTTCCTGCTGGTGACGGTCAATGGCGAGGTTCCCTCCGCTCATCTGCATGTCACCGCTCTGACCTTCGCCGAAGTAGTGAAAGATGCCGTCGTCGTCCCAGAAGTCGGCGTAGCCGTGCGACTTGCCGGCCTCGCCGGTGAAGATGATCACGAACGGCTGGTCTCTGGGCGTGGAAATGCCGCCTTGCTGCTGGCCTCCCAGCAATGCATGGATCTGGGCTTTGCGGCTGTAGAGCGCGCCGACCTCGAAGGGCAGGGGTGTGCCCGGTAGGCCGACGACGGACACTGCGAGACCTTCTTGCGCCACGGACTCCTCCCCTGCAGCCAGGTTAGCCAGGGCAGGGGAGCGAGGCAATTCGCGGTCCGCTCTCCGACCATGTGTACGGTTCGCGGCTCGTGCCGTCGGGTCGCGGTTGCAGGGGCTGCTCCAGCTATATGCCTCGGAGCCTTTGCGCTAAGGCAAGCCGCCTTTCCGACCAGGCTCCGCGCCTCAACGCCAGCCCAAAACGCCTCATCCATAAGCCCCGGAGCCTTGCGCGTGAGGCTCGGGAGCCTTGCCGCCGGAGCGAAATGCCTCGCGCGTGAGGCTTTTTGCCTCACCGATGAGGCTTTTTGCCTTATCCATGAGGTCAATCAGCCTCACGCGTCAAGCTTTTTGCCTCGTCCACGAAGCAAAAAACCTGACGGGCGAGGCTGGGAACCTCTCCCGTCAGGCTCGGAACCTCGCCCGGGCGTTGGCGCCGGGGCGAGGGGCGGTGGACCCGGATCAGTCGGCCGGGGCCTGCGCCGCGCTGCGGGCGGCCTTGGCCCAGCGGGCCGACAGCTCGCGGCGGGCCGACTTCAGGCCTTCGTCCTTGCCGGAGACCTTGAGCAGGCCGTAGCCCTCCAGGGCCACGCCGATGATGTCGCTGCCCAGGGCCATCTCGGTGTCGTCGGCTTTTTCCAGCAGCTGGCGCAGCACGATCAGGCGCGGGCGCAGCTGGTCCAGTGCGGCCAGGTCCGCCTGCGCCTCGGCCAGCCCCAGGTTGGGCGGGACGATCTGCGGATTGGCGGTGAGCACGGTGAGGGTCTGGCGGCAGAAGACTTCGGACTTGTCGCCCATCTTCATCAGATCGCGCCGCTGCTGCGGCTGCAGCGACACCAGCGGGGCGAACACGCGCCGCATCGTCTCCAGCGCGCCGTCGAGGTCGGCCAGGTCCTGCGCGGTGAGGTTCAACGAAACCAGGTTTTGCATATGCGTCTCCATCCCTTGGAATGCCCGCCGAGTGCGGGCGTGCAGAGACTGCAGAGGTGCGGCGGGTGTGTCTTTCGGAAAACCCCGCGTTAGCGGCTAGGAATTTTCCTAAGTGGCGCGGAAAGCGGCGCGACGGCACGCGATGGGTGGAGAAGCCCAGGCTTCGGCTTGGGCAGCCGCTCAGCGTTCGATGCTGCCGATGTCGGTCGAGAAGGCCCCGGCCGCCCAGTCGATGAATACACGCAAGCGGGGCGACGGCAAACGAGTGCGTGGATAGACGATGTTGACCGGGCTGGGTAACGGCGGAAATTTCTCGAGCAGGGGTATCAATTGCCCGCCCGAGAAATAGGGCTCCAGCCGATAGCGTGGAGCCTGGATGATTCCGAAGCCGGCCAGCGCCGCCCCAAGGTAAGACTCTGCTCCGCCAACGCGTACCCGTGTCGGCAGGCTGATGTGGCGAACAAGTCCTTGCTGCTGGAATTCCAGCGGCAGCAGCGCACCGATGGATGTCGATTTGAACCCCACCATCAGGTGCCCGTCCTGCATGTGGTCCGGGTCCTTCGGTATCCCGTGGCCTTCGCAATAGCCAGGCGACGCAGCTGTAGCTTCGGGCAGCATCGCCAGGCGGCGCGCGATCAGATCGCTGTCACGGAGTTCGCCCACGCGCACGGCACAGTCGACGCCTTCCCGCACGAGGTCGATGTAACGATCCCCCTCGCTCACATCCAGCTCGATGTCGGGGTACATCGACAGGAACTCGGGAAGACGCGGAAACAACAGGTGACGCGCGAGTACGCCGTGCATGTCGATGCGCAGCGCTCCCTTGGGATGCACGTTGCTGAAAGCGCTCTCGGCATCCTCCAGATCGGCTATCAGGCGCAGGCTGCGTCCATAAAAGGTTTCGCCCTCCAACGTGGGCGTGACCTGGCGCGTGGTCCGCTGCAGCAGGCGCACTCCCAGTCTGGATTCCAGCGCCTTGACGGCATCGGTCACGGTCGCCCGGGGGAGGTTCAGGTCATCGGCTGCCCGCGTGAAGCTGCGACGCTCCACGATCCGCACGAAGACCCGCATGGCATCGAAGCGATCCATTGTTCGGATATCCGAATAGTGTTCGCGGAATATGCCTAATTATCCGGCATTCGGGAATAACTACCTTGGTCGCACGCCAGTCCGGCGGATCACCGAGGCATCCCCATGAACACCCAATCCAATCCCCGTTCGGTGGCGGTCGTCACCGGTGCCTCCCGAGGCATCGGCGCCGCCATCGCCGAACGCCTGGCCAAGGACGGCGATGCCGTGGTCGTCAATTACGCCGGCAATCGCCGGGAGGCCGATCAGGTCGTCGAGCGCATTGCCGCCGCCGGTGGCGAGGCGATCGCCCTGCAGGCCGACGTGTCCGATCCGGCCGCCGTGCAACGCCTCTTCGAAGCGGTCGAGTCGCGCTTCGGTGGCGTCGATGTGCTGGTCAACAACGCCGGCATCATGAAGCTGGCGCCGCTGGCCGACAGCGACGATGCGCTGTTCGACAGCCAGATCGCGATCAACCTGAAGGGCACCTTCAACACGCTGCGCCAGGCCGCGCGCCGGCTGCGCGACGGCGGCCGCATCGTCAACCTGTCCACCTGCGTGGTCGGCCTGAAGCTGGAGAACTACGGCGTCTATGCCGCGACCAAGGCGGCGGTGGAAACCCTGACCGCCGTCCTGTCCAAGGAACTGCGTGGACGCTCGATCACCGTCAACGCCGTGGCCCCTGGCCCGACGGCCACCGACCTGTTCCTCAACGGCAAATCGCCCGAGTTGATCGATCGCATGGCGAAGATGAACCCGCTGGAGCGCCTCGGTACGCCGGGCGATATCGCGAACGTTGTCGCCTTCCTCGCCGGCGCCGACGGCGGCTGGATCAACGGCCAGGTGCTGCGCGCCAACGGCGGCATGGTCTGAGCAGCCGTCCGGGCGCCCCATTGATTTCGAATCTAGGAGAACCGCAATGAGCAAGATCATCCTGATCACCGGTGCTTCCAGCGGCTTCGGTCGCCTGACCGCCGAAGCGCTGGCCCGCGCGGGCCATACCGTCTACGCCTCCATGCGCAACACCACCGGTCGCAACGCGCCGGTGGTCGGGCAGATGGCCGCCTTCTCGAAGGCCAACGGCGCAGACCTGCGCACCGTGGAAATGGACGTGCAGTCGCAGGATTCCGTGGATGCCGCGGTGGCCAAGGTCATCGACGATGCCGGCCGCATCGACGTGCTGGTGCATAACGCCGGGCACATGGTGTTCGGTCCGGCGGAAGCCTTCACCCCCGAACAGTATGCGCAGCTGTACGACGTCAACGTGCTGAGCACGCAGCGCGTCAATCGTGCCGTGCTGCCGCATTTGCGCAGGCAGCGCGAAGGCCTGCTGGTGTGGGTATCCAGCAGCAGTTCGGCCGGCGGTACGCCGCCATACCTGGCACCGTATTTCGGTGCGAAGGCGGCGATGGACGCGATCGCCGTGCAGTACGCACGCGAGTTGTCGCGCTGGGGCATCGAGACGTCGATCATCGTGCCTGGCGCGTTCACCAGCGGCACCAACCACTTCGCCCATGCGGGCACGCCCGCCGATGAAGCGCGTGCAGCCGAGTACGAGGCGGGCCCCTATGCAGGCTTTGGCGAACAGGTGCAGAAGGCATTCGCCGAGATCGTGCCACCGGATGTCGATGTCAGCCTGGTCGCCGATGCCATCACCAAGGTCGTGGACGCGCCGTTCGGCGAGCGGCCGTTCCGGGTGCACGTCGACCCTGCGCAGGACGGCGCGGATGTCGGCTTCGCCGTCCTGGACCGCCTGCGCGCCGAGATGCTGCACCGCGTTGGCCTGTCGAAGCTGCTGAAGCCCCAGGTCAGGGCATAGGCAACGTGCCCGATCGCGATCGGGGATCCGGTCGCGATCAGGTTCCCGTCGGCAATTGCCGGTCCTCGTATCCGGAACCGAATGTCCGCTCCGGTTCGGAAGCGGACCTACGTCGACTAGCGACCCATGGTCCACGCGCGCCGCTCGCCTTTGCACTGATGTAATCGACGTCTAGGCGACCATGGCTCCGACTACTTCCAGGTCTGCTTTCGGCCAGGAGCGGACGTAGACCAACCACCAGAATCAAGCTGAGCAGCGAAGGCGCGTCGGCTTGAACGAACTGTCAGACCGGTTCGCTGAGCAAACTGGACGGAGCAATGCCGAGGAGACGGATGCCTGAGTCAAGGACGCGTGCTCCTGGACCTGGGTGGCGTGGAGGAGCTGCCAAGATCAGACGCGACGCCTGACCGGATCCCCGCTGCATGGAAGGCACGACATTGTGCTGGGCACTGGCAGAAGAAGCCGTGCCACGAGCGGCGTCATCCGCTGCGCTGCCTCGCACACCAAGGCAACACGCCGACGCGCCCTTCAGTGGCGGGCGGCCTGTGCGCGTTCTCCGTCGTCGCGTTGCGTAGTCTCGCGACTTTGCGCGAACTCCGGGAAGGTCTCCGCTATCGACGCCTCATCCGGCAAGATGTAGAACACTCCGCCCCGCTCGAACGTCGGACGGATGATCTGCTCGTAGAACTCGGGCGAGACGTTGATGCAGCCATGGGTGATGCGGTTGTCGTCCGGCGAAGGCGATGCAAGGCGCTCGACGCGTCTCTCGGCCGGGACGCCGGTCGCGGTAGGGTGGATGGAGACCGCGGAATCGTAGTCCACCCACAGCACGCGGCCGGCGTCGATCGACGGACCGAATCCGCCCACAAAGCGACCAGCAGGCGTCGTGCGATCCCGGCCCGGAATCTCGCGAAGCGCCAGGCCGGCGACGCCGGGGGCCGTATGGTCGCCGGTCGCCGAGCCAAAGAGCCCGGGGGCCGCGCCGCGAGGCCGGCCGTCGCCGTCGAACACCAGGATCTGTGCGGCGGCCTTGTCTATGACCGCGAACGGATAGCCTTGGTTGTCCTTGGCTGCCACAACCCAGCCCGCGAGCTCGATCACTGTGCCCGCCACATCCTGGCCTCGCGGAAGCTGGTCGGCGGCGGCGACCGGTTGCGCGGCGGCCTCCTCGGCGCTGGCCACGCCGACGCTTGCGAACGCCAGCGCCAGCGCCAGCGCACCATTAACGGCCCGGATCGCAGGGTGTGTGTGCGTACGGATGGGACGGTTCCTTGGAACGAATGACTAATGAAGATACGAGACCGGTGGCCAGCAAGACCACCGGATTCCGGTTCAGGGCGTTCGTCGCGGGTTGTGCGCGACTAACCGCGCGGCTCGCGGCGCGGTGCCGCTTCGAGCTGCTGGACGCGGCCCTCGATCTGATCCAGCCGCTGGTTGGCCTGCTGCGCGGACTGGTTGGCGGCTTCGGCGCTCTGGGCCGCGCTCTGCACCCGCGTGTCGAGCTGATCGAGGCGTGAGTTGATCCCTGCAAACTCGTCGTCATATGTGGCGCAGGCGCCAAGGCCCAGGGTGGCGATCGCCAAGGCGAGCGTACGTGCCATCGTCAGATGCTGTTTGGTCAGAAACATGCCACTTCTCCTCGTCGGGGGAATCCGAAATATAGCGACCATTCTTGCCGGCGTCTTGGCCCGCATTCAGCTGAGGTTTGAATACGTCTCTTGTCTGTGAAGAGGTGGCAACCACTGGGAGTTGCGGCTTGAATCCATCAGTTGCCACGAAAACTCGCAGCATTTGATCGGCCATCACAACCTTGACCAGCAGTGCCGCTGTAAGCAGGGCCAGATGCATCGTCATGCGGAAAGCCACACGCGTGCCGTCGCGAGAGAAGCCATGCGGTTCGACGCCGAGACGGACTTTGCGCGGTCAGGTCGGCGTTCGCCTCGAGTCGAAAGTGGTTAGTGCGTCCATGCCGCCGGCTAGTAACATTCCTAGAAGTGTCCCTAGCACCATTGCCCTAGAGAAGCCCTGCGTCCAGTGGCAATCCTATTCGGGAAATGAAAACGGATTTGAACCAGTCCCCTTTTCATTCTCCGTAGAGCTTCTTCTCAACGTCCGTGAAGCACTGGCGCCCGCGCAGTGGATCCATACGCGGGTCGAGCCTCATCCAGTTCACTAGGAACGACCCGTCGGTAAGCGCGCGTGCCAGCGACTCACATCCCAGGTCGAGCTCCCCAAGTGTCGCCCGGATTGTCGCGAGTTCGTACGACTCGCCGAACCCGCGACTCTGCAACGCGTCAAGCCGCGCGATCTCGCGCAGCGCATCTTCGCGCCGGCCCATCTTCGCGTAGAGCACGCCGAGATCGCCCTGCCACGCGCCGACGACCTTGCGTGCCTGCAACTGCGCGAGCGCTTCGTCAAAACGGCCTGTGGCCGTGAGTGCCCGCGCGAGCACGCTGCGACCCGTGTCAAACCCGGGGTTGGCTTCAATGATCGGCGCCAGTAGCGCAATCGCCTCATCGTAGCGGCGCGCGTTGAACAGGATCAGCGCGTAGTTGGACGAGAGCAGCAGGGTCATCGGTTCCAGGGCCCGGGCGCGACGCATGTCCGCGAGCCCCTCCTCGACCCGCCCTTGCTGGGCATGCCACATCGCGGAGTAGTGCCAGAAGCTGGCGGTATTGAGGCCCAGCTGCCGCCCCTTCTCCAGATCCCGTGTCGCCGCGGCGAAGTCCTTGTCGAAGTCCATGTGGATGTGGAGCAAGGTTACGTGCGCATCCGCAACTCCTGGATCGAGCCTGAGGGCACGCTCGGCCGCTGCGCGCGCCTTCGGCAGCCCGTCCGCGGGCGTCATCAGTTGGCGCACGACTGCGCCCGTGAGCGTGCGGCTGTAACCCGCCCATGCCTCAGCGTATTGCGGATCTTCCTTGATCGACTCTTCGAGCTTGGCGAGTGCGAGCGCGGTCGCGTCGACGTCGCGTCGCGAACGTTGATGCATGCCCTCGACGTACAGCTCCTCTGCGCGGGCGCTGGGGATGTGACGCGCTCCGCCCGCTCTGCGCTCGCTGAACCAGAAGATACTGAGGCCCGCAGCCAACGCAACGACTGCGAACGCCAGCAGGAGCCACATACCGCGCGCGGAGCGGACCGGTGTCGAGTCGATCGCGGCTGCCGGCACCGCCGTGGCCAGCTTTCCGATGAAGCGGTAGCCCACGCGCGGCAGAGTCTCCACGTACCGCGGTGTGTCGCCGACGTCGTCGAGCGCGACGCGCAACTTGCGCACCGCTACATTGAGCCCGTTGTCGAAGTCGACGACTCCCCGCGGCCACAGCGCTTTGACGAGTTGTTCGCGCGTGACGACCTCGCCCGCCCGGTCGGTAAGTTCGATGAGGACGCGCAGGGGCTGCTGTGGCAGCCGGGTCATGCGCCCGTCGCGCGAGATCTCGCCCGAGACGCGATCCACCGTCCAGCCGTCGAATTGCAGGGCTCGCTGTTCCACGGACCGAATAATAAAGAAGTAAGGGCTATCCAAGGGCCGGTTAATGGCTTAAAGGTGTTCCGAAAGGCCAATGTGAAGGTGTCCATTCCAAGAGGAGTTCCTCTATGGCCGCCGTCCTGAGTCTCCGGTTCTATCTGCTGATCGCGCTGGCACTCGTGGTCTTCGTCGTCGTGGGCTTTGCTCCAAGCTACTACCTGCGCATCCTGACCGCTCCGCCGCCGCTCACGACGTTGCTGCATGTGCACGCCGTCGTGTTCACCGTCTGGATGGCACTCTTCCTCGCGCAGGTGGGTCTGGTCGCCGCCCATCGCGTCGACCTGCACCGCAAGCTTGGGATCGCGAGCGCGATCTTTGCCGGCATCGTCGTGGCGGTGGGCGTACTGTCGGTCTTCCAGACTGCCATCTCGAACCATGTCAGCCCCTCGGGGGTGGCACCGCCGCAGTTCTCCATCGTCGGGTTCACCTCGATCGGGCTGTTCGCAGTATTCATCGCGCTCGGCATCGCCTGGCGCCGTCGGCCGGGACTGCATCGGAGATTCATGATCCTGGGCTTCATCGCGTCGATCAGCCCGGCTACGGCGCGCATTCTGCGGCTGCTCGACATGCAGCCGCATCGTGACCTTCTGATCCCGTTGTGCGCGGCGCTGTTCGTCGCCGCCTGCCTCGTACACGACTGGCGCAGGCACCGAGTCGTGCATCCCGCCTATGTGATTGGCGGCCTCGTGATCATCGCGTCGTGGCCGCTGCGAATCATGATCGGACGCAGCGAGTGGTATTTCCCGATCGGGGAGCAGGTGGCGCGGCTGGCGCACTCGATGTTCGGTTCATAGGAAGTTTCGACGAAAAATGGTGTCAGGGACATTTCCGGTGGAAGCATTTGCTCGACCATCACAACAGTGACGATCGCGAGAGCTGCTTGAGCGAGTTTGCGTGTATTACATGAATCAGCAGTCCCCTGAACTCCATCGCTGAGGATAGGCACGCAAAAGAAGGTCTACCGCCTGCGCGACTCTTGGCGTGTCGACGACGGTACGCTGGGTCGCAGATCTCGGGCGCAGATCGCCGATCACCAGAAGCAGGAACGCTTGTGCTACTTGCCTAGGCTGTTCGCAGCAGCGATGACGTTCTAGGAGTCCGGAAAGGAAACGTTCGAACTCTTCATACCGCCTCCGCCACGCGGCCTGTTGCTCCGCGGACAACCGCTGCCCTGCAAGGATCAATGAAACGGCTGCCGGATGCGCCGCCAGGTCCTGCAGTTGAAGACCGACGTCGAAGAGCTGTCGGCGCAGCGGGAGAGCCCCATTTGTGGAGCGCAGTGCGGGCAGATCGAGCAGGCAGCTGTCGATCACCGCATCGATCAATGAGGCCCTTCCGTCGAAGTACGAATAAAGCGTGGCCTTCCGCACCCCCGCCGCCTCGGCCACTTCGTCCATGGTGGGCTGCTCGAACCCGCGTTGGGCGAACAATCCCATCGCCGCAGTCAGGATGGCGGGCCGCAACATGCGCTTGCGTCCCCTTTGTCCTCGCTGTGGCTTTTCCGGGAGGCTGTACGATTTCACAATGTGACTATATTACAGAATGGTCACTTGTTGTCCGCGCCAAAGGCACGCGGTAGGCTAGAGCCATGAGCACCCCAACCCCTTATTCAGTTTCTGGCCGCGGCCCAGTCGATCACGACGTTCGCGATCAGATCGTGGCGGCCGCGACCGACCACTTCAGCCGGTATGGCTACGAGAAAACGACTGTCTCCGACCTCGCCAAGGCGGTTGGTTTTTCGAAGGCCTATATCTACAAGTTCTTCGAGTCCAAGCAGGCCATCGGCGAGATGATCTGCGCCAACTGCCTGCAGCAGATCGAGACCGAGGTCAGGGCCGCCGTGGACGAGGCCGAAAGGCCGCCCGAGAAGCTGCGACGGATGTTCAAGGCGATTGTCGAGGCGAGTCTTCGTCTGCTTTTCCAGGATCGCAAGCTCTACGAGATCGCAGCTTCGGCGGCCAGCGAGCGCTGGCAGGCAGCACTCGCGTATGAGGAGCGGATCCAGGCGCTGCTTCAGGAAATCCTGCAGGAAGGCCGGCAAACCGGGGATTTCGAGCGCAAGACCCCACTCGACGAGACCACCGCGGCGATCTACTTGGTCATGCGCCCCTACCTCAACCCGCTGCTCCTGCAGCACAGCTTTGACTCTACCGACGAGGCGCCCGCCCGGCTGTCTGGGTTGGTGCTCCGCAGCCTGTCTCCATGATGAATAGGCATTAGTGACTATTGACTAATTTGGTCACTCGTTGGAAGATGGGATCCCAGAACGGCTCGTCTATGGGATCCCCTCATGCTCCGGCACCGCCTCGTTTTCACCGCAGTCCTCTGCGTCTTGCCGCTCGCACTGGTCGCATGCGGCGATAAAACAACCTCTGACCCGCGTACCCAGACCCCGCTGGTACGTGCCGCCACCGTCCAGGGGGCCGATTCCGCATCGCGTTCTTTCACCGGGACCGTGGCCGCCCGGGTACAGAGCGACTTGGGCTTCCGCGTCTCCGGCAAGGTGCTGGAGCGACTCGTGGATGCAGGGCAGACCGTCAAGCGCGGCCAGATGCTCATGCGGATCGACCCGGTCGATCTGAAGCTCGCCGTGAATGCGCAGCACCAAGCCGCCGCGGCCGCCCAAGCGCATGCGAAGCAGACGGCGCAAGAAGAAATCCGGTACCGCAATCTGCTCGGTACTGGAGCGATATCCGCATCGGCATACGACCAGGCCAAGGCCGCGGCAGATGCCGCAAGGGCCCAACTTCGTGCGGCCGTTGCCCAAGCCGAGGTTGCCCGCAACGCGAGCCGCTATGCGGAGCTGGTCGCAGACGCGGACGGCGTTGTCATCGAAACGCTCGCCGAACCTGGCCAGGTCGTCAGCGCCGGCCAGGTCGTGGTGCGTGTGGCGCACGCCGGCCCGCGCGAAGCCGTCATCCAGTTGCCGGAAACCCTTCGCCCTGCGGTCGGTTCCGGCGGACAGGCCACGCTCTACGGCAGGGACGGGGTCACCGTCCCCACCCGCCTCAGGCAGCTCTCGGACGCCGCCGACGGGCTGACCCGCACCTTCGAGGCACGGTACGTGCTCGAGGGAGACCTCGCCGACGCGCCACTGGGCGCAACGGTCACCGTCGAGATTGCGGACGGGCATTCCTCCTCGAAAGGCGACTTGCAGGTTCCGGTCGGCGCCCTGTTCGACGCGGGCAAGGGGCCGGGAGTGTGGGTCATCAACGGGAACCCGGCCAAAGTCACCTGGCGTCCGGTCACGGTCCAGCGCTTGAGCGATGAAGGTGCGCGTATCGCCGGCCAGCTCAGGCACGGCGACCGGATCGTCGCGCTCGGCGCACACCTGCTGCGCGAAGGCGAGCAGGTCCGGGTGGCGGGCCAGCCTGCGATCGCGGCCACCGCAGGAGCGAGTCGATGAGCGAGAGCCGTTTCAACCTGTCGGCGCTCGCCGTTCGCGAGCGCGCGGTCACCTTGTTCCTGATCTGCCTGATCTCGCTGGCGGGGCTCGTCGCGTTCTTCCAGTTGGGCCGCGCGGAAGATCCCGCCTTCACCGTCAAGGTAATGACGATCGTGACCGCCTGGCCCGGTGCCACCGCACAGGAGATGCAGGACCAGGTTGCCGAGAAGATCGAGAAGCGCCTGCAGGAGCTGCGCTGGTACGACCGCAGCGAGACCTACACCAGGCCCGGGCTGGCTTTCACCACGCTGAGCCTGCTGGACAGCGGGCCGCCATCGGCGGTGCAGGAAGAGTTTTACCAAGCCCGCAAGAAGATCGACGATGAGGCGAAGAACCTTCCGGCCGGTGTGATCGGTCCGATGGTCAATGACGAATACTCGGATGTCACCTTTGCCCTGTTCGCGCTCAAGGCCAAGGGCGAGCCGCAGCGTCTGCTCGTGCGCGAAGCGGAAACGCTACGGCAGCGGCTGCTGCACGTGCCCGGCGTGAAGAAGGTCAACATCATCGGCGAGCAGTCCGAGCGCATCTATGTCGAGTTCTCGCACGAACGCCTGGCCACGCTGGGCGTCGGTCCGCAGGAGGTGTTCGCCGCGCTCAATAGTCAGAATGCGCTGACTCCGGCGGGATCGGTAGAAACCCAGGGACCGCAGGTGCTGGTTCGCCTGGACGGCGCGTTCAACGAACTGCAGAAAATCCGAGACACGCCGGTGGTCGCGCAGGGTCGCACACTCAAGCTCTCGGACATCGCCACGGTCCGGCGCGGCTACGAAGACCCGGCTACCTTCCTGATCCGTAACGGCGGAGAACCGGCCCTGTTGCTGGGCATCGTCATGCGCGATGGCTGGAACGGGCTCGACCTGGGCAAGGCACTGGATAGCGAAGTAAGTGCGATCAGTGCCGAGCTGCCACTGGGCATGAGCTTTACCAAAGTCACCGACCAGGCCGTCAACATCAGCTCGGCGGTCGACGAGTTCATGGTCAAGTTCTTCGTCGCGCTGTTGGTGGTCATGCTGGTGAGCTTCCTCAGCATGGGCTGGCGCGTAGGCATCGTGGTCGCCGCTGCTGTGCCGCTCACGCTCGCGGCGGTCTTCGTGGTGATGGCCGCGACCGGCAAGAACTTCGATCGCATCACCTTGGGATCGTTGATCCTGGCGCTGGGCCTGCTCGTCGACGACGCCATCATCGCCATCGAGATGATGGTGGTGAAGATGGAGGAAGGCTACAGCCGCATCAAAGCCTCCGCTTACGCCTGGAGCCACACCGCCGCGCCGATGTTGTCGGGCACATTGGTGACGGCTGTCGGCTTCATGCCCAATGGATTCGCCCGTTCCACGGCCGGCGAGTACACCAGCAACATGTTCTGGATTGTCGGTACCGCGCTGATCGCGTCGTGGGTAGTTGCGGTCGTGTTCACGCCTTATCTGGGCGTCAAGCTGCTGCCGGATCTCAAGAAGGTCGAAGGTGGCCACGAGGCGCTTTACGACACGCCGCGCTACAACCACTTCCGCCGGATGCTGGAGCGCGTTATCGCCCGCAAATGGTTGGTGGCTGGTTCGGTAGTGGGCCTGTTCGTCTTCGCTATCCTCGGCATGGCCATCGTCAAGAAGCAATTTTTCCCGATCTCCGACCGCCCTGAAGTGCTGGTGGAGGTGCAGATGCCCTATGGCACGGCGATCGGGCAGACCAGCACCGCGACCGCGAAGGTCGAGGCGTGGCTCGCCCGGCAGAAGGAAGCCCGGATCGTCACCGCCTACATCGGCCAAGGAGCGCCGCGCTTCTACTTAGCGATGGGACCGGAACTGCCCGATCCATCGTTCGCCAAGATCGTAGTCCGCACGGACAGCCAGGACGAGCGCGAGGCGTTGAAGCACCGGCTGCGCCAGGCGATCGCCAATGGCCTAGTTCCCGAGGCGCGCGTGCGCGTCACCCAGCTCGTCTTCGGTCCGTACTCGCCGTTCCCGGTCGCCTACCGCGTCGTGGGACCCGACCCGGAAAAGCTGCGCGAGATCGCCGCCGAAGTGCAGCAGATAATGGAAGCCAGCCCGATGATGCGCACAGTCAATACCGACTGGGGCACGCGCACGCCTGCGCTGCACTTCACCTTGCAGCAGGACCGCCTGCAGGCGGTGGGGCTCACCTCCAGCGCCGTGGCACAGCAGTTGCAATTCCTGCTGACCGGCATACCGATCACCGCTGTGCGCGAAGACATTCGCACCGTGCAGGTGGTCGCGCGCTCCTCTGGCGATATCCGGCTCGACCCGGACAAGATCACGGACTTCACCTTGGCCGGCGCCAATGGCCAACGCATCCCATTGTCACAGGTGGGCGAAGCGGATGTGCGCATGGAGGAACCGATCATGCGCCGGCGCGACCGCACGCCGACGATTACAGTGCGCGGCGACATCGCCGAGAACCTGCAGCCACCCGACGTCTCCACGGCGATCCTGCAGAAGCTCCAGCCGATCATCGACAAGCTGCCGGACGGCTACCGCATCGAGCAGGCCGGCTCGATCGAGGAATCGGGCAAGGCCACCAAGGCCATGCTGCCGCTGTTCCCGATCATGCTGGCGGTGACCCTGATCATCATCATCCTTCAGGTGCGCTCGATCTCCGCCATGGTCATGGTCTTCCTGACCAGCCCGTTGGGCCTGATCGGCGTAGTGCCCACCCTGATCCTGTTCCAGCAGCCATTCGGCATCAATGCATTGGTGGGCCTGATTGCGCTCTCGGGAATCCTGATGCGCAACACGCTGATCCTGATCGGGCAGATCCGCGAGAACGAACAGGCCGGTCTGGAGCCGTTCCATGCGGTGGTGGAAGCCACCGTGCAACGCGCCCGTCCCGTGATCCTGACTGCCTTGGCGGCCATCCTGGCCTTCATCCCACTGACCCACTCGGTGTTCTGGGGAACGCTCGCCTACACGCTGATTGGCGGCACGTTCGCAGGAACGATTCTGACCCTGGTGTTCCTGCCGGCCATGTATTCCATCTGGTTCCGGATCAGGCCCGTCCCCTCACAGCACTAATCCATTCCATTCACCCATCGGAAAAAGCAGCCATGTCCAATTCCAAAGTCGTTCTTGTCACTGGAGTGTCGTCGGGCATCGGGCGTGCCACCGCAATGAAGTTTGCCGAGCGAGGTTGCCAGGTGTTCGGCACCGTGCGTAGCACCGCAACGGCGCAGCCCATAGCGGGCGTCGAGATGATCCAGATGGATATCCGCGACGAAGCTTCGGTCCAACGTGGAATCGGAGAGATCATCTCCAGAGCCGACCGCATCGACGTGCTCGTCAATAGTGCCGGCGTGACCCTGCTGGGCGCGACCGAGGAAACGTCGATTGCCGAGGCGCAATCGCTGTTCGACACCAACGTGCTCGGCCTCTTGCGCACGACGCAGGCAGTACTGCCCCGCATGCGCGCGCAACGTTCGGGAAGAATCGTCAACGTAAGTTCGGTCTTGGGCCTTCTCCCGGCGCCCTACATGGGGCTCTACTCGGCATCCAAGCATGCGGTCGAGGGGATGTCCGAGACTCTTGATCATGAGGTGCGCAAGTTCGGAATCCGCGTGGTGCTTGTCGAGCCTTCCTTCACCAGAACGAACCTGGACGCCAACGCGCCCCCGACAACTTCGAAGATTTCGGACTACGACGACGAACGTGAGCTCGTCCTCCGGGCTGTCCAGAAGAATGTCAGGAATGCGCCGGAACCCGATGGCGTGGCCAACACGATTGTCGAGGCGGCGCTTGGCAGCTGGCGCATGCGCCGCACGCCGGCTGGACAGGCTTCGGTTCTCAGCAAGCTGCGTCGCTTCATGCCGGCCGGTCCCGTCGATGCCAGCCTCAGGAAGGCGTTTGGACTGTCGTGAGGCACCACTGCGAACGAAAATCAAAAATGATGCAAGAGACATTCCCGGTGCCCAGGGATCAATCCTGACTTCACTGCGAGATCGTACGAGGACGCATCTCTCGCCCGGTAGGGTCGGTTTCCAGGACCGACTCATGCAACCCGCCGATGTGGGCGACGGGCCTGTCATCGTCGTCCAGCTGAAAGAGACCCCAGGACACATCCGCGATCGGATTGGGAAAGCCGGGATCCCCCAGCAGGTAACACAGGTTGAACAGCAGGTCCGCCTGCATGCCGCGGACCACATCCGTCAGGTCATTGGGATCGGCGCCCGCGGACAGTAGTCGCTGCAATGCAAGTCCGACGCCGGCGTAGGGCTCATCCGGCCTCTTCAGGGCGGACTCGATGTACGGCGCTATCCAGCCGGTGTCGCCGTCGGCAAGCACCAGCGACCATGCCTGCTTCAGGAACACGAAGCGGGCGAGTTGCGGGATGCCCTCCTGGACCTGGCTGCTTGCCCACCCTTCCGGGTCGTTGGCTCCAAGCTTGCGAAAGATGGCGGTCAGTTCGTCAAAACCGTGCGACATGGCCTGGCTCCATTCCGATGCCTGCATGATGCCGAACCTGAAGCGTGCCGGCTCGAGCGCTTTGTCGTGTTTCCGCGAAAACGGGAATCACTCCACCCAAAGGCGGCAGCCGGCCTTGGCTTCTGCAGGCAGGCCATGCGAACCACCCGCACGCTGCGGTCACCGCCGGGCTGCCAGGCTGCGGCGCCTGATCACGAGACCTGCCATGCCCCGTCGCCCTTCGCGCGCCAGCCTGCCCCTGCTCACCGACACCGCCGTGGCCTCGTCGGAAGTCATCGCGGCGCGGATGCGCATGTTCGCCGACCCGTCCACCTGGGGTTCGGCCGGAAACCAGCGCGAGGTGCAGCGGATGCTGCAGGAGAAATTCAGCGCCAGCGGCGAGGGCGCCTGGGCGGCGTGGCAAGCGATGGCGCGGATGCCGCTGCGGGCCGCGCAGTCGGGCGTGTGGCTGGCGCCGTGGCAACCGCAGGCCTGGTGGTGGTTGTGGTCGTCGATGGCCGAGGCCTGGATGGGCCTGGGCAATGCCGCGCTGCGGCCGGCGACGCGCAAGGCCGTGGCCAACCGCCGGCGCCTGCGCGCGCGTTGAGGGCTGCGCTGCGATCAACCGCAGGCGCAGCCCGGGCCGACGTCGAGCTGGTAGGTGCAGGTGCCGGGCTCGGGTTCGTCCTCGTCGCTGGGCGGGAACGGCAGGCCGGCCTTGGCGCGTTCGCTGGCCTCGTCCTCGGTGGGGCCGCAAACGACCAGGGACGTGCCCGAGGTGGACGAAGGCGTGCCATCGGGATTGGCGCAGACCTCGGTGCGGATGCGCGCGGTCCAGTTGCAGGCCTCGGTCTTGGTCTGGCCGGCGGGCAGCTGGGTGCGGCACTGGCTCAGCGGACCTTCGCGTTCGCGGGCCTCCTGCGCGGCGACGGCGGCGGGCTGGGTGAGGCACCAGGTGAGGTGGTCTTCGTACAGCGGCGTCCAGCGCGGGCCGCTGAACTGGCAGCCGCGGTCGGCGGCTTCGCGCACCTGGTGTTCGGCGTCGCGGGCGTAGGCATCGCAGCGGCGGAACTCGGCGCCGCCACCGCATACGCCCAGCATGGCGTGGCGGATCGCGATCTCGCGGTTGGCGGCTTCGGTGGGCACGCCCAGGCACCAGGCCAGGTGATGGTCGTAGCTATCGCCCCAGCGCGGGCCGGTGAATCCGCATTCGCCGCCGAGGTTGGATCTTTGGTTTGCCACCGCCAGGGACGCGTACTCGTGGCAGCCCTCGGCACCGGGTTCGCGCCGGCACACACGCAGGTTGTTGGCGCGGAACGCGGTCTCGTTGGCCACCCACTCCGCCGGCGCGCTGCGGCACCAGTTGTAGTGGGCGTCGCGGTTGTCGTGCCAGCGCGGATCCAGCCAGCCGCAGTTGTGCTGGCGTGAGGTCTGGTAGGCCTGCACGGCATCGCGGGCATAGGCCTCGCAGACTTCGTGCGATTCCGCGGCCGCCTGCGATGAAGCGGCCAAGGCGACGAGCAATACCGGCAGCAGGCAGCGACGGAGGCGGTGCATGCGCGTTCTCCCGTGGAGCGTTGCGCTGATGCCAACGTGCGGCTGGGCGGGCATCGGCCATGTTGTCCGGGTCGGCCAGGTTCGAACGATGCGGCGCCGGCGTTGCGGAATTTCTAAGCTGCGCGTGGCGCCCGGCTTCAACCGATTCAGGCGCGTACCGGCCCAAATTGCTGCTGCCGAACGGGCTCCTCAGGTTCCATCTTGAGCGCCGTCGCATGGGCGTGTTCGGCAGCTTGCACCCGGGCCTGGCTTTGCTCGACCGTCGCTTCCACAGCATCAGCCGTCCGCATCTGCTCGCGTCGATAAATCGAGCCGGCGGGGTCACCCTGTATCAGGAACACGTACTCGCCGGCGGCCGCGCGCGTGCCCGCGCGACCCAGGGCGATATCGTCCACCCGTTCCATCCGTTGTTCCTTTGCAAGCGCGTAGAGACCCCAAGTCATCCGCTCACTCGCGGCATCGGGCGTGCGCCCGAGCGAGGCGTCGATCCGTCGGACGCCCTCCAGGATCTGGCCGAACAGGGGGTCTTCCGGCTGTTGATCGGCCGCGCTGAGCTTGAAGCCATCCGACGAACCGCGTTTGGGCTCGCCCGGATCCTGTGGTACGACAGGCTGACCCGATTTGGGCGGCGCGATCTTGCGATCGTCCTCGTCATACCACTGGGTTCCGTTGAAGCGATAACCGCTGCGATTGGAGGCGAGGCCAACGTCCTGATAGAGGTCTTCGCCGAAGTCGGGAGCTTTGACTGGCTCGCCTTCGGTGTCTTTGGGAAGAACGGGCTTCACTCCGGCAGCCTTCATCAGATTGCCGACGACGCCGTTGCTGTTGTTGTAGAGCGGAGAGTATTCGAGCTTGGCGTCGTTGATCTGCCGACCCGCCTGGACAGCGGCCTCCAGCTTCGTAGCGAGTTCCTGGTCCGTGCCTGTCCAGGCAACGGTACGCTCATGCTTCTCGCCGGGTCCTTGCCAGTCAGGAGCCACGATGGTCTGCCGGATCAGATCTCCCTGCGCGTTGCGCGTAAGCGATGGATCGTTGGGATCGGCTTGTTCGAATGGAACGGGCACAAAGGTGCCGTCCTGTTGCCGCTTCAATGCCGCTTCGTATGGAGGCACGTAGGGTGCGGCATCCACAACGAGATGACCGAACTTCTCCGAACCAAGCAGCGTGCTTTCGGCGAGGTTGGCCAGATCGTTGCCTTCGGGTCTTGTATCCGGGCCGCCGCGGACGACGATTCGGATGCCGTCAGAGCGCTCGAACAGGAGGTAGAGATGCCGTCTATCGCCTGCGACTTCGCTCGCCCCAACGATGATGCGGGCATTCTTCTCTTCGTCCATGACTCATTCTCCGAGATCCTTCGGGTAACGACTCGCCTGCAGTCTGCTCACCGACTTGCCGTCTTGGGAATCCACGCTCACTGTCCAGTGGACAGGCGTAGGCGGATCGGATGTGGTTGGCGCAGGCTGCACGGAGGGCGGTGCCTGGGTACACAGGAGCGAGTTGCGATAGCCGGCGCTCGCCGTTGCGAGCTCCTGGCATTGGAAACCGGCCCGCTCGAGATTACGCACGACCTCGTCCAGGGGCGTGCCGGCGGGATTCGACGATTGCAGCTGGCGCGTGGCTTCGCCAGCCGACTGCTGCGGATTGAAGTTGCGCGGGGCGTTCTGATTCACGGCGGAGCATCCTGACGTGGCGAGGAGAAGCGAAGCGAAGAACATCGCATATTGACTTCGCGGCGACGGGTGGTGACTGAAGCTCACGATCCCTCTCCATTCGCTTCCCTGTGAATCGCCATCATCGCTTGGGGTGGATGGGTCATCAAGCGACTACGGTCCGCAAGGACGAGGCGCGGCTGCTTCCGAAACGACCTCGGCCTCAGCCGTAATACGCCAGGAACATCTCCACCGCCGCTTCGGTGACCTGGGTCTGCTGGGCTGCGCTCAGCGGCGGCTGGCCCATGGCGATCTGCGGCCAGAACGCGAAGCCCTTGACCAGGCTCTGCAGCTGCATGGAGGCGAACACGGGGTCGTGGGTCTTGAGCCTGCCGTCGGCGGTGGCGGCACGCACCCATGCGGTCAGGCCTTCCTCGCGATCGCCCAGGCGGGCGATCAGTTCGCGCGCCAGCTCCGGGTTGTGCACGCCGGCGGCGATGGCGACGCGGGCCAGGTCGGTGAAGCTGGGGTCGTGTAGCAGCCGCATCTTCTGCTCCACCAGTTCCAGCAGCTGCGCGCGCAGCGGCCGGTCGGTGCGATAGGGGATGTCCAGGCCGTCGGCGCCGCGTTCCCACATCTGCTCGAGGATGCGGGTGAACAGCACCTCCTTGCTGGGGAAGTGGTTGTACACGGTGCGCTTGGAGACCCCGGCGCTGGCGGCGATGCGATCCATGCTGGTCGCCTCGTAGCCCGATTCCCGGAACTCGGCCACGGCGGCCTCCAGGATCGCCGCGCGCTTGCGGTCGGTCAGGCGGGCGGGGGCGGCTTCGCGGGGCATGACGAAAGTTTACACCGGGCAGTTTACTTTTGCCCGAATATAAGTACACTGCACGGTGTAGTTCCTAACTCTGGCACACCGATGCGCCGACCCCCCGCCCGACCCCGCTTCCGTCGCCTGCGGCGCATCGCCCTGACCCTTGGAGCCCTGCTCATGAGCGCCTGCCTGCTGTCCTTCGCCACGACCGACCGGCCCGTGGCGGCCCATCCCGACTCGCCGCAGGCGACCGACGGCCGCTTCCGCAACGCGACACCCCGACCCGCCGAGGGCATGGCCAAGACCGCCCGGATCCTGTGGAACTTCCTGTTCAACAAGCCCGCCGACAGCGTGCCGCGGGCGCCGCTGCCGGTCTTGGCGCTGACCCGCGCGCAGCTGGAGGCGGCGCCGGACCGTAGCCTGTTCCGGCTGGGGCATTCGACCCTGCTCCTGAAGCTGCGCGGCGGCTTCTGGATCACCGATCCGGTGTTCGCCGAGCGCGCCTCGCCGGTGCAGTGGATGGGCCCGCGCCGCTTCCACGCGCCGCCGATCGCACTGGACGAGTTGCCGCCGCTGCGCGGCGTGCTGCTCTCGCACGACCACTACGACCATCTCGACCGCGACACCGTGGTGCAGCTGGCGAAGACCGCCGAGGTGTTCCTCACCCCGCTCGGCGTCGGCGACCGGCTGATCGCCTGGGGCGTGCCGGCGGACAAGGTGCGCCAGCTCGACTGGTGGCAGGGCGCGTCGTTCGACGGCGTGCGCTTCACCGCGACCCCGGCCCAGCATTTCTCCGGGCGCGGGCTGTTCGACGGCGACCGCACGCTATGGGCGTCGTGGGTGATCGACGACGCGGCCGATGGCGACGGCGGCGACGGCCTGCGCCTGTTCTTCAGCGGCGACACCGGCTATTTCGACGGGTTCAGGGAGATCGGGCGCCGGTTCGGCCCGTTCGACGTGACCATGATCGAAACCGGCGCGTACGACCCGCAGTGGGCCTATGTGCACATGCTGCCCGAGCAGACCGTGCAGGCGCACCAGGACCTGCGCGGGCGCTGGTTGCTGCCGGTGCACAACGGCACCTTCGACCTGGCGATGCACGGCTGGCGCGATCCGTTCGAACGCGTCAGCGCACTGAGCGCCGAGCGCGACATCGCCCTGGCCACGCCGATGATGGGCGAGCATTTCGACCTGGCGGCGCCGCAGCCGACCAACGCGTGGTGGCGCGCGGTGGAGTAGGGCGTTGCGGGCTTGGCGTGCAGGAACGGGTCGACTGGACGCCTGTATTCGCCGTCCTGATTAGGACTCGCACCCCACGCCATCGTTGTCGCGGTCCAGATGCGGGCCGTAGCCCGGATCGCCGCGGCCCACGGGTGCCGCGCCATGGGCACGGGCCTCGGTGCAGTTGGCAAATGCGCGCCCGGGGCCGGAACCGCCGCTGGGCGTCAGGGTGTTGCCCGGGATGGCGTCGCGCTGCGCCGGCACGAGGCGGGGCCGCGACGGCCCGTCGCTGCCGCCGTGGCAGTGGTAATCGCCGGTCTTGCGGTTGTTGTGGCAACCCTGGCCGTTGAGCCCGCCGCCATGGGCGTACACGGTGCTGCTGGCCGGGATGGCGATACAGCTGACGATGAGGGTCCAGAACTGCATGTCGATCTACCGCACAGGGGATGTTTTTATGGATGCAGGAGTCGTGCCAAGCGCGCGGGTATTGCCGGTGGCACGGGCCGGACAGGCGCAGCCGTTCGCCGGTTTGCGCAGCAGCGCACACTCCGTGCCGGCATCCGCCCGGCCAGCCGATCCGGCCTACACTGCCGGCGTCACCCTGGGGAGATGTCCATGCGCTACGGCGTCCTGCTGTGCCTTGCCGCGTTCGCGGCTTTCCCGGCCCGCGCCGCGACCGAGTTCGGGCCTGCGGTGAAGGCGGATTACGACCAGCGCCTGGGCGCGCTGTTCGACTGGTTCCACCGCCATCCCGAGCTCTCCTACAAGGAGACCGCCACCGCGGCGCGGATGGCGAAGGAACTGCGCGCGATCCCGGGCATCGAGGTCACCGAGCGGGTCGGCGGCACCGGCGTGGTGGGGGTGATGCGCAATGGCGACGGCCCGACCGTGCTGGTCCGCGCCGACATGGACGGGCTCCCGCTCAAGGAGGCCAGCGGCCTGCCCAATGCCTCGACCGTGGTCCAGACCGGCATCGACGGCGTCGAATCGCCGGTCATGCACGCCTGCGGCCACGACGTGCACATCACCTCGCTCATCGGCACCGCCAGCCGGCTCGCGGCGATGAAGGACCGCTGGCAGGGCACGGTGGTGTTCGTGGTGCAGCCGGCGGAGGAGCGGATCGGCGGCGCGAGGATGATGCTGGAGGACGGCCTGTACACCCGCTTCCCCAAGCCCGACTACGCGCTGGCCTTCCACGTCGATGCCGATACGCCGACCGGCACGATCGTGGCGGACCCGGGCATCAGTTCCTCGTCGTCGGACAGCGTCGATATCGCGATCCACGGCGTCGGTGCCCACGGCGCCTACCCGCACCAGGGCAAGGACCCGATCGTGATCGGCGCGGAGATCGTGATGGCGTTGCAGACGCTGGTGAGCCGCGAGATCTCGCCGCTGTCGCCCGGCGTGGTCACGGTGGGTGCGTTCCACGGCGGCTCCAAGCACAACATCATCTCCGACCGCGCCGACCTGCAGCTGACCGTGCGCGCCGACGACGAGGCGGTGCGCAAGACCCTGCTCGACGGCATCAGGCGCATCGCAGTGAACGTCGGGCGCATGAACGGCCTTGCGGAGGACAAACTGCCGGAAGTGAAGGTGTCGACCGAATCGACGCCGGTCACGATCAACGATGCCGCGCTGACCGCGCGGCTGCGCACCACCTTCGCCCAGGCGTTTGGCGAAGGCGTGCTCGCATCGCGGCCGCGCTCGGGCATGGGCGCGGAAGATTTTGCGTATTTCGTGCAGCCCGAACTCGGCGTGCCCGGTTTCTATTTCAGCGTCGGCGGCACGCCGCAGGCGGCGTTCGATGCCGCCAAGGCGGGCGGGCCGCCCGTGCCCGGCCACCACTCGCCGCTGTTCAAGATCGATCCGGAACCCTCGGTGCGGCTCGGCACCGAAGCCATGACCGTGGCGGTGCTCGATTTGCTCAAGCCCGTTGCCGCCACTGCGGCGACGGATTAGCGCCGGGGCTGCACAAACCCGAAGCCCAAAGAGAGCACCGCCATGCAGGAAACGAAACCGCGCTACCGACACCTGCTGGCAGTGCTGCTCGCCTGCGCCATTCCCGGCCTGGCGCTGTCCGCGCCACCCAGCGCGCCAGCGCCGGAGCGGGTCCTGAAGACGGCGGCTTCGCAGGTGAAAGCGAAAACCGGGCAGTCGCAGGGCGACAAGAAGGCCCGACGTCCTCCCAATGAGCCGGCGAAGCAGCCCTATCAGCCGCTCGTCGATACGGTGCGCAAGAGCACCGAGACGTTCCGCGACGAGAACGTCAGCGAAAGTGCGGATCGCGACCGCCTGCCCGACCCGCCGGGGCGCTGAGCGCAGGGCGGGCGCAGCGGGCATCGGTGCGCCTGCCCGTCTTTACGGCACGGGTGCACCGCACCGCCTAGAATGCAGCCCCTACTTCGATCGCGCGCCTGACCGCAGGCGCTTGCCATGGCTCCCAATGCCACCGTGTACAAGGCGGAACTGCAGGTCACCGATATGGACCGGCATTACTACGCCTCGCACGACCTGATCCTGGCGCAGCATCCCTCGGAGACCGCCGAACGGCTGATGGCACGGCTGCTGGCGTTCGCGTTGTTTGCAGACGAGCGACTGATGTTCGGGCGCGGGCTCAGCGACGAAGACGAACCGGCGCTGTGGCAGCGCGATTACACCGGCGATATCGAACGCTGGATCGAGCTCGGGCAGCCGGACGAATCACGCCTGCGCAAGGCCTGCGGCCGCGCGCAGCAGGTGGTGGTGGTGACCTATGGTGGCCATGCCGCGGAGGTCTGGTGGAAGAAACATGGAGCCACGCTTGCGCGGCTGCGCAACCTCACCGTGATCGACCTTCCCGCAGAGGGCGTCGCAGCCGCGACCGGGCTGCTGGCGCGCGGCATGCGCCTGACCGCGATGATCCAGGACGGCGAGCTGCAGCTGATGGATGCCGATCGCAGCATCGCGCTGCGCCCGCAGGTGCGAATGGCGCCGCTCGAACAGGCGGCCTGAGTTCCGCAACATCGGGTGGGCTCGACCCACTCCGTGTCGCTGCCGTACGCGCAGTTGCCGGGCGACCCGGTCACGCCTCAAGCCGCGGGCCTATCTGCCGTGCCCGCCTTCAACGATCCAGGTTCAGCGTGTTGAGGAATCCGGAGACGTCGTTGTCCGCGATCGCGACCAGCATCTCGTAGAGGTTGTCCTCCAGACGCCGCGTCATCGCACCGGCGACCACCGGTACGTCGCCGTACTCCGCCTGGATCTGCTGCTCGACCATGCTCACCACGTCGCGCAGCGCGGCTTCGCGCTCTTCGGGCGAGCCGGACATGGCATCGGTCAGGTAGTCCCGCAGCCCGTTCTTGATCTGGTCGTCGCTCAGCCCATTGATGTCGCCGTAGGTCTGGGTGAGGAACTTCGCAAAACCACCCGCCGGGATCAGCCCGGCGCCGGTGGACACCACGTCGAGCACCCGCAGGATGCCGCTGACCCGCGCCTCGTTGGAAGCAAGTTCGCCCAGGTAGGGCGATGCCTGCGCGATCAGCAGTGCTGGCGCCACGATCTCGAGCCTGCCGAGCGGATCCTGCGCCGCCTGCGAGGCGGGATCCTGCCGGACCTGATCCACCAGCCCGTCGACGTAGCGGTCCAGGCTGCGGGTCACCGAGTCGGCGTGGGAGTTGTTGCCGTTGAAGGCGGTGAGCGAGAGCAGGAAGCCGAGCTTGCGGCTATCGTCGCCGGCGTACTGGTCGCCGTTGGCGTAACCGTCGGTGAGGTCGGCGAAGACGGCATCGGCATGGAGCGTGGTCAGCAGACCCAGCGCCTCGGCGCGCGGATCGGACGTGGTGTTGCCGAGGATGCCGTTTTCGACGAAGAACTCCTGGTTCTCGCCGGCCCAGTTCACGAATTCGACCGCAAGATTGGTGCCGCCGACCTCCACGTCCCCGTACATCTCCGCCACGCCGCGCATGAGGACGGCGAGCGGATCGGGATTGGCCGGTTCGTCGTCGTAGAGCGAGCCCTTGTCGGCCAGCAGGGTGCGGATGTGCGCGCGCTCCTCGGGCGAGCGCGCCTGCACGCCGTCGGCGCCCGCATCGGTATCGGCATAGGCCGAGGCCAGCGCCTCGCGGCCCGAATAGTCGCTGCCCAGGCCTTTGGTGATGATATTGGCGACGCCGGTCGTGGTCGTTTCGGTCCCGTGCGATGCGGAGTTGCGGTCGGCGCCGGCGAACGTGTCGAGCGCGTAGTCGGCCATGGCGCGCTCGAACGCTTGCATCTCTTCGCTGTTCGATGCGCCGAACAGCATCCGCGCGCCGTTGGCCTGCGTGCGCTCGAATCCGGCGATGCCGGCGCCGAACAGCAGGCTGATCTCGTCGTTGTCGAGGCGCCCGGCGGCGTGCTCGAGGGCGATCGCATCGGCCAGCACCCGCAGGCCGCGCTGCGGGTAGTTCGTCCCCTGCAGATCGTTGAGGGCGCCGGTATTGATCACCTGCGGCCAGGCATCGGGGTCGCGATGTTCGAGTTCCTGCAGCACGCGTTGCGCGTTTTCGGGCGACATGTCCTTGAGTTCGCGTACCAGTGCGGCGGTGGTTTCGTAGGAAGGCGCATCGAGGATGCGATCGACCACGGCTCCCGGATCGACGGTGCGCTGATCGGCGAGACGGTCTTCGTACGCCTCGCGCACCGCGGCCTGGTCTTCGGGCGGCAGGTGTCGGTAGGTCTGGGCATCGATGCCGTAGATGTCGGCCATTGCACGGCTCCGTGGCGAATGCGGCGAGCCTAGCGATCCAGCTGCGTCGCTGCCATTCGGGCCGACCCTAGGTTGGCCGAAAGATCCGCCATCGCAGATTGCGTGGGCCAATCGGGTGGTGAATGCGCACCGGACGCGTTAGATGGACGGATGCGGGCGCGCGATCGGCGAATCGTGATCGCTGCGCGAATGGCACCCTGCGATGGATGTCGATCCGGCCTTGGCTGGATCGTCGTTTTGCAAGAGGATCGTCCTCTCTCATTGGAGAAGCATCATGCCCAGCACCATCCGCCTGCATCGCGTCCTGGCCGCCCCACCCGAGCGCGTCTACCGCGCCTTCGTGGATCCGGGCGCCATCTGCAAATGGCTGCCGCCGAACGGCTTCACCTGCACCGTGCATGAGCTCGATGCCAAGGTCGGTGGCCGCTACCGGATGTCGTTCACCAACTTCGGCACCGGCAACAGCCACGCCTTCGGCGGCGAATACCTGGAACTGGTACCGGGCGAGCGGCTCAAGTACTCCGACAGGTTCGAGGATCCCAACCTGCCCGGCGAGATGACCACCACGGTGACGCTGAAGAAGGTCTCAGTCGGCACCGAAGTGCAGATCGTGCAGGAAGGCGTGCCCGACGTGATCCCGGCCGAAGCCTGTTATCTGGGCTGGCAGGAATCGCTGGCGCTGCTCAAGAACGTGGTGGAGCCGGATATTCCGGACGGCGCCTGAGCGCAGTCGCCGACGCGACGATGGGTGCGATCGCCCGGACCCATCGGCTCCGCGGTGCAATCGGTTGAGCCTTTCGCAAGCGCGATCCGCGGGCTCGGTGGGCCGATAGGCCCACCCGATGCGTCATCGCGCTGACGCGGATCCCGGCGCTACCCGCAACACTGTGGTCCGCAGCATCGCGTGCAGCGCATGCTGCAATGCACAATAATGCGGTGGATGGAAATTCCGACCCCATCCGCCGTCGCCGTCCACTCGCCCCTGCCGCCGCGCCAGCTCGCATTGATTCTGCTGGCGCTGGCGATGGGCGGGTTCGCCATCGGCACCAGCGAATTCGTGGTGATGGGGCTGATCACCGAAATCGCGCGCGGTTTCGGCGTGACCGAACCCCAGGTCGGCCATGTGATCAGTGCCTACGCCCTGGGCGTGGTGGTCGGCGCACCGCTGCTGGCGATCCTCGGCGCGCGCCTGCCGCGGCGCAGTCTGCTGCTGTGGCTGATGGGCTTCTATGCGCTGGGCAACCTGGCCAGCGCGCTGGCGCCGAGCTATCCGCTGATGATCGTGTTCCGCTTCATCGCCGGTCTGCCGCATGGCGCCTATTTCGGCGTCGCCGCGCTGGTGGCCGCCCACGCCAGTCCGCCCGAGCAGCGCGGCAAGGCCGTGGGCCGGGTGATGCTCGGGCTGTCGGTGGCGCTGCTGGTCGGCAATCCGCTCGCCACCTGGATGGGGCAGGCGTTGAGCTGGCGCTACGCCTTCGGCGTGGTGACCCTGATCGCGCTGGCCACGGTGGCGATGACCGCGCGCGTGCTGCCGAGCGGCCTGGGCGCACCGCGCACCGATGCCTTGCGCGAACTGCGTGACTTCAATCGCGCCCCGGTGTGGCTGGCGCTGGGCACCGGTGCGATCGGTTTCGCCGGCATGTTCGCGGTCTTCAGCTATCTGCCGCCGGCCTTGGTGCAGGTGACCGGCGTGCGCGAATCGTTCGTGCCGTTCGCGCTGGTGGCGTTCGGCGCGGGTGGCATCGCCGGCTCGCTCGCCGGTGGTTGGCTGTTCGACCGTTTCGGTTTCCGCGCGGCGGCGATCGTGCTGGTGTGGTCGATCGCGGTGTTGCTGGCGTTCCCGCTCGCGGCGCTGTCGCCGTGGACGGTGCTGCCGGCGGTCGCGGCGGTAGGCACCATGGGCGCGTTGGCGCCCGCGCTGCAATCGCATCTGATGGACGTAGCCGGTGATGCACAGACACTGGCTGCCGCGTCCAATCATTCCGCGTTCAATATGGCCAACGCGCTCGGCCCGTGGCTGGGTGGCATGGCCATCACCGCTGGCTACGGCTGGACCAGTACCGGTTACGTGGGCGCGATCACCGCACTGGGTGGCCTGTTGATCTATGCCTGGGCGCGCGCCGACCTGCGCGCGCGCCGGCCGGTGCCGGCGGTCTAGCGTCGCGACGCACGCTGCGTCCGCGCCGGCCGGTGCCGGCGGTCTAGCGTCGCGACGCACGCTGCGTCCGCGCATCCGGTTTACGCAGGCCAGGAATGCGGGAGTTCGCCGGCGCGTTGGCGGTGCGTGCATTTCACTCTCCGCTTGCGATACGCGCAGGTAACCTGCCCGCCCCCGCACGAGGAGGATCCATGGAAACCAATGAACTGCATCGCGGCCGCCTGATCGACCACCTGCAACTGGTGGTGCGCGACCTCACCGCCAGCCGGCGCTTTTACGCTGCCGTATTCGACGTGCTCGGCGTGCCCATCGGTGGCGAGGGCGACGACTATTTCTGGGCGGACGAGCTGTTCGTGTCCACCGCCGACAGCGAGGCCGCGCAGGGCAAGCTCACCGGGCGCCACCATCTCGCGTTCCAGGCCAGCGACCGCGCAATGGTCGACGCTTTCCACAAGGCCGCACTGGCCAATGGCGGCAGCGACAACGGCGCTCCGGGCGAACGGCCCTACCATCCCGGCTACTACGCCGCCTTCGTGCTGGATCCGGACGGCAACAACATCGAAGCCGTGTACCACGGCGAGGCGCAACGCAGCGCGCCGTCGGTGAAGGTGACGTTCTAGAAGAATCGTCGTGCCGCGTCGGGCGTCGGCGCGCAGCCGGACGGGAAAGCCGCAAGAGACGCAATGGGGCTTGCGCGCGGCTGCGCGGGACACCCGCGTCAGCAGCCGATGCGTATCGCTATGACACCTGCGATCCCGCGTCGCGCTTGGCCGCCTGCAGGCGCTCGAGTTCGAGCTCCTGGGCGCGCTCTTCCTGCTTGCGCAGTTCCTCGCGGCGGATCGCCTCGACCTCTTCGGGCGTGGGGTCCTCGTGCAGCGACAGGGCCATGCCCGGAGCGTTGCTCGGCTCGCCGCGGCGGCTCTTGAGCTTGATGTTCAGACGCAGCTCGTTGGCCGAATCGGCGTTGCGGATCGCCTCCTCGTAGCCGATCAGACCCTCGTTGTAGAGCTCGAACAGCGCCCAGTCGAAGGTGCGCATGCCCAGCTCGCGCGAGCGGGTCATGATGCCCTTGAGCTCGTTGAACTCGCCCTTGAAGATCTTCTCGGCGATGGTCGGGGTGTTGAGCAGGATCTCGATCGCCGCCACCCGTCCGACCCCGTCTTCGGTGCGCACCAGCCGCTGCGAGATGATCGCGCGCAGGTTGGCCGAAAGATCCATGAGCAGCTGGGTGCGGCGCTCCTCGGGAAAGAAGTTGATGATGCGTTCCATCGTCTGCGACGCACTGTTGGCGTGCAGGGTGCTCAGGCACAGGTGCCCGGTCTCGGCGAACGCGATCGCGTGCTCCATGGTCTCGGCATCGCGGATCTCGCCCACCAGGATCACGTCCGGTGCCTGGCGCAGGGTGTTCTTCAGCGCGTGGTGCCAGGAATGCGTGTCGACGCCGACCTCGCGATGGGTCACCAGCGACTTGCGCGAGACATGCGCGTACTCCACCGGGTCCTCGACGGTGATGATGTGGCCGGCCGAGGTGCGGTTGCGATGGTCGATCATCGCCGCCAGCGAGGTCGACTTGCCCGAACCCGTGCCGCCGACCACGAGCACCAGGCCGCGCTTTTCCATGACCACGCCCTTGAGCACTTCCGGCAGGCGCAGCTTCTCGAAGTTGGGGATCTCGGCGGCGATCGTGCGCAGCACCATGCCGACCTGGCCCTGCTGCACGAACACGTTCACCCTAAACCGCGACACGCCCGGCACTGCGATGGCGAAATTGCACTCCATCTCGCGCGCGAACTCATCGCGCTGCTTGTCGTTCATCAGGGACGCGGCCAGGCGCGCGGTCTGCGCGCCGTTGAGCGGCGCGTCGGCCATGGGCGTCATCGCGCCGTGCGCCTTCATGCTCGGCGGAAAGTCGTGGGCGATGAACAGGTCCGAGCCGCCCGCCGCCGCCATCCGGGCCAACAGGTCGTGCATGGTGGCGCGGGCGTCGTCGAGATCGGGAACGGTCATGAAGGCAGGTGCGATGGCGGCGCGACATCATGCCTGCCGTGCGATGCCGGGCGCGTGCCCGTGATGCGTCGTTCCACCAGGACGCGAGCGCGGTCTCGCGCCACCCGTGATCGCTGCCGCCGTTTTCGCGCGGCGGCGGCGTGCGGCCTCGAAGGCGACGGTGTGCACCCGGGCGTGATGACCCCGAACGGGCCGCGCAAACCCGGCGTGGGCATGCCCAGCCCGGCACTGGCCGATCTCCGGATGGCTCGGCGTTGTGGTCACGCCGGCTCCCCCGAGCCGATCCATGGGAGACCATCATGCGCCGCATCACTCAAATCGCCGGGTTGACGATCGCCATCGTCGCTGTCCTGGGCGCCTGCCAACGCGAATCCGCCGCACCACCTGCCGCCGCACCCGGCGCGGAGGCGGCGGCGGCCGAAGAGCAGGCACCCGCCGCCGCGCCAGCCCGCACTACCGCCGCTACCGACCTCGAACAGTTGGCGACGCGGGTCATGACCCAGAGCGCGGCGGTGAAGGAAGGCGACGTCGTGCTGATCGGCGGGCGCATGGCCGATTCCGAATTAATGGAAGACCTGGCGGTCGCAGCGCGCAAGGCCGGTGCCTTCCCGCTGATCACCTACAGCAGCGACCGCCTGTCCAAGCGCCTGTTCTTCGACGTGCCGGCCAAGTACGACAGCCAGAGCGATGCGCTGGCGCTGAAACTGGCGGAGATCGCCGACGTCACGATCGAAGTTTCCAACGCCACCACCGAGAACCTGTTCGAAGGCGCGGAGCCGGCGCGCGTGGCTGCACGGACCAAGGCATTCGAACCGGTCCAGCAGGCGTTCGCGCGCAACAAAGTGCGCAGCGTCGAATTGGGCAACGGCCTGTATCCGGCGTCATGGCGCGCCGAGCGCCTGGGGCTGTCGGAAGCGGCGCTGGCCGACCTGTTCTGGAAGGGCGTCAACGTCGACTACGCGCAACTGCAGGCGCGCGGCGAGGAAGTCGGCAAGGCGGTCGCCGCCGCCAAGGACGTGCACGTGACCCATCCGAACGGCACCGACCTGAAGTTCAGCGTGCAGGGACGGCCGGTGCTGGCCAGCGACGGCGTGGCGTCCGAAGCCGATCTCAAGCGGGGCGGCGGCGCGCTGTCGCAGTACCTCCCGGCCGGCGAGGTCTACACCACACCGGTGCCGGGCAGCGGCGAGGGCAAGTTGGTGCAGACACGCGGCTATTTCCGTGGCAAGCAGATCGACGACCTGACCCTGACCTTCTCCGCCGGGCAGTTGACCGCCATGACCGGATCGGGCCCCGGCTTTGCGGCCTTCAAGGCCGAATACGATGCGATGGACGACAAGCGCAAGGCGGCGCTGGCGTTCCTGGACTTCGGCATCAACCCGAACATCAGCCTGCCGGCCAATGCCAGCGTCGGTACCTGGGTGCCTGCCGGCAGCGTCACCCTGGGTACCGGTGCGAATGTCTGGGCCGGCGGCGACAACTCCGTGCCGTACAGCCTGGTCGTGCATCTGCCTGGCAGCACCGTGACCCTGGACGGAAAACCGGTGGTGGAGCAGGGCGTGCTCAAGTTGTGAGCGTGCGCAACCGGCGATGTGTCAGAGACATGGGGTGGGCCCATGCCCACCCCAGCTGAGCCTGGACTCGCCACCGGCATGTTGCCGGAACCGCCGCTGCCGCTCGCGAATGCTGGCTCGCCGCGCAATGACCCGGCTCACCACTCGTACATCCAAGCGTAGGTCCAGTACGTGGTTGGTTTGGGATCGAACCACACCTTGCCGTCCAGCGCTTCGCCCACCCGCGTGGTGAGGCGCAGGCGGTTGCGAAAGAACAAGCGATCGTCCTCGTGCCGGCCTGCATTGCCGCGGCGATGATCCGCTCTGCGACTTGAAAGTGCGCGCCAACGCTACTTCGCTGCCGTAGCCGACTCCATCGGCGATGCGCTTGAGCGAGCGTCCCTGGGGCAACGCGCGCTGGGCCGCCACCACCTGCCAGTGCTGCGGATATGCACCGGGCGTGCAGCCCGGCGTCTCGCGGAAGGTGTCAGGCAGCGTCGCGCGCGGCGCGTCGCAGGGCGGCCCGCGCCAGCAGCCGCGTCGAATCGAGTGTGGGCAGGCAGGCGTTGCCGTCATCGATCACCAGGGGAAGCTCGGTGCATCCGAGGATGACCGCATCGCAGCCTGCCTGGTCGAGGCGTTCGATCGTCTCCAGCAGGAACCGGACCGAGGGTTCGCGCACATGTCCGGGAACCAGCTCTTCCATGATGATCCGCCCCACTTCGCGCCGGTCGTCGGCGTTCGGCCTGACCAGGTCAAGGCCCTGGCCGGCGAGTTTGGTTGGGTAGACATCGCTCTCGACGAGCCAGGTCGTCCCGAGCAGCCCCAGTCGGCGATGGCCGCCCGCCCTGGCCTGTTCGACGACGCAATCGGCGATGTGCAGCCAGGGCGTATCGATGCGTTCCGTGACCCAGTCGTAGGCCTGGTGGAAGGTGTTGTCGGGGCAGATCAGCAGCTGCGCGCCGATGCGGGTCAGCTTGCGGGCGGAATCGAGCATCAGTTCACCGACGCCGACCAGGTCACCCCGCTCGAGGCACGCGACGTAGCCTGCCAGCGACGGGGTATGCATGGACACCTCGGGGTGGCCGTGCGCGCCGAAGTGGCCGGCCCCTTCCTGGCAGATCGTGCGATAGCACAGCGCGGCGCCTTCCGCCGAACCACCCACGATTCCGAGATGCAGCGCCATGGACAGCCTCCGAGTGCCGGGATAGCGACGCCGGCCGTGAACCTCCGGCCCTGTTGCGCGCCTGGAGCGGGCGCGGCCGTGCACTCCCATCGATCTCCCAGTCTATTCGGCGCGTGACGTGGTGTGACGCGCGCCAGCGACGATGCGAGCCTAGTCGCACACCCCTGTCGCGCACAGCCCGTCAGCCGGCGTCTGCCTGCCTCCATTGCCGCGGCGATGCTCCGCTCTGCGCCTTGAAGGCACGCGACAACGCCGCCTCGCTGCCGTAGCCGACCTCGTCGGCGATGCGCTTGAGCGGGCGTCCCTGACGCAGTGCGCGCTGCGCCAGCGCCACCCGCCATTGCTGCAGGTACGCACCGGGCGTGCATCCCAAAGTGTCGCGGAAGGCGTTGGCGAACACGCTGCGCGACATGCCCGCTTCCGCGGCAAGCGTGTCCAGCGACCAGGCCTGCGCCGGGCGTTCGTGCATCGCCACCAGCGCCAGCCGCAGGCGCGGATGGGCAAGACCGCCCAGCAGCCCGACTTGTGCCTGACCGGTTTCCATCAGCTGGCGCAGGATCTGGATAACGGCGACTTCGAACAGCCGGTCGACCAGTGCCTGGCGCCCGCATCGCTGTTCGAACGCTTCCTCGAAGAGCAGGCCCAGCACGCCGTCGAGGCCTTCGATGTCCGCCAGTGGCAGGTACACGAAAGCGGGCAGGGTGGCGGCGATCGGGTTGGCGGCGCCGCCCTCGAACCGGAGATTGGCGCAAGTCAGGTCCGCGCCGGTGTCGGGATCGGTGATGAAGCGATGCGCCATCGGCCGCGGGTAGAGCAGCAGGCTGGGCGTGTCGATGCGCAGCGCCGTGGTGCCGTCGTGGACCACCTCGACCACGCCACGGCGGACGAAGTGCAGCTGCCCGGTGCCTGCTTCTGCGGCGAGGTCGTTGATCCCGCACAGCGTGCCGGTGTGGAACATCCGGGCGCTGACCGGGAACCGGTCCAGCAGGGCTTCCAGCCGATCGGCCATCGAATACTCCAAGTCAAGTTTTCTGGATTTTACGACGCAAATCGTCCCGAATTCCGCCCAAAGTAGCCCTACCGGCACGTAACGTCCACCCACCCGCCGGAAAGGAAACCGATCCATGAGCGTCCAGAACATTCTCTACACCGCACAGGCCACGGCTGTTGGCGGGCGCGAAGGCCGCGCCGTCAGCTCCGACGGCGTCCTCGATGTCGCCCTGTCCACGCCCCGCGAACTCGGCGGCGCCGGCGGCTCCGGCACCAATCCGGAGCAACTGTTCGCTGCGGGCTATTCGGCCTGCTTCCTGAGCGCGCTGAAGTACGTGGCCGGCCAGGAAAAGACCGCGCTGCCGGCCGAGAGCCAGGTCACCGGACGGGTCGGGATCGGCCCGATCCCCACCGGCTTCGGCATCCAGGCCGAACTGACCATCAGCGTGCCCGGCATGTCGCGCGAGCGGCTGCAGGCGCTGGTCGACAAGGCCCATGTCGTGTGCCCGTACTCGAACGCCACGCGCGGAAACATCGATGTCTCGCTGTTGCTCGCCGATTGAACGGCGCTGCGCGCGTAACCCCATTTCCTGCGACCCCTGTTTCGGAGACCTCCATGAATACTTTCACCCGCCTGCTCGGCACCGCCATCCTCGGGATGGCGAGCGCCACCACCCTGGCTGCCGACGGCAACGGCAATGCTGCGCCCGCGACACCCGCTTCCGCAGTCGCGCGCACCTCGGACTACCTGACCACGCCGGACGGCACTCGCCTTTACTACAAGGACTGGGGCCGCGGCCAACCCGTCGTCTTCAGCCACGGCTGGCCGCTGGACTCGGACAGCTGGGAGGCGCAGATGCTGTTCCTGGCCGACCACGGCTATCGCGTCATCGCCCATGACCGTCGCGGCCACGGCCGGTCGAGCCAGCCCTGGGACGGCAATGACATGGACCATTACGCGGACGATCTGGCGACCGTCATCGATACGCTCGACCTCAAGGACGCGGTGCTGGTCGGCTTCTCCACCGGCGGCGGCGAAGTGGCGCGCTATGTCGGCCGTCACGGCACCGCACGCGTCCGCAAGGTGGTGCTGGTCAGCGCGGTGACGCCGCTGATGCTGAAAACTCCGGCCAATCCGGGCGGCCTGCCGATCGAGGTCTTCGACGGCCTGCGCAAGGCCTCGCTGCAGAACCGCTCGCAGCTGTATCGCGACCTGGCGTCGGGTCCGTTCTTCGGCTTCAACCGCCCGGGCGCCAAGCCGTCGCAGGGGCTGATCGACGCGTTCTGGATGCAGGGCATGCTCGGCGGCCACAAGAACACCTACGATTCGATCGCGGCGTTCTCGGCCACCGACTTCACCCAGGATCTCAGGCGCTTCGACGTGCCGACGCTGATCATCCACGGCGACGACGACCAGGTCGTGCCGATCGATGCGTCCGCCCGCGCTGCGGCCAAGCTGGTCGAGGGTGCGCGGCTGATCGAGTATCCGGGCGCGCCGCACGGCATCGCCGATACCCACCGGGATCGTCTCAACAACGATCTGCTGGAGTTCATCCGGCAGTAGATCCTGGCCGGCCACCGACCGCATGCGTGCGGTCGGTGAAGCCGGTGCCGGACGCCAGGAACCGCCTAGCGCCCCGGCGTCTGCTGCAGGAGCTGCTGCGGCCGGGCCTGTTCTTCGTACGCGCGCACCAGGTTGTGCTGGTCGGTCTGGTACACGGTGTCGCGCATGTCCGGCGCAGGCGCGCTGGCATCGACCTGGGCGCGGAAACCGGGCGTGGTGCCGGCGACGAAGATCTGGTCGCCTCGCAGCGCCACCGCGCCGAGCTGGTCGACGCGTTCGATGCCGGCGCTTTTGGCCGCAAGCAGCACTTCGGCGACCTTGGTATCCGACACCTCGGCCGGCAGCTGCCGGCGCAGCGCATCGAAGTAGGCGCGGTCGGGGTGCTGGTCGGGGTAGCGCTCGCGCGACTGGTCCTGCACACGCGACACATCCTGGTTGATCCGGTCGACGTCATCGGACGTCACCAGTTCGCGCTGCGGATGGCCCTGCGGCAGGCGCAGTCTCGGGTCGTCGGGGAACAACTGCCGCAAGCGCGGGTCGTGCAGGCCAGTGACCAGTTCACCGCGCTGCAGTGCTGCATAGGCTTCCCGGGCCAGCGCATCGCTGCCCGATGTGTCATCGCCGATGCGGCGCCCGGCCTCGTTGTTCCACAGGTCCATGCGGTGCTCGTAGGGATCGTTCGGATGCGCCGGTCCGATCTCGGCGTCGTCGCCGAAACGCCGTGCCAGCCACTGCTGGCCCAGCGCGATCTGGGTGACGCGACCACTGGTGTAGGCGTGGCGGAACGCGTCGAGCGCGTCGTTGTGGCCCTGCGGCTGGAAGCTGCCGTCCGCCCGCCGTGCCAGCGTCACGCCGCTGAGCTGTTCGTAGTACCGATAAGCTTCCTGCTCGATTTCCCGCTTGGCGCCCTTGGGATCGGTGATGTCGACCATGGCTAGGGCCTGTTAACGCTATGGGCATGGGCCGCGCCGGGCCTGCGCGCGCGCATGGCAAGGAAGAGCGAGGAAGTGGATGTTGATCCACGCCCGAGCGATGACGCCGCCGTGCGTGCGCGCAGGCCCGGCCCCGTGGGTTCGCACTGAGGGGCGGCCAGCCGGCGCCGCGCAGCTTGACCAGACGGCCAGTCTGCCCTGCGCTGCGCAACACCACCTGGCAGCCCCTCAGTGTGAACGCGACCCATGCCCATAGCGTTAACAGGCCCTACTTGTCCTTGTCTGCCTTCTGGAATTCGATCGGCCCCTGATAGCCCGGATATTTCTTCCTGACCCGGATCCGGTCGCCCGGTGCGACGCAGGCATCCTCGAGCGAATTCTCCACGTGTCCTTCGTCGACGAAGAACTCCTCGTACGGCAGCGAGAGCACCTGCTCGGAGTCGCCGCTCCGGAAGCGCAGCTGCAACGTGTCATCGCGCTCGAAACAGAGCGCATCCCAGGCGAACTCCGTCAGCGCGGAAGCCGGCACCACCACGGCGTCCTTGCCCGCTAACAGGGATGTGACTTGCCGGGAAAAATCGTCCTTGGAGAGAGAGGCCTTGGCCATCGTGCATCCTGCGATCGAGGTGAAGAGAGCGGCGGTGAACAGCACGCGCTGCGCCACGGCAGCGAAGAGATGGGACGTTGAAGCCGGGCTCGGTTCGGGCATGCGGGCGTGGCTCCTTCCACCAACCGGATGTGTTTTCTAACACAAGCCGCGCCCGTGGTGCGCGGATCGCGATCCCGAATTCAACGCTCGCGGGCAGGATGCATGCGATTGCGCGCTTCGTGTCGACCACCCCGAAGCTCGTGGCCTGAACCGTCGAATTGCTGTCCTCCCGCGGATCGCGATCAGTGCCCACGCGCGTCACTGGCCTGGCCGCCATGCTGCACCTGCGTTGAATACGTTTGCAGCTGGCCCGCTGCGCCTTGCCGCACCCCGACCGGGGGCGCAGAGTCCATGGGCTGCCGTCGCCGTGGATCCGCGCCGGCCATCCATACCCTCGGGAGGGGTCCGATGCGCATTCCATCCTCTGTCCGCCTGCGCGCCGTGCGCGTCGTGGCACTGTTCGCGTGGGTTCTGCTCGCGACCGGCTGCGAACTTCCATGGCGCGTGCAGTCGGCGCAGGTCGGCGCGCAGGGAGTGCAACTGTCCGCTACCTCATCGCCGGTGACATCGGCTGCCAGCGCATCGGAGATCTGCGATTCGCCGCAACCCAACACGTTGCTGGTCGGACTGCCAGCAACCGGCGGCGGCGCCGCGATCGACGTGCGCGTGCACTACCACCGCACCGACGGCAATTACGGCGATTACGGCCTGCACGTGTGGCAGGTGAACGATGCCGGCCAATATGTCGCCGACTATCCGGACGTGAACTGGAATGCGCCGCTGTCGCGTTCGGGGATCGACGAGGCAGGCGCCTGGTTCGAGATTTCCGCGGCAGCGTTCACCCATCCCGATGCCGCGGGCTTCGGCTTCATCGTGCATCCGCCGGGCCAGGGCGGCGATCCGGGCGTTGACCGGATCTGGAAGTTCGCCGACGGCGCCGAGTTCTGGCTGCGCTCGGGCGATGCCACCGTGTACCGGAGCAATCCGCTGGCGGGCACGCCCGACATCGACACCGTGCGCGTGCACTACCGCCGCTACGATCAGGAATACGCGCAGTGGGGCCTGCATCTTTGGGGCGGCAGCGGCATCGACACCGCGCGCCTGCCGGGACTGACGATCGGCGACTGGAACAACCCGGTGCCCCTGTCGGCGATGCCCAACTACGCGCAGTCGGCGGACGGTGCCGAAGTGGCGTTCGACCTGCCGGTGCTCAATCCGCAGGCCGACGCCGGCCGCACCGGCGTGACCTTCGTGCTCCACGGCATGCCTTCCAATCCCAACGGCGGCGTGAACAACAAGGATGGCTGGAACAGCGACATCCACATCGCCTACGCGGCGCTGTCGATCGCCGACCGCAGTGGTCACGCGTGGCTGGTGCAGGGCGAACCGACCGTGTTCACGGCGCCGCCTACGTTGGGGCGCGTCTCCACGACCGACGCCCGCGCGGTCTGGCTCACCCGCGGGCTGGTGCAGTGGCCGCAGACCGATGCGGCCGGCGTGTTCCGGCTGTACCACTCGGCCAACGGACAGATCGTGGCGCGCAAGGGCGCGGCCGTGGCCGGTGCCGACGGCGCGATCGCACTGCAGCCAACCCAGGATGTGCCTGCCGAGGCCGCCGAACGCTTCAGATGGGTCGGCGCAGGCGTGGTGCTGGCGGTGGATGCAGCACAAGACGCACAGCTGGCGCAGGCGCTGCGCGAACAACTGGTGCTGGTGAAGGAAGACGCGCAGGGCCGTGTGCTGGCCGCGACCACGGCGCAGCTCGCCGGCCAGCTCGACGACCGCCATGCCGCGGCCGATGGCGTGCACGACCTGGGTGTGCGCATCCAGGGCGGCAGCACGCGTTTCCGGCTGTGGGCGCCGACCGCGCAGCAGGTATGGCTGTGCGGTTATCCGGCGCGCGGCGGCGCCTCGACGCTGGCCGCGCTGCAGTTCGATGCCGCCACCGGGACCTGGTCCGGATCCGGCAGCGGCCTGCGCGCCGGCGATTACTACCGCTATGCGGTCCAGGTGTTCGTGCGCGGCGTCGGCCTGGTGCGCAACCTGGTGACCGATCCGTATTCGATCAGCCTGGATGCCGATTCGCAGCGCAGCTACGTCGGCGACCTGGACTCGCCGGCGCTGGCGCCGATGAACTGGGCCTCCGATCGCAGTCCGCAACGGGTGCGTGCGCAGGAGGACATGTCGATCTACGAGCTGCATGTACGCGATTTCTCCGCGAGCGATGCCAGCGTCGCGCCGGCGCTGCGCGGCAAGTACCTCGCCTTCGCCCAGGGCGGCTCGGACGGCATGCGTCATCTGCGCGCGCTGGCCCAGGCCGGCCTGACCGACGTGCACCTGCTGCCGGCCTTTGATTTCGCGAGCGTGCCGGAAACCGGTTGCACCACGCCGCAGGTGCCCGATGCAGGCCCCGCGTCGGATGTGCAGCAGGCGGTGGTCGATGCGCACCGCGCCAGCGACTGCTTCAACTGGGGCTACGACCCGTGGCACTACACCGCGCCGGAAGGCAGTTATGCCAGCAACGCCGCCGACGGCGCGGCGCGCGTGCGCGAGTTCCGCAGCATGGTGCAGGCGCTGCACGCGGCCGGGCTGCGGGTGGGCATGGATGTGGTCTACAACCACACCAGCGCATCCGGGCAGAACTCGCGTTCGGTGCTCGACCGGATCGTGCCCGGTTACTACCACCGCCTGAGCGACGCCGGCGACATCGAGCGCTCGACCTGCTGCGAAAACACCGCGACCGAGAACATGATGATGGGCAAGCTCATGATCGATTCGGTGAAGACCTGGGCGGTCGAGCATCATGTCGATTCGTTCCGCTTCGATCTGATGGGCCACCAGCCGCGCGCGGTGATGGAACGGCTGCGCGACGAGGTGTCGGTCGCTGCGGGCCGGCCGATTCAGCTGATCGGCGAAGGCTGGAATTTCGGCGAGGTCGCCAACGGCGCGCGATTCGTGCAGGCCTCGCAGCTGTCGTTGAACGGCAGCGGCATCGGCACCTTCAGCGATCGCGCCCGCGACCATGTGCGCGGCGGCTCGGGTTTCGACGACGCGTCCGCGGCGATCCGCAACCAGGGCTACATCAGCGGCCTGTACTACGACGACAACGGCAGCGGCGCGAACAAGTCGCGCAACGACCTGATGTGGTCGGGCGACATCATCAAGGTCGGCCTGGCCGGCTCGATCCGCGGCTACCGCCTGACCACGCACTGGGACGCGACCCTGCCGCTGGAGCAGATCGACTACAACGGCCAACCCGCCGGCTACGTGGCCGACCCGCAGGAAGTGGTCAACTACGTCGAGAACCACGACAACCCGACCTTGTTCGACACCACCGTCTACAAGCTGCCGCTGGCCACCACGCGCGAGGACCGCGCGCGGGTGCAGATCCTGGGCGCGGCGATCAATGCCTTCAGCCAGGGCGTCGCCTATTTCCACGCGGGCATGGATACCCTGCGCAGCAAGTCGCTGGACCGCAACAGCTACGACAGCGGCGACTGGTTCAACGCGCTGGACTGGAGCTATGCGCACAACAACTTCGGCGTCGGCCTGCCGCCGGCTGGGGACAACGGCGGCAACTGGCCGGTGATGGGGCCGTTGCTGGCCAACCCGGACCTGCAACCTCTGCCTGCCGACATCCGCTGGACCCGCGACGCATTCCGCGACCTGCTGCGCATCCGTAGTAGCTCCACGCTGTTCCGGATGCGCACCGCCACCGACATCGGGCAGCGCCTCGTGTTCCGCAATACCGGCAGCGCGCAGGAGCCCACGGTGCTGGCCGGACATCTCGAAGGCCGTGGTTATGCCGGTGCGGGCTTTCGCGAAGTGCTGTACCTGGTCAACGTGGACAGGCAGGCGCACACGCTGGCGTTCGCGCAGGAAGCCGGCAAGGCCTGGCGCCTGCATCCGGTGCATGCCGCGGCGGGTGCGGCCGACCGCCGCGCGGCGCAGGCGCGCTACATCGGTGCGGATGGCAGTTTCGAGATCCCGGCGCGCACGGCGGTGGTGTTCGTGGTGCCGTGATCGCGGATTGCGGATGCCTACGCTTGGATCGGGTTAGAAGTAGAAGCGACGCGCTTCAGGCCGCCATACAGAGAAGCCCCGCATAAGCGGGGCTTCTTCGTTGACCGCGAGCGGAAAACTCAGCCGCCGAAGATCTGCGAGATCAGACCGGTGGCGACCTGGACCAGATAATAGGTCCCGTCGTCCTCGTACGGGCGCACCCAGCGGTAGCCGCGTGGCGGTGCATCCAGACGGTAGGCGCGATAGTCGTCGACGTAGTAGCGCGACACCAGGTATTCGGCCGGGATCCGGTCGCCGCGATTCCAGCGCTTGTAATGTCCCAGGTGCAGGCCGTTGTCGTGGCCGTTGCGCTTGCCGTCGTACTGGGCGGGGTGGCCGTCGTGCTTGGCCTTGTGCTTGCCTTTGCCTTTGCCGTTGTCGGCGAGAGCCTGACCCGACAGGGCCAGCGTGGCGAGCAGGGCGGTGGTGAGCAGGCGCTTCATCGGTGACTCCGTGGGGTCTGCAACGAGCCGCGACATTACCGGGGCGAGAATGAATGGCCCCGGAGTTTGCGGTCCGATCGCTTCCGCTCTTGGGGCCCGGGTCAGCTGCATCACGAATGCGTGAGGATTCCGCGCGCCAGCCAGGGCATCGCTTGCGCCGGTACCGGATCCTGCGCATGCTCGGGCTGCAGGTCGCCAGGCGCGCGACCGGCCCGTGTCTTCGCTCGATCCATTTCCTGGGGACAAATCCATGATCTCGATCCTGGGTATTTCCGGCAGCCTGCGTGCCGGTTCGTTCAACACCGCGCTGCTGCGCGAGGCGCAGGCGGTCGCGGGCGAAGGCGTGCGCATCGAAGTCGCCACATTGCACGGCATCCCGCTCTACGACGGAGATGTCGAGGTCGCGCATGGACTGCCCGAGCCGGTGCGGGCACTGAAGGCCAAGGTGAAGGCTTGCGACGGTCTGTTGCTGGTCACGCCCGAATACAACAACGGCATCCCGGGCGTGTTCAAGAACGGGATCGATTGGCTGACGCGACCGGCTTCGGAGATTCCGGAGGTGTTCGGCGGCAAGCCGGTGGCGGTGATCGGCGCCTCGCCTGGCGGCTTTGGCACCATCCTGGCCCAGGACGCATGGTGGTCGGTGCTGCGGACGCTGCGCACACGGCCGTGGTTCGGCGGCCGGCTGATGGTGTCGCGTGCGGGCAGCGTGTTCGATGCGCAGGGCGCTCTGATCGACGAGAAGACCCGCGAACAGCTGCGCGCGTTCGTCGAAGGTTATGCGCGCTTCGTCGTTGACGGGAGGTGAGCCGACCACCGCGGGTCTGGCCTTCACACGACGGCCCGGCGCCTGCCACAATCGCCGCATGATCTCCCGTCGCACGCTGTGGCAGGCTGGGTTGGGCGGCATGTTGACCCAGGGTCTTTGTGTGCGTGCGCATGCGGCGGCGCCGTTGCGTGCGGTCGATGCCGTCGAGCGGATCAAGGCTTCGATCGGCGTTCCATGGCGTGCGGACACGGTGGACAGGATCGTCGCCGGCGATCCGGATACGGCGGTGCGCGGCATCGCGGTGACGATGATGGCCACGCTGGACGTGCTGCGGCGCGCGTCGGCGGCGGACTGCAACCTGGTCGTGACCCACGAGCCGACCTTCTACGACCACTTCGAAAAGGCCGAGGCGCTGGCCAACGACGACCTCGTCCACGCCAAGCGCGCGTTCATCGAGCAGCACCGGCAGGTGGTGTTCCGCCTGCATGATCACTGGCACCTGCGTTCGCCAGATGGCATCGACACCGGCATGCAGCAGGCGCTGGGCTGGGCCCGCAACACCGTTGCGGGCAAGCCGGGCGAATTCGCGTTCCCTGCCACGCCGCTGCGCGACTTCGCGAGGACGCTGGCCACGCGATTGGGTGCGGACTCCATGCGCGTGCTCGGCGACCCGGGGTTGCCGGTGCGTCGGGTGGCCGCGCGCTGGGGCTATGCGGGTTGGGGACCGGAACTGCGGGCCTTGGCCGCGCGCGACGACATCGACCTGCTTGTCGTCGGCGAGGCGCGCGAATGGGAACTGGTCGAATACATGCAGGACCGGGTCGACAACGGCGCGCGCCGCGCTTTGATCGTGCTGGGTCACGTCGCTTCGGAACAGGCGGGCATGCAGGCGTGCGCGGACTGGCTGCGGACCGTACTCGAACCGCTGCCGGTACGGTTCATGCCGACGCGCGAGCCGTTCTGGACCATCGGCTGAGCGTCGTCACGAACCGTTTGCCCGCGCCTGCGCAGGCTGGGCAGCCTCCGTAAGAAGGACGAAACCAACATGACGCCGCTCGACAAGCCGCTGCGCCGTGAGGTGCAGGTGGGAGACAAGGCCTACACCGTGGTCATCGACCCGGACGGCCTGAAGTTCACCGAGAAGGGCAAGCGCAAGGGCGTGGAACTATCCTGGCGCGACCTGGCCAGTGGCGATGCGGCGCTGGCCGCGGCGCTGCAGGCCTCGCTGCGCTGATTGGTGATCCGTCCCGGCGCGCCTCAACCCGCGTCGATCATGCGGAACTGGCCCGGCAGCGGCTGTTCGCCGAGCAGGCTCATGGTGCTGAGGTTGGCGATCATGGTCGTGCCGTGGAAATCCTGGTTCAGAACCGCGAAGACCTCCTCGGGCGTGTCGGCGATGGCCAGCGCTTCTTCCTGGTTCGCCCACCAGGGCGAGACCACGCCGCTGTCGAGGTTGTCCAGCTGCTCCTGGCCCTGGGTGTCGACCACGTAGGCGCGTGCGCGGTCCCGGATCTCCATCAGGTCGGCGGTAGTGAAGACCTGCTGGGTGTGCTGGTCACCTTCGGGGTACTGGTTGACCTGCGAGGCATCGTAGGCGGAGCGCAGGTAGGAGGCCGACGTTGAGTCCAGGTTGGTGCGCACCACTGTCCAGCGGGTGTTGGATTCATCGAAGCTGCCGTCCTCGCGCAGCGTGCCGCGCACTTCCGTCGTCGTGCCGCCGGTGGACGTATAGATGTTGCTGTACTCGACCGTGCCGTCGGCCCAGGTGGTGCGAGTAATGGTGCCGTTCGCATCGTTCGAGCCGCCGAGGGTGAGGCCACCGACCTGCAGGCCGATGAAGCTGGCGTACTCATGGCTGAAGACCTCGGTGGTGCCGGATTGCTGCACCCCGGGCGGCGACCAGTCGGGCACCCGACCGGTGCTGATGAAGGTCTGGTACGCGGCCTGGCCTTCGGTAGTGGACAGGTCGATGCGCGCGATCTGCATCTCGCGCGTCTCCATGCTCAGGTCGCTGCCAACGCCGAGCGCCAGCGTACCCTGGCGGCCGAGGCCGAAGAAGGCGCTGTTTTCCACGGTTTCGACCGGGCCCGAATACACCTCGACGATCGACCCCTCGCCGCGGGTCACGCCGAAGCCCAGACCCGACAGTTCGGCATGCGTGCCGCCGACGGTGAATGCCTTCCAGTTGGCTTCGAAGGTGCTGCCGGTGAGCGACTGGCCGCGCATCAGCAGCGAGGTGCCCTGTGGCATGTTCAGCGGATCGAGCGGGTTCGGCACACCGTTGAGGTCGCCGTTGGCGATCTGCGTGCCCTGGCCGGGCGTGACGACCGCCTCGTAGCTCAGGCGTGCGCCCTCGAACTCGGTGTACGAGCCCGACACCGGCAGCCCCTTGACCACCTGGCGCAGGATCGGTGAGCCGTTGACCATGTCCCGCGCGGCATCGGGCAGCTGGCCAAGCCGGTCGGCCCATTTGTACATGCGTTGCAGCGGGGTCTTGCTCAGGTCGAACACGGGGCCGCCCTGCACCTGCACCGACATCTCGAACTGCTGGGTCTGTTCGAAGTTGACGCCGGTCTGTAAGTCGCCCAGTTCCACCTCGCCTTGGACCTGCACGCCGTACTGCACGCTGGGGCCGAACAGGTTGGGCGTGCCCACACCGCCGGCACCGGTGTAGGAGACCTGCGAGCCCGGGTTGATCAGCGTTGCCAGGATGTCATCGGGCACGGTGCCAAGGATCTCGTAGCCGGCCGCCATCTGTTCGGGCGACGGGTTCTCGGGCAGGTCCACGCCCAGCAGCGAGAGCGCGCTGCGCATCTGCTCGGGTGCGAACTGCTGGACGTCGGTGCTGCTGTCGACGCCGGTGAGGTAGGCCGGAATGTCGTTGGGCCGGGTCTGCGCTTCGTCGACGATGCGACGCAGCTCGGCCACGTAGGGATCGCTGTTGTAGGCCTGTTGCGCCTGCTGGTACTCGTAGCTGGCCGTGGCGCCGTTGAGCCCGTCGTAATCGCTGCGCTGGGGCGCGAAGCGATCGAGTGCCGCCTGCGCGGCATCCGCGCGCGACTGGTTGAATACGCTGGCACGCTCTTCGTAGACGGCCTGCTGCGCGTAAGAGGGCATGCCCGGCGGCAGGTCGGAAGTGGTGGGCACCGTCATGGCCTGGATTGCGGCAACCGCTTCCTGCGGTGTCTGCGTAGTCGCCGGATCGGGGGCCGGTGCGGTGGCTGCAGTCTCGGTGGTGGCAGTTACCGGAGGCGTTTCGTTCGCCGGTTCCGGCGTGTCCTGTCGTGCGAGGTAGGCCTCGCGGATGGACGCCTGGTCTTCGGGCGGCAGGTGTTGATAGGTCTGCGTATTGACGCCGTAGGTGGTGCCGCTCATGGCCATGGCTCACGGAAGAATGGCCCGATGCTAATGGGCGTGCGTACGGCGCTGTATTGGGGTTTGCCCTAGGTGGCCGGCACATGGGTGGCGTGATCGCCGTACATCCGCTGGAGATTCAGGTTGCCGCCGTGATGAACACGATTCAGCTCCTGGTGCCGCCCCTGTGCAGGATCGTCTGCAGGCAGGCCGCATCGGCGATGGCGTGCCCATGCGCGGTGTTGTCCAGGATCACCCATTGCCGGCGCACGCGCTGGCTGCGCACCAGCGCGGCGCGTGCGCGCAGGTCGGCTTCGCCATAGGCGCTGTAGTACATGCGCGGACTGCCATGCCAGCGCCAGTAGGCGAAGGCCCCATCACCCGCAGGCAGGTCCGCGCCCGGATGCGTGACTGGATCGGCGGCCACGCGTGCAATGCGATGGCGGTGCAGGAGCTCCGCGGCGCGCGGCGCGAACCAGCTGGCGTGACGCGGCTCGCAGGCCACGGCTCCGGCAAAGCGGCGGCGCAACATCGCCAGGAACGTGGCCGCGACGCGCGGTTCCAGCGCCAGGCTCGGCGGCATCTGCAGCAGCAGGCAGCCGAGCTTTCCGCCCAGGCCGCTGCATTCCTCAAGAAACCTGTCGAGCATGGGACCGCTGGCGCGCAGGCGCTGCTCGTGGCTGATCGTACGCGGCAGTTTCACGCTGAAGCGGAAGCCGCGCGGCACGCTCGCCGCCCAGCGCGCATAGGTCTGGCGACGGTGCGGGCGGTAGAACGAAGAATTGATTTCCACGCAGTCGAAACGCGTGGCATAGCGCGCCAGCATGCTGTCGCCCGCGCCGAACAAGGTGCGATGCGCTGCAGGAATCGACCAGCCGGCGCAGCCGATGCGTACGGTCGTGGAAGCCTTGCGTGGCGAGGTCATGACACCGGGATAGCAGGTCGTGCGTGTGCATCAGGACAACGCCACGCGTGGCGGTGCACAGGCGCCATGACGTCAGGCTTGACGCACTGCTCATCGTGCGTCGCGATACTGCCCATATGCCAGAGGGTCCTTCGATCGTGATGCTGCGCGATGCGGCGGAGGTCTTCGCCTGTCGCCGCGTGCTGTCGGTGGCGGGCAACAGCAGCCAGGACATCGCGCGTCTGCAAGGCAAAGTGCTGCGGGAGGTGCGCAGCTGGGGCAAACATTTCTTGCTGGGCTTCGGTGGATTCGCCGTGCGCATCCATTTCGGCCTGTTCGGAAGCTGGCGGATCGATGAGGAGAGCCATCGTCCGCCGCGGCTGCGGCTGGAATTCACCCGCGGCCGGTCGCTCGCGTTCTATGCCTGCTCGGTGCGCTTTATCGATCATCCGCTCGACGAGGTCTACGACTGGAGCGTGGACGTGATGTCCCCCGAATGGGATGCGAAGGCCGCACGCGCCAGGCTTCGACGTCAGCCGGCGGCGCTTGTGGCCGATGCGCTGCTCGACCAGTCGCTGTTCGCCGGCGTTGGCAACATCATCAAGAACGAAGTCCTGCACCGGATCCGGGTGCATCCGGAAAGCCGGATCGGCGCGTTGCCACCGCGCAAGCTGGCCCAGCTCGTGGAGCAGGCGCGCGAGTACAGCTTCGATTTCCTGCGCTGGAAGCAGGCCTTCGTGCTGCGCAAGCACTGGCAGGTGCATGCGAAGACCCACTGTCCGCGCGATGGCGCGCGGCTGTGCTACCGCAAGCATCTGGGCAAGGCGCAGCGACGGGCGTTCTGGTGTGCAACGTGCCAGAAAATCTATCGTTGAAGAGTCGGCCCGGAGATGCGGCTAGCCGTGAAACGCGTCCTTCGACTTCGGGGCCTTAGGCCCCTACGCTCGGGGCGAACGGGGGCTCGCGGCGTAGCCGATCGAGTGCCCGGATTTCCCCGATGCCGTTCGTCCTGAGCGTAGCGCCGAAGGCGCGAAGTCGAAGGATGCGCTTCGCCGCGACAATCGCCCCTCGTCGCACGGATCGCGCTAGCGCGCCAGCGCGACCCAGGTCGGCGCATGGTCGCTGGCCTTGGGCAGGTCGCGCACCCAGCTGTCGACGCCGGCCTTGCGCAGGCGCGGCGCGAGCTCCGGATTGAGCAGGATGTGGTCGATGCGCAGTCCGGCATTGCGCTTCCAGTGGTCGCGGAAGTAGTCCCAGAACGTGTAGATGCGCTGCTTCGGATGCTTGGCCCGAAGGGCGTCGACCCAGCCCTGGTCGAGCAGGCGGAACCACGCGGCACGGCTCTCCGGCTGCAGCAGGGCATCGCGACGCCAGTGCTTGGGATCGTAGATGTCCTCGTCGGTCGGCACCACGTTGAAGTCGCCGGCCAGCGCCACCGGATGTCCGCAGTCGTGCAGGCTGCGCGCGTGCCGGATCAGGCGCTCGAACCAAGCCAGCTTGTAGGCGAACTTCGGCCCCGGCTGCGGGTTGCCGTTGGGCAGGTAAATGCAGGCCACGATGATGCCGTGCACGGCCGCTTCGAGATAGCGCGCCTGGGTATCGCTGCGCTCGCCGGGCAATGCATTGCGCGCCTCGACCGGTTCGCTGTCGCGGGCCAGGATCGCCACGCCGTTCCATGACGACTGGCCTTGCCACAGCGCGCCGTAGCCCGCGTCCTCCAGCGCCGCGCGTGGAAAGGCAGTGTGCACGGCCTTGAGTTCCTGCAGGCAGACGATGTCGGGGCGCTCGCGCGCAAGCCATTGCAGCAGGTGCGGCAGGCGCGAGCCGATGCCGTTGACGTTGAACGTCGCCAGCCGCAGCGCCCTGCGCGCCACGGGCGGCTACTTCGATCCGCTTTTCGGGGCGCCCCGGGCGCCCTGTCCCGATGTCACCCTGGTTTTGGCTGGTGTGCGCCGGTCGGCCGCGCGCGAGCGGCCGACATCGTCGCTTTCCTTGAACCGACCCTGCTGGTCGCGGCGCACGAAACGCTTGTCGCCGTTGGGCTCGATCAGGGTGCGCTTGCCGTCTGTTTTGGAGGTCGCCATGGTTCACTCCTGGCTGGATTGCGGCGGAGTATCGCGATGCCCAGGTCGAGGCGATGCGAAGCCTGACCGTTCAGACGTGCGTCCCGTACACCTGGCGCGCATTCATGCTGTGGAGCACACCAGCCAGCCGGCGCCGCTACGGCTCAGGCCGCGCAGCGGGCGAGGGCTATGTCATCCGGTACTGCAGCACGACATGGCCGCTGGGGAACGTCTGCGCCTGCTCGAACGCGAGTGCGCGCTGGCCCAGGTCGTGCGGCGAGAACGAGCGACCGGCGCCGATCAGGACCGGCACGATGCGCAGGCGCAGCACATCGACCTCGGCGGCGCGCAGCAACGCGTCGCCCAACGTCAGGCTGCCCCAGACTATGATGTCGCCGTCGATGCGCTTGCGCAGTACACGCGTGGCCTCCACGCCGTCGCCGCGCAGCACTTCCGCGCGATCGCCGGCATCGCCCCAGGGCGCGGATTCGAGCGTGTTCGAAACCACGTACTTGGGAAGGATATTGATGAGAGTGGTGACCTGGAACTCGGCAGGATCGGCCTTGGGCCAGTAGTCGGCGAACATGCCGTATGTGGTGCGCCCGAACAGGATCGCGCGCGTGTTGGCGAGCATGCGCAGCTGCTCGGGTTCGCAGTCGCGGAAATCGCCCGCGGCGGAGAAATAGTCGATGCCGCCGTCGGGTGCGGCGGCGTAGCCGTCGGCGCTGACGATCTGTTCGACGATGAGCTTGCCCATGCGTGTCCTTTGCGGGTGGTTTCCCCAGACGACGAATCCGGGAAGCCCCGTTCGACATCACCGGGCCGGATCGCCCGCCGCCGCCTGCCCCGTCGCCAGCGCTTCCTCGATCGCGCTGAAGGCCGAGCGTCGGCCCGGTGGCGTGTCCTCCACACCGGTGGCGAAATACGCCACCCCGGTGCCCGAGGCCGGGTCCACCCACAGACCCGACAGCAGCCCGTAGGCCTCGCCCGCATGGCCGATGCGGGACACGCCGTCGCCGAAAGGATCGTCGCGGCAGCCTTCGGCCTGCGTGGCCAGCGTCTGCACCGCCAGGCCGTAGCGGCAGAAAAAGCCGCTATCGCCGTCCTCCGAGCGCAGGCCGTTGCCCGGCGCGTAGGTCCACGCAGGCGTTACGAGCGTGCGCACCGATTCAGGCGACAGCAGGCGCACACCATCCAACTCGCCCTGGCCAAGCAGCAGGCGACCGATGATCGCCAGACCGTTGGCCGAGATCCGTAGTCCTCCCTGCGGCGAAAACAGCGCGCCGTTGACACCGGCTTTCCAACGCGAGAGATCGCAGCTGCCATCGCGCGCGCGGTTGGTGCTGCAGGCGGGCTTGGCGCCGTGATGATCGTCGCGCACCGCTGCGCCGTCCTTGTCGTACAGCACCACCGCACGCGCCGCGGTGGCTTCGTTGCAGTTGTCCCAGTTGTAGCAGCCGGCGATCCCGAGCGGTCGCAGCACCAGCCGGTCCATGAGCCGGTCGAAGCGCTCGCCGGTGGCGTTTTCCATCAGCGTCGCGATCAACGGGAAGTTGAGGTTGGTGTAGCGGAAGTAGCTGCCCGGCGCATGTTCCGCGTCCCAGGCGCGCGGGTCATCAAGGATGTCGCGCAGCGACCCGTCCAGCGGCACGTCGTAGTAACCCGCCGCATCGGTCAGGCTCGAGCGATGCGAGAGCAGCAGGCGCAGGGTGATCGGCATTGCGGGATACGCAGGGTGGCGCAATGGCCAACCGAGCCCGTCGGACACATCGGCATCCAGATCCAGCTTGCCCTGTTCGACCAGGCGCATGGCGCCGATCGCGACCACCAGCTTGGAAATCGATGCGATTCGCACCGGATCTCCGGCAGTGACCTTGCGTTGCGCGCCGACATCGGCGTATCCGTGCACCTGAGTCGAGGTGATGGCGTTGCGATCGAACGCGACCCGGACGGTCGCCACCGGGCCGGATGCCTGAGCTGTTCCCAGCAGGCAGGCCAGCGAGGCCGTCATCGCAACGAATATGTGTGGCGCCATCGTGCGTTCCCCCGGTCGATGTGTTCGCAGGGCAGGTTAGCGCACGCGCGCGCACGGCGGGCAACAGTCGCGTTACACGGAATTCACGCAATCCACACCGCGCCAAGACCAGCCGCCGGCTAGCCTGCAGGCCCCGAGAACCGGAGGCCAGCGATGAACGCTTGCATGATCGCGATTCCACGTACGCTCAGCGCAGCATTGGTCGGCGCATGCCTGCTCGCCGCGGGCGCTTGCACGCGCGGCGCCGACATCGGTAGCGATGCGGCCGCATCGCAGTCGGATGAAGTGCAAACGCCTGCCGCACCGGCGGCTCCGGTCGCCGACCCGGCGCCTTCGGCACCAACCGCGCCCGGCGACGTCTCCGGTCAGTTCGCGAAGATGGATGCCAATGGCGATGGTGGCGTCAGCGCCGACGAACATGCGACCGGGGCGGCGGCCATGTTCGCCACCATGGATGCGAACGGCGACAGATCGGTGACGGTCGAGGAAATGGATGCGAGCCAGGTCGCGATGGGCGGCGATACGCGCATGACGTCCGCCGACAAGATCAAGGTCGTCGATACCGACAGCGATGGCGCGCTGACCCGCGAGGAGCACGAGCAGGGCGCACGCACGATGTTCGACCAGATGGATGCGAACCACGATGGCAGCCTGACCCAGTCCGAGCTGCAGGCCGGACACGACGCCAGGATGGGCGCGCAGCCGGCGAATGGCTGACCCGCGCTTTGTCCGACGCGCGGCGACGCCCCGCGGTCGGCCGGCTGCAACCTGCACGCTTGCGCGCTTCAGCGACGCCCGCGGGCGATCCAAGCCATGCCCTGGCGGTGCGAATGCAACACGCGCCCCCGCGCGCAGCGGTTGGGTGTATCGGCTGCCGCCAGGTCGCGGCGCGCATGTTGGTACGCCATCCACCAGCCATCGGCGACCGGCCAGAACCCGTAGGCGTCGCGCTGCGGGCTGTACGGCACGGACGGGCCGCTGAACACCAGCGCGCGGTTGATGCCGGTCCCTGCGCCATGCGGCCGCCCGAGCCAGAGCCATGGTTCAGCCGCAGCGCACGGAGCGCGAACCGTGTCGACCAGGAACACGCCGGCGCGCTGCCGCACGTCGCCATGCCCGGCGCCCACCACGCGATGCAGGTCGTTTGCGCTGACCCTGATCTGCATGCGTAGCCCACTTTCGGAGTACGTCCACCACAGGATCGCGGAGGCCAGGCCTGCGGCCATGGCGAGCGGTATCAGGGTGACGGCCGGTTCGCGCCGGCGCTGGAACACCGCCAAGGCCACTTCCGCGAGGGCCCAGGCCAGCAGCGCGAACCCCAGGTAGTAGAGGGCGTCGTACAGCCACAGGCGCGGCGCGCGGCTGACCGCCCATGGCGTGAGCGTCGAGCGCGACCAGGCCCAGAGCGGCACGGCCAGGCAAAACAGCCAGCGTCGCAGCGCGCTGCGGCGTTCGATCGAGCGACGCATCGGGCTTGGCGGCTCGGTGCTCAGTCGAGCGGCCGTGATTCCGCGCCGCCGCGGCCGAGCGGGTCGGGCAGCGCCTCGCCCTGGCCGACGAACGCCAGCGACACCGAATTGAGGCAATGCCGCTCGCCGGTCGGCGGCGGCCCATCCGGGAACACATGGCCCAGATGGCTGCCGCAGCGCGCGCACACGATCTCGGTGCGGACCATGCCGTAGCTGGTGTCGCGGATCTCGCGCACGTGGGCCGGATCGAAGGGCGCGAAAAAGCTCGGCCAGCCCGTGCCCGATTCGAACTTGGCGCTGGAGCGGAACAGCGGCAATCCGCACAGGCGGCAGGTGTATGTGCCTTCGCGCTTGTTGTCGAGGAACACGCCGCAGAACGGCGCCTCGGTGCCGTGCTGCAGGAGCACGTGACGCTCTTCTGGCGACAGCGCCGCCTCCAGGCGCACGCGCTGCGCGTCGTCGGGCGGGGTCAGATCGAAACGGTCCATGGCGCCTCCGCAGGCCGGTCGGAGTGTGCATGGTAGCGGGCGCGCGCGGCCGGTTCGCCCTGCGCCTGCCCGCCGGTATCCTGTGGTCCGGTCGCCCAGCGATGCGCATGAAGCCGACAACCACGCTCTGGCAGGAAGCGAACGCCGCCGCAGCCCGCCGCGACTGGGCGACGGCGATCGAATGTTTCGACGCTGCCGCCGCCCGGGCGCCTGGCGAGGCGGCAGGCTGGATCGCGCTGGCGAAGGCCCACGACATCGGCGGCTCGCATCGCGCCAGCCGCGATGCCGCGCTGCGCGCGGCGGCCTGCTCACCTGCGCAATGGCCGCATGCGCTGGCACTGGCGCGCCTGCTGCGCCGCCATCACGAGGTGCGTGCGCTGGACGTGCTGGCGCGGTCGATGGCGTTGCATTCCAGCGCCGCCGGCGTGGATCAGCTGGTGGAGCTGGCCGACCTGTGCAGCCAGCTGGATCTGCATGCCGTCAGCCGCAGCCTGCTGGAAGCCGCGCTGGCACGCGATGCCGATCACGCACCGGCGCATTATCTGCACGGTACCTCGCTCATGTTCGAAGGGCGGATGTCCGAAGCGGCGCAGGCGTTCGAACACGCGATCGCGCTGGCGCCGCACTTCGCGCATGCGCACTGGCGCCTGAGCGAACTGCGCCGGCATCTTCCGCAAGGTGCAGAGCAACGTGTGGCGAGGATGCGCACCGAACTGGCGCGCGCAGCACCCGGCTCGGAACACGCGATTCACCTGAATTTCGCGCTCCACGCCGAACTGCACGACCTGGGCGATTACCGCGGCGCCTGGCAAGTACTGGCCGAAGGCTGCGTGGGGAAACGCGCCAGGCTCACCTACGACCCTGCGGCAACGACGCGGCTGTTCGACGCGCTACGCGCTGGCTGCGATGCGGAATTCCTCGCTGGTCGCGGGCATGCGCCGGTGGACGATGCGCCCGTGCCGGTGTTTATTGTTGGTCTGTTCCGTTCTGGGACCACCGTGCTCGAACGCCTGCTCGGCGGTCACCCACAGGTGAGCGTCGGCGGCGAGACGCTAGCGTTCACCACCGCGCTGCGGCTTGCCGCGGACGATGGTGGGCGCGAGCTGATGGATCTGCGATTGTTGCAGCGCGCGCTTGCGCTGGACCATGAAGCGCTGGGCGCGGCGTTCATGGCCGCATCGTCCTGGCGCGCGCACGGGCGCCGTGTCTGGAGCGAGAAACTGCCGTCCAACTTCATCAATCTCGGCCTGATCGCGCGGGCCCTGCCGCGCGCGCGCTTCGTGCACGTGCAGCGGGCGCCGGTCGATGTCTGTTTTTCCAACCTGCGGGTGCTTTACGGCGGCCTGTGTCCGTATTCCTACGACCAGCGCGAACTGGCCGCCTACCATCGCGACTACGCCCGGCTCATGGCGCACTGGCACGACCTGCTGGGCGAGCGCCTGCTCGCGGTGTCCCACGCTGCGCTGATTGCCGCGCCGGAACCCGAGCTGCGACGGATCGCCGCGCATTGCGGGCTGGAATTCGATGCGGCGATGCTGCGGCTGGATCGCCAGGACGTTCCGGTGTCCACCTACAGCGCCACCCAGGTGCGCACCGGCCTGCAATCAGGCGACTGCGCATGGCTGCCGTACCGCGAACATCTCGGACCGTTGCTGGATGCCCTCGGCGAGTCCATGCACGCGTCCACGCCTTGACCCGGCGCTCACGGCCTGGATCGCAGGCTCGTGCACCGCAAGACGGAGGAGCCCGACATGCGCAATCCCGCAGTCGCGAAGGCCGTGGTGCTGTGCGCGGCCCTGGTCTTGACGTTCCCCTGGGCGCAAGCGCAGTGGACCGCGCCCGAAGCGGGCGTCCCCGTGGGAACCGGGGTTCCCCCGGTGCCCGCCACGCCGCCGGCCCCACTAGCGGATCCTGTCGCGGAGGCGTTCGCCGCGCTCGATCGCGACGGCGACGGCAAGGTCTCGGCGGTCGAACATGCCGAAGGCGCCAAGGCCCGATTCGATGCACTGGACGCCGATCACAACTATCACCTCAGCGCGGCGGAGCTGGAGCAGGCGACTACGTCCGGTGCTGCGGCGATGGGCCAGCTCGCGGCCGGTACGGTTTCCACAACGGCGAATGCAAGCGACGACAACGACAACGGCGAGATATCGCCGGAGGAAACCCGCGCGCAGGCGGAGGCTGAGTTTCTTGCGCGCGATGCAGACCGCGACGGCGGCCTGAGCCTGGAAGAAATGCGTCGGGTGGTGGCGCCTGCGGGAGCCCCGATTCCTGACAACTGATGAGTGCGGGCGGCGCAGTCCTCGCGCAGACCTGACACCATCCTTCCGCGTGCTCAGCGCACTGCCCGATCACGAGGCACGGCGGCCTGCTGGCCGCGCATGTACTTTCAATACCTCGGCGAGCTTGCTTTCCCGCACGCCGGCAATGGCACGCTCAATCGGCGCGCGCCGGGTTGGTCAACAGGCCGCCCGGATGACGTCTGCGCAGCCAGAACGTCTGCACCACGAGGATCGCGGCGATCGCGATGGCGACCCACGCCGCCACGTTGGCGCCGGGCACGTCCCATCCGGACTGCTTCACATAGACCGCAACCAGGCCCCACACCGCAGCACCGGCGTAGTCGATATTGCCGTGCATGTGGTGGTTGACGAACAGCAGCAGCGCGGCGGCCGCGGCGAACACGACCAGGCTCCAGGACAGCATCTGCGCGGTCGGCAGCAGTTCGTGCGCCACGATGACCTGCGCCAGGTTGAGAAACGCAGCGACCGACAGCCAGCCGGCATGCAGCGACAGCGGCGTCCACGCCCATAGCCATTGGCCTTCCTGCGGGGTGCTGTCGTGCGACAGGACGAACGCGCAGCGCACCAGGCAGAACATGGCACCGAAGATCACCAGCAGGCAGGCCCAGTACAGGCCATTGGCGGGCGAGCCCATCGAGAACAGCGGCATCCACAGCGCGGTCAGCGCGAATCCCGCCGCAGCCCAAGGCGCGACATGCGCCACGGTCGGATCGGTCCTGCGCTCCCCGCTTGCCTGCCAGACGCCGTAAATGAGATCCAGCAGAAAGATCAGACCCCAGATCGCGAACGCGTAGCCCGATGCCACCAGCAGGGTCGGATACTGATCCGACACGGTTCCGTTGTCTGGCCCGAAGACCGCGCGCTGGGACAGGAACGCGACCACGGGCATGGCGAGCGACATCAGCAGCACGAGCAGGCGCATGGCGGCACTCCGGTAGGGCGTCCGGAGCGCACGCTAGCAGGGAAGGGTGAGCGCCGCGTCGACGCCCGGGCTGCCGGGAGCTGTTCCCGGGAACAGGAAATTGCGATTGAATAGGGACGGGGATCGGGGCGGCAGGGGAGCAGGCATGCGGGCAGGATGCGGGTGGGCGTTGCTGGCGTTGATCCTCGTCGCCGGCACGGCAGATGCGCAGGTGGATCTGGGGCGCTACCTCAAGCGCGATCCATTCGGCACGATCAAGATCTCCCCCACGGGCGAGTACTACGCCGCCACGGTGCCGCTGGAGGATCGCACCATCCTCGCGGTCATGCGCCGCAGCGACAAGCAGGTGACCGCCAAGGTTGGTGGCGAGCGACATTCGGTGGTGAGCGATTTCGAATGGGCCAACCCGGAACGCGTCGTGGTCAGCATGGCCGAGCGGTTCGGCTCGGAAGACCAGCCGCATCCGACTGGCGAGTTGTACGCGGTCAATGCCGATGGTTCGAAGCGACAGATGATCTTCGGGCGCTTCGGGCTGAATGGAGGCGAAGCGCGCCAGGAAGCGGCCTTCCTGATTGATACGCTCAGGGGCGACGATCGCGGTGTGCTGATCAGCGCCTTCATGGTCGGCGCGGACCCGAAGACACGGGTGGAACGGCTCGACATCTACAACGGCAGGCGCTCGGCGAGCGCCGACGCACCTGTGCGTCGCGCCAGGTTTGTCGCGGATGCGAGCGGAGAGGTGCGGTTTGCGGTCGGCGCCGGTTACGACAATGTCAGCAAGCTGTACTACCGCGCCAGGCGTGGCGACGAGTGGCGGCTCATCAATGACGAGGCGCAGAGCGGCGTGACGGCGTGGCCGCTGGGCTTCACCGCGGACGGCGGCAAGGCCTACCTCCAGCGCGAGAACAAGCAGGGCCCGGACGAGATTCTCGAGTACGACACCACCAGCGGGTCAATGACGCCAAAGCTGCGGGACCAGGTCGTGGATCCCTATCTGATCGTCGCCGATCCTGCAACGGACGCCCCGCAAGGCGCCCTGTTCATGCATGCGGGCATGCGCAGCGCTTTCTTCGACGAGGGCTCCGCCATCGCCCGGCGCCAGCGCATGCTGGAGAAGGCATTTCCGGGGCATGCGGTCACGGTCACCTCGGCCACCGACGACGGCAAGCTGCTGATCGTGGCGACCTGGAACCAACGCAACCCGGGCGACTTCTACCTGTTCGACACCCGGACCCACCAGGCCAACCTGGTCTTCAGCAGGCGCGAGTGGTTCGACCCCGCGCGCACGGCTCCCACCCGCCTCGTCGAGCTGCGGTCGCGGGACGGTTTGCCGCTGTACGGCTATCTGACCACGCCGCCTGGCGAGCAGGAATCACCTCGACCGCTGGTGGTGGTGCCGCATGGAGGTCCGTATGGGGTCTATGACGAGTGGGAGTTCAACGACGAGGCGCAGCTGCTGGCGGAAGCCGGCTACGCGGTGTTGCGTATCAATTACCGGGGGTCGGGCAATTATGGGCGCGCCTTCATGCATGCCGGCGCGCGGGAGTGGGGCGGGAAGATGCAGGACGACGTCACTGACGCGACGCGCTGGGCGATCGAGCAGAAGATCGCCGATCCGAACAGGACCTGCATCTTCGGCGCCAGCTACGGCGGCTATGCGGCGCTGATGGGGGCAGTGCGCGAGCCTGGGATGTACCGGTGCGCGGTGGGCTATGTCGGGGTTTACGACCTCGAACTGATGCACAAGCAGACTTCGCGCGCCAGCAAATCGAGGCATGCGTGGACCAACGATTGGGTCGGAAGTCGTGGTTCGCTGGCGTCCGTCTCGCCGAGCCGGCTGGCTTCTGCAGTCAAGGTCCCGGTGTTGCTGGCCGCAGGCGGCGAGGACGAGATCGCTCCCATCGCGCACAGCAAGCGCATGGAGAAGGCGTTGCGTGAGGCAGGCGCCACGGTCGAGACCCTGTATTTCGATACGGAAGGGCATGGGTTCTACACCGAGCCGCATCGACGCGAGTTCTATACCCGGCTGCTGGATTTCCTCGCCCGCCATCTTGGCGGCCAGCGCGCGCAGTAGCGTCCACGCCGCGGCGGCAGCCGGTCGCCGCAGCAGGCCCTCAGGTGGATCGCCGCCATCGATGTCGAGGCGCGGCACCGCGATTCGTCGTGTTGGCATGGACTATCCCGAAAAGCAGGGCTGTACCGCTCCGGCGCCTTGGGTACGATGCAGCGCATGACCCCGATCATTTCCATCCGCGGCCTCGAAAAGACCTACGCCTCGGGCTTCCGCGCGCTCAAGGGCGTGGATCTCGACATCCGCAAGGGCGAGATCTTCGCCCTGCTCGGCCCCAATGGCGCGGGCAAGACCACGCTGATCAGCATCGTCTGCGGCATCGTCAACGCCAGCGCCGGCAGCGTCACCGCCGACGGCCACGACATCGTGCGCGACTACCGGGCCGCGCGCTCCCGGATCGGCCTGGTGCCGCAGGAACTGTCGACCGACGCGTTCGAGAGCGTCTGGGCGACCGTGCGCTTCTCCCGCGGTCTGTTCGGCAAGCCGCCGAACGATGCCCATCTGGAGAAGGTCCTGCGCGAGCTGTCCCTATGGGACAAGAAGGACAGCAAGATCATGGCGCTGTCAGGCGGCATGAAGCGCCGGGTGCTGATCGCCAAGGCGCTGGCGCACGAGCCGTCGATCCTGTTCCTGGACGAGCCCACCGCCGGGGTTGACGTCGAGCTGCGGCACGACATGTGGAACATGGTGCGCGCGCTGCGCGAGAACGGCACCACCATCATCCTCACCACCCATTACATCGAGGAAGCCGAGGAGATGGCCGACCGCGTGGGCGTGATCAACCATGGCGAGCTGGTGCTGGTGGAGGACAAGGCCACGCTGATGCGCAAACTCGGCAAGCGGCAGCTGGCGGTCACCCTGCAGCAGCCGATGGACGCGGTGCCGCAAGCGCTGGCCGACCTGCCGCTGGAGCTGGGCGAAGGCGGGCACGCGCTGGTCTACACCTACGACGTGCAGCGCGAGGACACCGGCATCGCAGGCCTGCTCCGGCGCCTGGGCGAGCAGGGGGTCGAATTCAAGGACCTCAACACCAGCGAAAGCTCGCTGGAGGACATTTTCGTCAGCCTGGTGCGCAACGGGGCGAAGGCGGAGGCACGCGCATGAACGTGCATGCGATCCGGGCCATCTACCGCTTCGAGATGGCGCGCACCTTCCGCACCCTGATGGAGTCGATCCTCTCGCCGGTGCTGTCGACCTCGCTGTACTTCATCGTGTTCGGCGCCGCGATCGGCTCGCGCATGGGCGAGATCGGCGGGGTGAGCTATGGCGCCTTCATCATCCCCGGCCTGATCATGCTCTCGCTGCTCAACGAGAGCATCTCCAACGCCTCGTTCGGGATCTACATGCCCAAGTGGGCGGGCACCATCTACGAACTGCTCTCGGCGCCGGTGTCGTGGATCGAGACCGTCACCGGCTACGTCGGCGCGGCGGCGACCAAGTCGCTGATGCTCGGCGTGCTGATCCTGGTCACGGCGCGATTCTTCGTGCCGTACTCGATCGCGCACCCGGTCTGGATGCTGTGCTTCCTGCTGCTCACCGCGCTCAGCTTCAGCCTGTTCGGCTTCATCATCGGGCTGTGGGCGGACAGCTTCCAGCGCCTGCAGATCATCCCGTTGCTGATCATGACCCCGCTGACCTTCCTGGGCGGCGCGTTCTATTCGATCGACATGCTGCCAGAACCCTGGCGCACGGCGAGCCTGTTCAACCCGGTGGTCTACCTGATCAGCGGCATGCGCTGGAGCTTCTACGGGCAGTCGGACGTGGACGTGGCCGTCAGCCTCGCCGCGATCCTGGGATTCCTGCTGCTGTGCCTGGCGACGATCTGGTGGATCTTCCGCACCGGCTGGAAGCTCAAGCAATAGCGGGCGAGGGCTCCGCAGCAAGCGCATCGTCCAGGGCGGCGATGACGTCCGTGGTGTCGACCACCTCGGCGAACTCGGCGCGCAGGGTCGCCAGGTGCGCACGTGCGATCTCTTCCGCGCGGATCAGTCCGCCGGCGCCGTCGTCCAGGTCGAAGCACTGGCAGGCATCGCCGACCACGATCGTCCGGTAGCCCAGGTTCGCGGCCACGCGTGCGGTGGTCGACACGCACATGTCGGTGCTGATGCCGAACAGCACCAGGCAGCCCACGCCCAGGCGACGCAGGCGCAGATCGAGGTCGGTGCCGATGAAGGCGGCGTTCACCGACTTGCTCACCAGCGGCTCGCCCGGCAGGGGCTCGAACCCGTCGCGGAAGGCGTTGCCCGGATGCGCGGGACTGAGCGAGGAGCCGGGCACGACCGAGTCATGGCGGACATGGATCAGCGGCCAGCCGGCGCGACGCCAGGCATCGAGCAGGGCGCGGCCGTGGCGCTCCATCCGCGGGTTGTCGCGCCGGCCCCAGGGCGGGTAGTCGAAGCCACGCTGGACATCGATGGGAATCAATGCGGCGCGGCGATCGAAGGCGAACGTGCTCATGCCTGCTCCCGGCGGATGCCGCCGTAGGCACGTTCCACCCGGGCGATGCGCAGTTCGATGTGCTCGTACCAGGTGCGATGCCCTTCGCGACGCGCGGCGGCGTGTTCGGCGTGCTGGCGCCAGGCGGCGATGTTGGCTTCGGAATCGAAATAGGCGACCGTGATCCCGAACCCGCTCGCATCCCGGGCCGATTCGTAGCCGAGAAAGCCAGGCTGCTCGCGCGCGAGTTCGACCATCCGCGCGGCCGTGGCGGCGTAGCCGTCTTCGTCGTGCGGGCTGCGCTGCGAGGAGAAGATCACCGCGTAATACGGCGGCGACGGCAGTTGCGCGAAACGTGGTCCGGAGTGCATGGCTGGTCCTCTCGACGGCCTCGCACTTTGGCCGCAGGCAGGTGCCGGTCGCAACCCGGCATAATGCCGGCCCGGTGCCGACGGGCATGGATCCGATGAAGCCGCTCGATGACATCGACCGCAAGCTGATCGCCCTGCTGCAGGACAATGCGCGCCTGTCCACCGTAGCACTGGCCAAGGCGGTCGGACTGGGACGCAGCACGGTGCAGGAGCGCTTGCAGCGACTCGAGGATGCCGGCGTCATCGCCCAGTACACGGTGCGTCTGGGCAGCGGCAACGAACCACTGTTGGCCTGGCTGTTGCTGCGCTATGTCGACGGCTTCACCTGCGACGATGTGATGCCGGCCCTGGCGGCGCTGCCGCAAGTCCAGCAATGCCATAGCGTGGCCGGAGAGATCGACCTGATGGTGCTGGTGCGCGCGGACGCGCCGAGCCATCTGGCCGACCTGCGCGAGCGCATCGCCCTGCTCAAGGGCGTGGACGACGTGACCACGCTGACCGTGCTGCGGGTCATGCTCGACCGCAGCGCATAGCCGCGGCATGGACGTGGCTGCGCTGAAGCGGTACTGCGGCCGGCTTCCCGGAGCCAGCGTAGTGCTATTGCCGGAGCCCATGAACGTGCTGTCCTATCGGGTCTTCGACAAGACGTTCGCCTACTTCAAGACCAGCGAGCCCGAGCGCTGGCGCTTCAGCATCAAGGTCACGCCGGAGCGTTTCCTCGAACTGACCGACATGCCGGGGGTGAAGCCGGCGCGCTGGATGGGCCGCTGGCGCTGGGTCACGATCGTCGACGTGGCCGCATTCCCGCACACCTATCTGCGCGAACTTGTCGAGTGGTCGTATCGCGATGCCGTTGCCCGCCTCAGCAGGCGCAGGCAGCAGGAGTTGTTGCCTTAGTGACCCGGCGGATGCGGCTCAGGCGCCGACGCTCTGGCGTACCTTGTCCGCGTCGCGTACCGGTCGCACCTCGATGCAGCCGGTCTGCGCCCAAGGGATGTCCTTGGCCATTTCCACCGCCTGTTCCAGGCTCTCGGCCTCGATCAGGTTGAAGCCGGCGAGGACTTCCTTGGTCTCGGCGAACGGGCCGTCGACGACGGTGGTCTTGCCGGCGCGGATCCGCACCGACCTGCCAGTGGACGGGGCTTCGAGCTGTCGGTAGGACTTGAGTGTGCCCTGCTGCTTGAGCTCGTCCGCATGCTGCAGGCAATAGCGCATGCGCGCGTCGTATTCGGCTTCGGGCAATGCCTCTTGCAGCTCGGTGTCGGTATAGACCAGCAGCAGATATTCCATGGGGTCGATCGGCGGCGGAGGAGGAGGCCGCATCCTAACCGAGCCGGGCGTCGGATGAAGACAGGAGCCGGGGAAAACGGCTCAGGCGCTTCCGGCCATCGCGCGCTCGATGTCCTCCAGGCGCTGGCCGCGGGTTTCGATCCCGCTGCGCAGCAGCAATATGCAGGCTGCCAGCATCGGCAGCGCGATCAACAGCGCCGACAGCGCGAAATGATCGAAGAAGCCTGCGACCCCGAGGCCCGCACCCAGGATCCCGCCGAACTTGGAGCTGGCCGCGATGCTGCCCGAGCCGGTCCCGCGCAGATGCACGGGGTAGATCTCGGCCGCGTAGGGAATAAGCATCGCAATCACGCCGCTGATCGTGACCAGCAGCGCCACGGTGCACACGATGACCAGCGATTCGGAACGCACCTGCAGCCAGCCCATCGCGGCGAAGGCGAGCAGCGCGAGCGCGGTCATGCCGATGAACAGCACCAGCGACTTGAAGCTGCTCCAGCGGTGATAGAGCCAGATCACCACGCCGATCCCGGGCAGGGCCAGGATCGCGGACTTGGCCAGCACGGTGCTGGCGGCTTTCGGGTCCACGCCGAGCTCGGTCAGGTTCACTGGCAGCCACAGCAGGAAGCCGAAGTTCGCCAGGCCCCAGGCCACCCCCGCGGTGAGCAGACCCCAGGTAATGCCGGCATGGCGACCGCGCAGGAGTTCACGCACACCCACCACTGGCCGTTCGTCGATCACCGGCGCACCCGGGTGGGCGGCATCGTCGCGCTCCACTGCGGCGTAGGCATTGCCGGAAAACTTGCGCAACACCGCGCGGGCCTGGTCGACCAGGCCGGCGTTGGACAGGAAGCGCGGGGATTCGGGGATGTAGCGGTACAGGAACACGATGATCGCGCCGGTGGGCAGGCCGAGCAGCCACAGCACGCGCCAGCTGAACATCTCGCCCAGGGTCGCCGCTGCCCCTGCTGCGAGCAGATAGCCGGCGGAGGTGCCGATGCCACCGAGCGCCACCAGCAGCCAGCCGCGATGCGCGGCCGGCACGGTCTCGGCCATCAGGGTGAAGGTGATCGGCAGCAGTCCGCCGGCCGACATGCCCATCAGGAAGCACATCGCCAGGTTCCATTCGAATGTGGGCATCGCCCCGCAGATCGCGGTGCCGATGAACATCAATGCGCCCAGCAGGATGGCCGCGCGGCGTCCGAACAGGTCAGCCACGCGCCCCCAGACCACCGATCCGATGGTGGTGCCGGTCAGCGCCACCAGCGCCAGCAGGCTCGCCGTGGGCTTACCGATCTGATACTCGGCGCTCATGCCCGGCATCACGAATCCCAACGTGGCTGGCTTCATCACGTCCACCGCCAGCGCCACCACCAGCACCGTCACCAGCTTCCAGTGTTCGATGTTGAGCGGCACGCCATCGGCGATGTGAAAATGGAGATGTCCGGCATCGCCCTGCATCGCCTCGCGCATCTGCGCCATGCGCGGCATCAGGCCGTAGGCCGCCAGCGCCAGGCCGAGCGGGATGATCGCCATGCCGACCCACATCTCGGTGGTCATCGGCATGCCGACCATCTGCCAGTGGGTGTGCTGGCCCATCATGAACATCGGCATGTGCGAGAACACGCCCGCGACGATCAGCGCGCTGCCGAGCCAGAACGCGACGGGGTGGTGGAAGGCGAGTCCGCTGGATTTCATGGAATGGGCGGCGTGAGAGGACCGGCATTGTCGCCGATCCGCCGCTGTTGCTCGCTGCCCTTGGTCTGCGCGGCTGCGAAGCGACCCAGGCCGGGCGCGGTCCGGCACCGAATCGCCATGCGGCAGCCAGGCCGCCTATGGCGGCGGCCAGGCCCTAGCATGGCGGCATGTGCCTGATCGCCTTCGCCTGGCGCGCCGACCCGCGCTACCGGCTCGCCCTGATCGCCAACCGCGACGAATTCCACGAACGCGCCGCCGCACCCGCGGGCGCCGATCCGATCCAGCCGCATCTGTATGGCGGCCGCGACCTGCAAGCCGGGGGCAGCTGGCTGCTGGCCTCCACCCGCGGGCGCCTGGCGGCAGTCACCAATGTGCGTGCCGGCATGGTGCCCGACGCCGCTCCGCGTTCCCGGGGTGCCCTGGTGCGCGGCTTCGCCGAAGCAGCGGACAGCGCCGAAGCCTTCGCCGCCGGCCTGGAGACGACGGCCCGCGAATACGGTCGCTTTAACCTGCTGCTCTGGGACGGCGAGTCGCTGTTGTTCGCCAGCAATCATCCGCGCTTCGCGATGCAGGCCGTGCCGCCGGGCGTGCACGCGATGTCCAACGGCGCATTCGACGCGCCCTGGCCCAAGGCGATGCACGCCACGCGCGCGCTGCAATCGTGGCTGGAGGCGGAGTCCCCGCAGGACCGTCCAGTCGAGCAGGCGATGGCGCCGCTGTTCGACGCACTCGCCGATACCAGCCAGGCGCCGGATGCACTGCTGCCGGACACGGGCGTGGGGCTGGAGCTGGAGCGCACGCTTTCGCCGGCGTTCGTGCGTGGAGCGGCCTATGGCACGCGCTGCAGCAGCGTGGTCCTGGCCGGAGTCGACGGGACCTTGGTGTTTGCCGAGCGGCGCTACGGACCGGAAGGCCGTTTCGAGGGCAGCTCCATCGCGCAACTACCTTGGCCGGGCGTCCAGGGGCCTCGCGTCCCATGACCGGCCGACCATGCCGGGTTGCGCAGCGGGTGATCGCCGCGCAGCGCGCACGCTTGGATCCGGTTCGCATGCGGCCACAACCATGACTTCGGTTGGCCGACCGTTGCCACATGCGTTGCCGGTCGCGGACGCCTAGCCTGCGCAGGCACCCGGAGAACGCCATGAACGCGATCGAGATCCAGGCCACGCAGGGATCGCGCCACGACTTCGCAGATCGGACCGAAAGTGTGGAAACCGTACCGCAGACGAACGTACGTCATGTGCATCACGTGCGCGAGTTCGGCATCGGCTACGGCAACAGCAGCGGCTACGGCAGCGCGCTGCATTTCACCGACGGGCACGAGGACACGCTGTTCAAGTTCCGCTAGGACGTCTCGCCCGACGTTGCACCGCGCGCGAGGCGGTGCGGGCACTGCGCCGCGGGCCCACACTTACGCGGGCTGTGCTTCGCCGGATTCGCCGCGGAAGTACGGTTCGACCGTGCCCTTGACCTTCATCGTCATCGGCTGCCCGCGACGGTCGAGCGCGCGTCCTGCCGCCACCCGCACCCAGCCTTCGCTGACGCAATACTCCTCGACATTGGTGCGATCGACGCCGTTGAAGCGCACGCCGATGCCGCGTGCCAGCAGGGCTTCGTCGTAATACGGGCTGCGGGGGTCGTTGGACAGGCGGTCGGGCAGGGTGTCGGTCATGGCAGGCATGCAAGGCGCTGGAGCAGGTCGCATTGTAGCCGTGGAGGCGTGGAAGGCCCTGGCGAGAGCGCCATCAGTGCTGCGCATGCCTGATCGCTTGCTGGTACGCGAGTGCCCCGATGGGCGGGCGCTAAGGTGCTTCGCCGCGTCCCTGGGCTTTGGCCTGCGCGATCACCGACTTGAGCAGTGCGCGGTCGCGGTGTCGCGAGATGGGCATGGCGCCCAGCGCCAGCGCGATGCTGCGCAGGTCGGCATGGACGTCGTAATGGGCGCCGCTGCGCTTGTCCTGGAAGGCGCGTCGCGGGATGCCCAGACGGGCGGCGAACGCGTGCAGCTCGTCCAGCGTGTCGGCCATCAGATGGGCCCAGCGCTGGCCCCGCCAGAGCGTCACCGCATCGTCCACGTAAACCGTCAAGGCTTAGCGGTCGGCGATGCGGGTGGAGGCGCCAAGTTCCGTGACGAGCCAGCGGTCGAGCATCGCCTTCTCGTACCGCAGCGGATCGCTGCCGAAGCTGGAACTGCCCATCAGGTAACCCGGGTCCATCAGCTTGCGGTCGCCTTCGTCGATGACGCGTCCGTCCGCGCCGATGCGCTGGAAGTGCAGCTCCATCCGCGGCGGGTAGTGATCACGCAGGATGCGCACGTCATTCATCGCCAGGCCGTGCCAGGGCTCGTAGGAGCCGGCGCGGCGGATGTCGGTGATCTCCACCTCGAGTCGTTCGCCTGTGGGCAGCCGTTTCAGCGCGCGCTGCCGCAGGTATTCGGCCAGTTGCACCACCCAGTCGCCGCGCTCGGCTTCATGGCGATTGGTGCTGTAGCGGATGTCGCTGAACTGCGCAGGATCGGTCCAGCGCACGTCGACCGTGCCGTCCACCGGCAGGCTGCGTGGCGCCTCCGGATCGGTGACGCGTCGCTGCGCAGCAGCGGCGTCGGGCGCGAGGGCCGCCATCAGCAGGCAGGGAAGCAGAATTTTCGCCAGCATGTCGCGTCCTCCTGACAGGGAACCTGCGTGGGATTGTGCGCTCCCGGGATGGGCGTTTGCAGGCCGGTCCGGCGAACGGTTCACGTCTGGTTTCGGATGAGCGCCGCTGCCGGGACGCGCGGACCGGCAACGCCGCCTCCCCGCCGGATCGCCGGTCAGTCCAGCAGCGGCTCCAGCGCCGGCCACACGTGGTCACGGATGCGCGGCTGGGCGGCTGCGACCGGGTGCATGTTGTCGCCCTGGAAGTTGCCGCGGTCGGAAGCGATCGGCTGCAGCAGGAAGGGCAGCAGCGTTGTGCCGAAGCGCTGCGCCAGCTCCCGGTATCCGCGTTCGAATTCCATGGTGTAAGCGGGCCCGTAGTTGGGAGGAATGCGCATGCCCACCAGCAGCACCTTCGCCCCGATGCCCTGGGCGGCGCCGATCATGCGCGCAAGGTTGCGCCGGGTCTCGCGCAGCGGCAGGCCGCGCAGCGCATCGTTGGCCCCCAGCTCGATCACCACCACCGACGGGCGATGGCGCACCACCGCATCGACGATCCGCGCCGCGCCGCCGGCGGTGGTTTCGCCGCTGATGCTCGCATTGACCACGCGCCAGCCCGGGCGTTGCTTTGCGATCCGTTCCGCGGTCAGCGCCACCCAACCCTGCGCCGCCGACAGGCCGTACGCGGCCGAGAGCGAATCGCCCATCACCAACACCGTGCGCGGATCGGTGGCGACGAACGATGCCGGCCGGGCAGCGGGCTGGGCCTGCAGCGCGCACGTCAGCAGCAGCGCAACCCAACCGATGGCCCATTGAAGGCGACGGGGGGTCGCCGCATATCGTGTTTTCATGCGTCACTCCACCACCGGCGGATACGGCGTGGTGCCGCTCCGCCAGCAGACAGGTCCAGAACTTAGGATGCCAGCTTCCATGACCGAAACGACAGCGTTGCAGGCCGACCGACTGGGCAAGCGCGTGCCGATGCCTGCAGGCGAACTCGTGATCCTCGATGGGATGTCGTTCCGCATCGACCAGGGCGACAGCATCGCCATCGTCGGTCCGTCGGGTTCGGGCAAGAGCACGTTGCTTTCGCTGCTTGCCGGGTTGGACACGCCCAGCAGCGGTTCGGTGGTGCTGGCGGGCGAACCGCTTTCGCAGCTCGATGAAGATGGCCGTGCCCGCGTGCGCGGCGAAAAGGTGGGCTTCGTGTTCCAGAGTTTCCAGCTGCTACCCTCACTGACCGCGCTGGAGAACGTGATGCTGCCGCTGGAACTGCGCGGCGACGGCGATGCCGAACCGCCGGCGCGGAGCATGCTGCAGCAGGTCGGCCTGGCCGAGCGCCTGGGTCATTATCCGCGGCAGTTGTCGGGCGGCGAGCAGCAGCGCGTCGCCCTGGCGCGGGCCTTCGTCACCCGGCCTTCGCTGCTGTTCGCCGACGAACCCACCGGCAATCTCGACACCCGCACCGGGCAAGGGATCATCGAACTGCTGTTCGACATGAACCGCCAGGCGGGCACCACCCTGGTCCTGGTCACCCATGACGAGCACCTGGCCGAGCGCTGCCATCGCACCCTGCGCCTGGACGGCGGCCGTCTGGTGGCGGACACGGCACAGGCCGCATGAGCCGGCGTATCGGCACCTTGGCCCTGGCCTGGCGGCAGCTGCGCCGCGACATGGCCGCAGGCGACATCCGGATCCTGGCCGCGGCCCTGGTGCTGGCAGTGGTTGCGGTCACGGCCGTGGGCTTCGTCACCGATCGTGCCGAACGCGCGCTCGCGATCGAGGCCAACAAGCTCCTCGGCGGGGATGCGGTGCTGCGCGCAGATGCGCCGATCGCCGGTGCGGCGCGCGCGGCCGCGAACGTGCCGGGATTGCGCAGCGCCGAGACGGTCGAACTCGACAGCATGGTGCGCGTCGCAGGCAGTGGGTCGCCGCGCGCGAGCGATGGAGCCTCGCTGCGGCTGGGCGAGCTGCAGGCGCTCGGGGCTGGATATCCACTGCGCGGCAGTTTCACTGTCGAGGTCGACGGCGGTACGCGCGCCGCCGATGCGATCCCGCAGCCCGGCACCGTGTGGATGAGCCGCACCGGCGCCGACACGCTGGGCGCGAAGCCGGGCGATACCGTGCTGCTGGGCGATGCCTCGCTGCGGCTGGTAGCGCTGGTGACGCAGGAACCCGGCGCAGGTTTCGATTACTTCAATGTCGCGCCCAAGGTTTTCCTCAACCTGGCCGACCTCGCCAGCACCGGCCTTGTGCAGGAAGGCAGCCGCGTGCGCTACCGGCTGGTCGCGGCCGGACAGGCAGCGGCGGTCGAGCGCTTCGTCGCGACCGCACGCGCCAACCTCGGGCGCGGGCAGCGGCTCGAGACCATCGGCGAAAGCCGGCCTGAGCTGCGTTCGGCGCTCGATCGTGCCGGACGCTTCCTTGGGCTCGCGGCGCTGGTATCGGTGATCCTGGCGGCGGTCGCGGTGGCGATGGCGGCGCGCCGCCACAGCGAGCGCCATCTTTCCGGCGTCGCGGTGATGCGCTGCCTTGGCGCCGTGCAAAGCACGTTGGTGGCCCTGCACGTCGGCGAACTGCTGTTGCTCGGCCTGATCGCCTGCACGATTGGCGTTGCCATCGCCTTCGGCCTGCAATGGGCGGTCGGGGCGTGGCTGGCGCAGGAATTGCAGCTCTCGATCCCACCAGCCTCGATCTGGCCGGCGTTGCAGGGATACGGCGTCGGCCTGGTGGTGCTGCTCGCCTTCGGTGCGCCGCCCGTGCTTGCGCTGCGACGCGTGCCCGCGCTACGCGTGTTGCGGCGCGACCTGGACCCGACCGAGCCCAGCGCGTGGGTCGTGGCGATCGCCGGCTTCGCCGGACTGGCCGCCCTGCTGTGGTGGAAGGCCGGTTCGGCGGTGCTGGGCGGCGCGATGCTGCTGGGCATCGCTGCGACGCTGGCCGTGCTGGCGCTGCTGGCATGGGCACTGATCCTGGTCGTGCGGCGTGCGCGCTCGCGCCTGCGCGGCAGCCTGCGCTACGGCCTGGCCAACGTCAGCCGCCGTGCCGGCACCAGCATCGCGCAGGTGTCCGCGTTCGGACTCGGGCTGATGGCATTGCTGCTGTTGACCTTCGTGCGCACCGATCTGCTCGATCGCTGGCAGCTGCAGCTGGCGGAGAACGCGCCCAACCGCTTCATCATCAACGTGCAGCAGGACCAGGTGCAGGCGGTCCGCGCCTTCATCGCGCAACAAGACGTGGGCGAACCCGCCCTGGTTCCGATGGTGCGTGCGCGCCTGGTGGCGCGCAACGGCCGGCCCACTTCGGGTGCGGACTATGACCGGGGCGAGGACAGGGGCGAGGACGCCGATGCCGCGCGCCAGGCGCGCAGGCGCGCCGAGCGCGAGTTCAATCTGTCTTCGGCGCCTACGCTGCGCGATGACAACAAGGTTGTCGCCGGCCGGTTCTGGTCCGGGACGCCGGCGCGCACCGAGTTTTCGGTGGAAGAGCGCTTCGCCGAATCGCTGGGCTGGAAGCTCGGGGACCGCATCGGCTTCGACGTCGCCGGGCAGACACTGAGCGGCACGATCACCAGTCTGCGCAGCGTGGAATGGGAGAGCTTCCGCCCGAACTTCTTCGTCCTGGCCTCGCCCGGCGCGCTGGCCGGTTATCCGGCCAGCTACATCACCGCGGTCAGCGTGCCGGACACCAGGCCACGCTTCACCGCCGAGCTGGTGCAGCGTTTTCCGAACCTGTCGGTGATCGACGTGGACGCGGTGCTCAAGCAGGTGCGCGCCACCGGAGACCAGGTCTCGAAGGTGGTGCAGGTGGTGTTTTGGTTCTCGTTCGCCGCGGGGGTGCTGGTGCTGCTGGCCGCGGTGAGCGCCAGCCAGGACGAACGCCTGCTCGAGGCCGGCGTGATGCGCGTGCTCGGTGGTAGCCGCCGGCAGCTGCGCCTGGCCCAGGCCTCGGAGTTCGCGGCGATCGGCCTGCTGTCGGGCCTGGTCGCCGCGGTCGCCGCCTCGGTGCTGTCGGGTGTGGTCGCCATTCGCGTGTTCGACCTGCCGTGGGAGCCGAACTGGCAGCTGGCGTTGGCCGGCGGCGGGCTGGGCATGCTCGCGGCGCTGGTTGCCGGGCTCTGGGTCACCCGGCGCGTGCTGGACACGCCGCCGGCGGTGACCCTGCGGACGCTGGATTGAATGGCCTGATGCGATCGGAACGTCATGGTTCTTTTGCGGCACTGGGCAGACAGGACCGAAGTGCCATCCGCCCGCCAGGTTGTGCGTTTCAGGCCGCCAGCTTCCGCGCCAGCAGGAAGTAGGCCAGGTTGCCCAGGCCGGTCGCGATCAGCAGGATCGCCAAGGTCGCCGGGGTGATCTGGTCCAGACCCTGGGCCGAGATCGCGGTGAAGCCGATGCCCAGCGCCACCAGCACCACGCCCCAGCGCAGCGAGCCGTGGCGGCGGCGGGCTTCCTCGCTCTCGACGATCGAACGGACCAGCTCCTGGGAGCCGTTGGATTCGACCATCTGGCGGCGGACGCGGGCGTCGACCACCGCCTTGATGGCGTAGGTAATGCAGACGAACAGCACGATGGGGATCAGGAATTCGAGGTTCATGGCGGTGGCCGTGGTTGGGGTTCGGTGACAGGGATACGGCGGGTTCGTCGGCGGTTGCAGGGCCTCCGTCGCATCGGGCTTGCAACCGGGCGCCCCACAGGCGTATCCCTGCCGCTGTGAGTGCAGCCACCACCATCGAGGAAGACCGCGCCCTGGTCGCGGCCGTGCTGGGCAACGCCCCGGGCGCGTTCGAACGCCTCGTGCGCCAGTATCAGGGTCTGTGCTGGCATATCGTCCAGCGCATGGTCCGCAACCCGGAGGATGCCCGCGACCTGTGCCAGGAAACCTTCCTGCGCGTGCACCAGTGCCTGCACCAGTACCGCGGCGAACGGGCATTGAGCGGCTGGATCGGGCAGGTGGCCTATTCGATGGCGAAGCGGCACCTGGAACGCAAGCGGGTGCCGATCGCCGAATCGCCCGCCGATGGGCCGTCGCTGGCCGAGAGCGTGGCCGACGATTTCGATCTGGAGACCAGCGTCGCCGGCGCCGAGATCGACCAGCACCTGCATGCCGCGATCGAAACCCTGCCGCCGCTGCAGCGCACGCTGCTCACGCTGTACCACCTGGAAGAACTGCCGATCGGCGAGATTTCACGCATCACCGAACTGCCCGAGAACAGCATCAAGAGCCACCTGTTCCGCAGCCGCAAGCTGTTGCGCGATCTGCTCGCGCCGCGGATGGGTCTGGCCGAAGTAGGAGCCGCCGCATGAACGCCAAGCATCCCCGACCGGGCACCGACGCCTTCGAACGCAAATGGCAGCTGCAGGAACAAGCGCTGCGCGATGAACGGAGCGAGCTTGCGGGCGATCCGGACGTCGCCGCATACCGCCGGGTGGCGCGTGCCCTGCGCCAACCGCAGCCCGACCGCCTTCCCAGCAATTTCGCCTACACCGTGGCCGCGCTCGCCGAACGCGGCCTGCGCGCCGCCCGGCTCGACACGCGCCTGGAGCAGGCCCTGGTGCGCGCGCTGATCGCGGTGATGGCACTGGGCGCGCTGGTGGTCGTGGTGTTGTTCGGGCGCGACTGGCTGGCCGCACTCGATGCCTTCGGTACGGGCGCAAGCGGCTGGGTCGCCACGGCGGTCGCCTGCGTCGCGCTCACCTGGGCTATGGACGGCCTGCGTCGCTGGCGCTTCTCCAAGCAGCCATAGCCGCATCTGGCGACCCGATGCGGGTTGCGACTTGCGGGGGACCCTCGCTGCCGTGAGGTCGCGGGCTTCGGGCAGCGGCGTCCCGGTCGGCCGCGCCTATCAGAACGCGTGGTCGAACCCGACCTCGCCCTGCACGCCGACCTGGTAGGCCGACACCCGCCGCTCGAAAAAGTTGGTCAGTTCCTGCACATCCTGCAGATCCATGAACGGGAACGGGTTGCGCGAGCCGAAATGCTTCGGCATACCCAGCTGCGCCATCCGCTGATCGGCGCAGTACTGCAGGTATTCGCGCATGTCCTTGAGCGACAGGCCCGCCACGCCGCCGGACAGGGTGTCCTCGGCGAAGGCATACTCGCATTCGACCGCCTCGCCCATCATCTGCACCACCCGTGTGCGCAGCTCGTCGTCGAACAGGTCCGGCTCCTCCTCGCGCACGGTGCGGATCACCTCGAAGGCGAAGGCCATATGCGCGCTTTCGTCGCGGAACACCCAATTGGTGCCCGAGGCCAGGCCGTGGAGCAGCCCTCGCGAGCGCAGGTAGTAGACGTAGGCGAAGGCGCCGAAGAAGAACAGGCCTTCGATGCAGCAGGCGAAGCAGATCAGGTTGAGCAGGAACTGCTGCCGCTGCTCACGGGTTTCGATCCGCTGCAGGCCCTGCAGCGAATCGATCCACTTGAAGCAGAACCCGGCCTTCCTGCGGATGGAAGGAATGTTGTCGACCGCGGCGAAGGCCCTGGCGCGTTCGTTCGGGTCGGGCAGGTAGGTATCGAGCAGGGTCAGGTAGAACTGCACGTGCAGCGCTTCCTCGTACAGCTGCCGCGACAGGTACATGCGCGCCTCGGGCGCATTGATGTGCTGGTACAGGTTGAGCACCAGATTGTTGGCCACGATCGAGTCGCCGGTGGCGAAAAACGCCACCAGCCGTTCGACCAGATGGCGCTCGGCCGGCCCGAACTTGTGCTTGAGGTCGTTGGTATCCAGCGAGAAATCCACTTCCTCCACCGTCCAGGTGTTGCGGATGGCGTTGCGGTACATCTCGTAGAACTGCGGATAGCGCATCGGGCGCAGGGTGAGTTCGAAGCCGGGATCGAGCAGGGACTGATGGTGCGTGGACATTGTCGTCTCGCTTTGTGATGTCCCTTCTCCCTTCGGGAGAAGGTGCCCGAAGGGCGGATGAGGGTTCGGCAGAGCGATGAAGCTTCCGGCCGCCTGTTCGTCGAAGGGTTCGAGGTGTGGCAGTGCATTTCGCTCCGCCGAACCCGCACCCCCAACCCCTCTCCCGAGAGGAGCGGGGCTCTTTCTTCGCTACTGGCAGGCCTCGCAGGACTCGGGGTTTTCCAGCGAACATGCAACGGCGTCAGTGAGGGAAAGTTCCACCTTTGGCTGCGGGCCGTCCGCCACCGTGGCCTTGGCGATCCTGGTCGCCGGGCGCGAGCGCAGGTAATAGGTGGTCTTGATTCCCTGCTTCCACGCGTACATGTACATCGACGACAGCGCGCCGATGCTCGGATTTTCCATGAACAGGTTGAGCGAGGCCGACTGGTCGATGTACGCACCGCGGCCGGCGGCCATGTCGATCAGCGCGCGCATCGGGATTTCCCAAGTGGTGCGGTACACCTCGCGCAGTGCCTGCGGGATTCGCGTGATGGCCTGGATCGAGCCTTCGGCGTGCTTGATGGCATCGCGCATCTCCGCGGTCCACAGTCCGAGCTGCTTGAGTTCGGCCACCAGGTAGCGGTTGACCTGCAGGAAGTCGCCCGACAGCGTCTCGCGCTTGAACAGGTTGCTGGTCTGCGGCTCGACGCATTCGTAGCAACCGGCGATCGAGGCGATGGTCGCGGTGGGTGCGATGGCGACCAGCAGCGAGTTGCGCAGGCCGTGTTCCTGGATGCGCGCGCGCAGGCCGTCCCAGCGGGTGGCGTTCTCCGGCACCACGCCCCAGGCGTCGAACTGCAGCTCGCCGGTCGCGGCGCGGGTCTCGGCGAAGCCCGGATGCCTGCCGCGTTCGATCGCCAACTCGTTGGATGCATCCAGCGCATGGAAGTAGATCTCTTCGGCGATGCGTGCGGACAGCCTGCGTGCGGCCTCGCTATCGAAGGGCAGGCGCAGCCTGAAGAACACGTCCTGCAGGCCCATCACGCCCAGTCCGACCGGACGCCAGCGCAGGTTGCCGCGGCGCGCCGACTCGATCGGATAGAAGTTCAGGTCGATCACGCGGTCGAGCTGGCGGATCGCCAGTTGCACGGTCTCGCCCAGCTTGTCGAAATCGAAACGGCCGTCCGCGTCGAAATGCCGCGAGAGGTTGATCGATCCCAGGTTGCAGACCGCGGTTTCCTCTGCCGAGGTGACTTCCAGGATCTCGGTGCACAGGTTCGACAGATGGATCACGTTGCCGGGTTTGGCGGTCTGATTACTGGCGCGGTTGCACTTGTCCTTGAAGGTCATCCAGCCGTTGCCGGTCTGGGCCAGGGTGCGCATCATCCGTGCGTAGAGTTCGCGCGCCCTGATCGATTTGACCGCCTTGCCCTGCGTTTCGGCCTGCTCGTAGGCGCGTTCGAAATCCGCTCCGAACAGATCGACCAACTCCGGCACCACGCGCGGATCGAACAGCGACCATTCCGCGTCGGCTTCCACGCGCCGCATGAACAGGTCCGGCACCCAGTTTGCGAGGTTGAGGTTGTGGGTGCGCCGCGCCTCGTCGCCGGTGTTGTCGCGCAGTTCCAGGAATTCCTCCACGTCGGCGTGCCAGGGCTCCAGGTAGACGCAGGCCGCGCCCTTGCGCTTGCCGCCCTGGTTGACCGCCGCGACCGAGGAGTCGAGCGTCTTCAGCCACGGCACGATGCCGTTGGAGTGGCCGTTGGTGGACCTGATCAGCGAGCCACGCGAACGCACGCGGGTGTAGCTGACGCCGATGCCGCCGCTGAACTTGGACAGTTGCGCGATGTCGCCGTACTTCTGGTAGATCGATTCCAGCGAATCCTGCGGCGAATCGAGCAGAAAGCAGCTGGACAGCTGCTCGTGCGTGGTCCCGCCGTTGAACAGCGTGGGCGAGCTGGGCAGGTAGTCCAGGTTGCCCATGCGCTGGTATAGCGCCAGCGCCTCGGGTACGTCTTCGCTCAGCGCGCAGGCGATGCGCAGGAAGAACTGCTGCGGGGTCTCGACCACCTTGCGCGTATGCGGATGGCGCAACAGGTAGCGGTCGTACAGGGTGCGCAGGCCGAAGTAGTCGAAGTGCCGGTCCAGCGATACGTCGATCGCATCGTTGAGCTTGCGCGCGTTGGCCTGGACGAAGCCGAGCAGGCGGTCGTTGATCAGACCTACTTCGTGGCCGCGCGCGATCGACTGCGAGAAGGCGTGGATTTCCTGACCTGAGACTTCCTTGGCGATCACTGCGGCGAGCAGGCGCGCGGCCAGGCGGCCATATTCGGGTTCCTCGCCGGTCAACAGCGCCGCGGTGCGGATCGACAGTTCATCCAGTTCGCGCGTGGTGGCGCCGTCGTACAGGCCGGAAATCGTGCGCGTGGCCACGCGCATCGGCTCGACCGCGTGCAGGCCGTCGGCAGCGCGGGTGACCGCGCGCACGATCTTGTTGAGGTCCACGGCCTCGCTGGCGCCGTTGCGCTTGGTCACGCGCATCGTGGTGGCGGTGGGCGGAGGGGTGAGCAGAAATTCGGAATCAACCACGGCATCGGCCACGGCTGCGTTGGTCTGGGGCATGCCGGTATGAGGCATCGGGTCGTCTCCATGCGGGATGCACGGGTCCGGACCTGTCCCTCGCAGGCGCGGATGGCATCGGAAACGACAAGGTCGGACAGCGGCGTCGCAACAACCGGGACTGCGCAGGGGGGCTGCGGCCGGCGTGCTCCACCAGCCATCTCCCCCCGGAGATTCCGCGGCCGGCACCGCGCGGCGTGCATCGCGCGGCTGTCGGCAGGTCTTCGGACTCATGGGCGCGGAAGCCTCGGGCTTCCTCCTAGTCCGCCGCTTCCCGGGGCGTGTTGCCTCAGTGCTCATGGCGGGTTCGTTCCCAGTTACCGCTGCGGGGCAGTGCCGGAATGGCCAACGTCGCTGACGACGGCGTCACCGGCTTCCCTTTTCATCCGGCGACTTGCAGGCCACCGAAACCGACGAACCCAAGATAATGGGGTTGTATGGTTCCGTCAACACAAGATCGTGGATCTGGGTTGCAGAATGGTCAGCCGCTGACGACATCATGCCGGGCGGGTCGATTCCGTCGCTCGTTGCGCGCCGAAAAAAGCCGCCCGTCTCCGGGCGGCCCAAGCCATGCGTGGTCGATGCAATCAACCCTTGATGCATACCACCTGTCGCAAGGTATGCACCACGTCCACCAGGTCGCGTTGCGCCGCCATCACCGCGTCGATGTCCTTGTAGGCGGCCGGCGATTCGTCGATCACGCCCGCGTCCTTGCGGCATTCGACATGGGCGGTGGCCTCGCGATGCTGCTTCAGCGTGATCTGCGCACGCGCCGCGGTACGGCTCATCACGCGGCCGGCGCCGTGGCTGCAGCTGTGGAAGCTGTCCGCGTTGCCCTTGCCGCGCACGATGTAACTGCGTGCGCCCATGCTGCCCGGGATGATCCCGAGTTCGCCCTCGCGCGCGCTGACCGCGCCCTTGCGGGTCACCAGAAGCGATTGTCCGAAGTGGTCCTCGCGCTGGACGTAGTTGTGGTGGCAGTTCACCGCCTCCTTGTCCAGCTGGAACTTCGGCAGGCGATGGCGCATCTCGTGCAGCACCCGCGCCATCATCGCCTCGCGGTTGGCCCGCGCGTAGTCCTGCGCCCACGACACCGCAGCGACGTAGTCGTCGAACAGCGGCTCGCCTTCGAGGAAGAACGCGAGGTCCTTGTCCGGCAGATGGAAGCCGAGCACGCGCTTCTCCAGCTGGCGACGCGCCAGCTCGATGAAGTAGGTGCCGACCAGGTTGCCGGTGCCGCGCGAGCCCGAGTGCAGCATCACCCACACGCGATCGGCCTCGTCGAGACAGATCTCAATGAAGTGGTTGCCGCCGCCGAGCGTGCCGATCTGCTTGTCGACCTTGTCCGGGCGGATCTTCGGGTGCTTGTCGCGGATCACCGCGAGTCGCGCCATCAGGTCCGACTGCGCCAGCTTCGTTTCGACGCTGTCGGGAATCCGGCGGTGGTCGCCGCCCGGGCCGTTGCCGACCGGGATGCTGCGCTCGATGGAGCTACGCAGCAGCGCTAGGTCGTCGGGCAGGTCGTTCGCCGTAAGCGTGGTCCGCACCGCGGCCATGCCGCAGCCGATGTCGACGCCGACCGCGGCCGGGATGATCGCACCTCTGGTCGGCACGACCGAACCGACCGTGGCACCGATGCCCAGGTGCACGTCGGGCATCACCGCGACCCACGGACCGACGAACGGCAGCGTGGCGATGTTGCGCAGCTGCTGCCGCGCCTTGTCCTCTACCGGCACGCCGTGCACCCAGCCCTTTATCGGCGTGGTCGCGTGCTCCGAATGGAGAAACTCGTAGGTCTGTTGCGTACTCATGTGGAATCCCTTCTTAGGATAAGACTCCGCGCGGCGAATCCGTTCGCCACGCGAAGATTACTGCTTCAAGCTGACCAGCTGCTTCATGACGCCGTCCAGGCCGCCGAACACGGTCAACTTGTCGATCTTCTCGGTGACCTTCTCCAGAGCCTCCAGCTCCTTCAAACGCATGAGCACCGGGCTCTCCTCGATCAGCTTCGCCGTGTTCAGCAACGAACGCGTGGCGTTCGCCTCCTCGCGACGACGGATCACGTTGGCCTGGGCCGCCTTCTCCGCCTGCACGACGCTGTTGAGGATGTCCTTCATCTCGCCCGGCAGGATCACGTCCTTGACGCCGACGCCGAGCACGTCGACACCGAGGTCGCTGACGCGGCCGCGCACGTAGCCGAAGATGTCGGCGTCGAGCGAAGCCTTGTCGCCGAGCAGCTCGTCCAGCGTCTTGGCGGAAATCGCCTTGCGCAGGCCGTACTGCAGCTCGCGGTACACGTAGTCGCCATACTTGGCGACCTTGGTGCGCGCGGCCACCGGATCGGCGACGCGGATGCTCGCGGCGAGGTTCACGCGCAGGCTGACCTTGTCGCGGGTCAACAGCTCCTGGCCCGAGACTTCCATCGACTGCACGCGTAGCTCGACCAGCTCCACGCCCACGTTCTTCTGGAAGTTCCAGAAGGCATAGGCGCCCGGTGCCAGAGTGCGCACCAGCTTTCCGTCGATGAACAACAGGCCGGCATTCTCTTCCGGCACGACCAGCGACACGGTGATGCGCTCGAGCACGCCGAGCTGACGCAGACGCTTGACCACGGCGGCCTCGACCTCGAGACCGTTCGCGAGCGACGCGGTCTGCACGTCGACGGCCACCAGGCCCTTCCAGTACAGCTTGCGCGACCCCGGAGCGAGCACGTCCTCGAGCTTGCCGTTCTTCAGCACCAGACCGACTTCATCCATGCCGAGGTTGGCCAGCACGAAGCTCTCGCCGAGCCTCTCGCCCAGTGCGGCGATCAGCGCATCGGCATCGCTGCCGGCGTATTCCGCCTTGGCAATGCCGTGCATCGCCACCTCGACCCGCTTGAACGGGTCGAACCAGCGGTACACGCCCGGCGCGAGCACGCCTGCGAATTGACGGTTGCGATACACCAGGCCGCGCTCGCCGTCACCGATCACGACCCTCTTGGTCCAGAACATTGGAAGTTCTCCTTGGTTGGCTCTGGTGGTCCGATCCGCTTGGTAATACGCGCGATGGATCGGGTCTCGCGGTGCACGCTCCAAAGTCGAAGCGGGCAAAGGAATGGGTGGAAGCGCCCCTGACGTGGATACCGCGGAGCCGGCGTGCTGTCCGCAGGGCGGCGATCGCGTTCGACGCATCCGCGGCATTGCTGCTGCCGCTTTCGCGTGTCCTGCGACCGCCGGCCTGCCTCGAGGGCGCGGGCCCGGCGATATCACCGCTGCGGCGTTCCGTTGCGCACCACACCGAAGCGCGATGCCTGGCGAAACGCCGCACGGGGCGTTTCCTGGTATGGGCTTGCGCCCGGTTAACGACGTGACAGGTCGTTGTTGGAGCGGGAGTCGAACCCGCGACAGTCGGTTTATGAGACCGATGCTCTAACCCTCTGAGCTATCCAGTGGTGGACGAGCCGGATTCGAACCGGCGGCCAACGGCTCGTGCCGCTGCTCAACCTCTGAGCTTTCGTCCGCTCGAAACATCTCTCCCGGCTCCGGGCATACGCCACGGCAGCGCCGCGCGCACCGGCCGGGCGTGCGAGCCCGAGCCGCTGGAAGCCATTCGAACGATGCTCCGTATTGACGCCAAACCGGCGTCAATTCCGTCGCCGACGCGAACCCGCCCGCCGCCCGTGCCCGGCATCGGGGCACAGCGCCTCATGCTGCATGCAGCAGCAGCGCCTCACAGCGGAAATCCCTTCCTGCGGGCAGTCGATGCCCGGATGCCTGGGATGCGGATCGTGTCGGCAGATTTCTTGAACCAACTCCATTCGCGAACGCGCAAAAAAAGCCCCCGGACAGGATCCGAGGGCGTTCGCGTGTCCTCGGAAGATCGGGTGCCGATCTTCCGTAGGCGAAAGATCAGCTGATGGTGGGCCGCAGTTCCTTGCGATCGCCGACGGTCGGGCGATACGCGGGCACGCGCGCTGCCAGGCCGCGGCGTGCGCGCCGCAGATCGAGCAGGTTTGCGATGTGGAAGGAATGCGTCATGGCTCTAGGTGTGTGTTGTACACGTCGTCGCAAGGACGAAGGGCGCGCACGATACGCTCGCGCAAATCGTTATGCAACCTGTTCCTGCGAAGAATGCCTCGATGCCGACGAACGGTCGCGATCACGAGATGCACGCGTCGTCGGTCGGAATGCGGGCGAGATCGGGAGGAAGCGCGCGCAGTCCGCAACGGGCGAGGCGCACGAACAGTCTTGGGCGCGACGGATGCGGGCTTCAGCGCAGCTTGGGCAATGCCTGCTTGCAGGCGAAGTAGTCCTCCCATGGATCCTGCTTCAACGTCTTCGCGCGCCTGAGCGCTTTGTGCAGGCCGAAGGCGGGTGGTGCGCCGACACGCCCGAGCTCCTCCCAGCGGATCGGCACGGCGACCGGGGCGCCGGCGCGCGCGCGCAGCGACCAGCCGCACACGCTGGTGGCCCCGCGGCCGTTGCGCAGCCAGTCGATGAAGATCCGGTCGTTGCGCTTGGCCTTGCTCATGGTGGCGACGTAGTGCAGCGGCTTGTGCGTGGCCATGGCCTCGGCGAACGCGCCGGTGAAATCCTTGACCGCATCCCACGTCGGGCCGCGCCGGATCGGCACGACCACGTGCAAACCCTTGCCGCCGGTCAGCCGCACGAAGCTTTGCAGTCCTGCGTCTTCCAATCGCGCGCGTACATCGCGCGCCGCCGCAACGACTTGCTTCCATTCGATTCCGGGCCCGGGGTCCAGGTCGAACACCATCGTGTCCGGCTGCTCGGGTTTGTCCACGTGCGCGCCCCAGGGATGGAACTCCAGCACGTTCATCTGCACCAGTTCGAGCAGGCCGTCGGCATCATCGATATACAGGTAATCGTCGGCGCCGCTCTTCTCCTTGAGCCTGATCGCGTGCACATGCGGCCCGAGCGTGCCTGCATGGTGTTTCTGGAAAAAGCAGGTACCCGCGGCGCCATCGGGGCAACGTACGATCGACAGCGGCCGGTTCGCGAGATCCGGAAGGATGTGCCCGGCGATCGCGGTGTAATAGTCGGCCACTTCGCCCTTGGTGATGCCGGCATCGGGGAACACGACCCGGTCGCGACTGCTGATCTGGACCTGTGGCGAAGCTCCGGCACGGCGCGCAGCGGGTTTCGACGCCGGTTTCGCGGCTTTCGCGGCTTTCGCGGCCTTCGCAGGAGCGGCAGCTTGCCTGGATCGGGCGACGGCCGCTTTTTTTGTCGCCTTCTGCATGGCCTTGCTTGCCTTGGCGGTGGCCATCAGGTCCTCCACGGTCTTGTCGATGCGGATGCGCTGGAAGCTGGCCTGGCGCAGCAGGCCGTCCTTGCCCCAGCCGCGATAGGCGACTTCGACGACTAGCTGCGGTCGCACCCAGTGGATATTGCCGCGGTCGCGCTTGTCGTGCGGCAGGTGATCGGGAAGCTCCACCGTCGCGGTCTTGCGCCGCAGCGGCTGCAGCTTCGCGTGCAACGCGCGCAGGGTCTCGTCGTTGTAGCCGGTGCCGACCCGGCCAACATAGCGCAGCCCGTCCTGATCCGGCACCGCCATCAGCAACGCACCGAAGGCGGTGCGCGCACCGCGCGGCGCGGTATAGCCCACCACCACGAACTCGTCGCCCTGTGCGTGCTTGACCTTCACCCACTGCGCATTGCGCGTTTGCGAATACGGCGCATCGAGGCGCTTGGCGATGATGCCTTCCAGCCCCTGGGTGGCGCTGGCCGCGAACACCTCTTCGCCGTGACCCAGCACGTGGCTGCTATAGGCCAGCGCTTCGCCGCCCGCCTGTTCGAGCAGCGATTCGAGCAGCGCCTTGCGCTCCACGAGCGCTGCGCGCGACAGGTCCACGCCGGCAATGCCCGGCATGTCGAACAGCATGTAGCGCAGAGAGGCGTTGGACCGGCCCTGCAGCGTGCGCTGCAGCAGGGCGAAGTCGCTCACGCCTTCCGGGCCCAATGCCACCAGTTCGCCATCCAGGCGTGCATCCGAGACCGGCAGCGCCTCGATGGCTTCGACGATCTCGGGGAAATCCGGCGTCCAGTCCAGGTCGTTGCGCGAGCGCAGCTTGACCTTGCCGTCGACCAGATCGGCGAGCATGCGGTAACCGTCCCACTTGACTTCGTGCAGCCAGTCGTCGCCGCGGGGCGCGTGTTCGCGCAGCGTGGCCAGTTCGGGCTTGAAGCCGGGGGGGAAGGGACGCGGCTTGGCGCCCTCCAGCGCGAGCGCGCGTTTTTTCCAGGTCGCGTCGCTGCGGCGGGGCTTGCGGCGCGCATTCTTCGGCGGGGCCTTGGTGGTCGCACGGCTGCTTGTGGCGTGCGGCTTTGCAGCCGTCTTCGGCACCACCAGCTCGCCTTCGGTGGAGTCCCATACCCGCCGGGTCGCGGCTGAGGATTCCGGACCCGGCTCGACCTCCACCAGATCGTCGGCCTCCACATCCGCCGCGTATTCGTCGTTGTGCTTGATCAGCAACCATTGCGGCTTGCCGCCGCCGCGTCCGCCGCGCATCCCGGTGCGCACCAGCTTCCACTGACCGCGCAGCTTGGACCCATGCAGGCTGAAGTCGAGCTTGCCCGCGGCGATGCCTTCAAGCGGGTCGCCTTCACAGGCCCACACGCCGTGATCGAACACGAGCACGTGCCCGGCGCCGTAGTTTCCCTCCGGGATCTCGCCTTCGAAGCCGGCGTAGGACAGGGGATGGTCCTCGACCTGCACCGCAAGCCGCTTCTCTCCCGCGCGCAGCGACGGTCCTTTCGGCACCGCCCAGCTCTTGAGCGCACCGTCGGCCTCGAGCCGGAAGTCGTAGTGCCGCGCACGGGCATTGTGCAGCTGCACTACGAAGATCGGGCGGTGCCTGCCGCGGCCGCCTGCGCGCCCGGCATCGTCTGCCGGCTCGGGCGTGTCGGCGAAGCGCCGCTTGCGTGCGTAGTCGCGCAGGCTCACGGCCCGTCTCAGGCCGACTTGCGCTTCGAGGCCTTCTTGGCCGGCGCCTTCTTGGCGGCCTTCTTCGCCGCCTTCTTGCCTGGCGCCTTCTTGGTCGCGGTCGCTGGCGTGCGCTTCTTCGCGTCGATGCTCTTCTGCAGCAGGGACATGAAGTCGACCACATTGGTGGTGGCATCCGCGTGCAGCGATTCCTCCTCTTCGGGCTTGCGCACGGTGCCGCCCTTGGCCTTGACCCGTTTCTCGATCACCTTCTGCAGCCTGCTCCTGAATTCGTCCTTGAAGTCGCCCGGAGCCCACTCGCTTTCCATCGAGCCGATCAGGGCTTCGGCCATCTGCAGCTCCTTGGCCGTCACCCGGTAGTCGCCGGTCGCGCCCGAAGGAATGTTGTAGACGTCCACGTCCACCAGCTCCTGCGGATAGCGCATCATCATCAGCATCAGCGCGTCACGCTGCGGCAAGACCGCGCATAGATGCTCGCGGGTACGGATGACCACGCGCGCGATGCCGATCTTGCCGGTCTTCTTCAGGGTTTCGCGGAGCAGGACATAGCCCTTTTCGGCCTTCTTTGCCGGAACCAGTACGTAGGGCTTCTCGAAGTACTGGGGGCCGATCGCGGTCGCGTCGACGAAGGCTTCGACCTCGACCGCGTCATGGCTCTCGGGCGCCGCGGACTTGATGTCCTCCTGCTCCAGGACCACATAGCTGCCCTTGTCGTATTCATAGGCCTTGACGATTTCCTTCCACGGCACCTCTTCGCCGGTCTCGGCATTGACGCGCTCGTAACGGATCGGCGACTTGTCGCGCGCATCGAGCATGCGGAAGCTCAGGTCGGTGCGCTTTTCGCCGGACATCAGCTGTACCGGGATGTTGAGCAGGCCGAAGGACAGGGTGCCGGACCAGATCGGACGGGCCATGGCGTTCTCCACGCGGATGCGAATCCAGAATTGCAGCGCAGCGCCCGTGACAAGGACGTTAGCTGCGCATGTGGGCGGAGCGGCGGCGGCAATGCAGCCCGTTCACCCCATGCGTGCTGTCATGCGATGGTCCCAGCGCTCGCGGAGGCAACATGGTCAAGCCACAGGACAGCGGCCAGCCCAGGCATGGCAGCGTCGGCGATCCGGAAGCCGGGCCGGACAAGGGCAGGCATCCGGGGACCCGCAAGAAGAGCGAGCCCGAACCAAGCCGTGCACCGGCCGAAGGAACCGATCCGTCCCTGACCCACGGCGAAACACGCGAGAGGCGACCGCGGCCATGAAACGGCGCACGGCGGCCGTTGGAATGCATTCACGCCTGCCTGCGGGCGGGATGCCGGTGCGGGCTGCGCCGCTGACCGCCCTGCTGGCCGTCGCCACCGTGTCGTGTTCCTGCACGGAAAGCGCCCGGCTGGCGGCGCGCGAAGATACCGGGCCCAATCCGGTACTCGCGGCGCCGGAGCAGCGAATCATCCCGACCGTATCCATCGCGCCTGCGAAAGGATGGGCGCCCGATGCGACACCCACACCCGTCGCCGGCCGACGGGTCACGGCGTTCGCGCGCGACCTGTCTCACCCGCGCTGGCTCTACGTGCTGCCCAACGGCGACGTGCTGGTGGCCGAAAGCAATGCGCCCGCCGGCAAGAGCGGAATCGGGGGACTGAAGGGCAAGATCATGGCCGCGGCGATGAAGAAGGCCGGTGCCGCAGCGCCCAGCGCGGAGCGCATCACCCTGTTGCGCGATCGCGACGGCAACGGAGTCGCCGAAACGCGCAGCACCTTCCTCGGCGGTCTGCATTCGCCGTTCGGCATGGCCCTGGTCGGCAACACGCTCTACGTGGCCAACGCCGACGCATTGATGCGAATGCCCTACACGACAGGCGCGACCCGGATCGATGGCGCCCTTGAGAAAGTGGTCGACCTTCCCGGCAAGGGCGCGGAGCTCAACCATCACTGGACCAAGAGCCTGCTGGCCAGTCGCGATGGGACCCGGCTCTACGTGGGCGTGGGTTCCAACAGCAACATCGGCGAGAACGGCATGGCGGCGGAAACCGACCGCGCGGCGATCCTCGAAGTCGACCCCCAGGCGCGCAGCTACCGTGTGTTCGCCTCGGGCCTGCGCAATCCCGTAGGGCTGGCATGGGAACCGCACACCGGCGCGCTGTGGGCGGTGGTCAACGAGCGCGACGAACTCGGCAGCGACCTGGTGCCCGACTATCTGACCTCGGTGCGCGAAGGAGCGTTCTACGGCTGGCCTTACAGCTATTACGGCCCGCATGTGGATACGCGCGTGTCGCCGCCACGACCGGATCTGGTGGAGAAGGCGGTGAAGCCGGACTACGCGCTGGGCGCGCACGTCGCGCCACTGGGTCTTGCGTTCCATGCCGGCGGGGCGTTCATCGGATTGCACGGGTCCTGGAACCGCAAGCCCCTGAACGGATACAAGGTGGTCTTCGTCCCCTTCGGCCAAGGGCAGCCGTCCGGACCGATCGAGGACGTGCTGACCGGCTTCCTCGACGCCGAGGGCAACGCACGTGGGCGTCCGGTCGGGATTGCCGTGGATGCGAAGGGCGGAGTGCTGGTGGCCGACGATGTGGGCAACGCCGTGTGGCGGATTAGCACTGCGCCGTCGACTGCGATTAGGCGATTAGGCGTGTTCTGACGGTCGCGCGACCGTCAGGTTGCACGACCGCCAGGCGCAAGCGTCGACCGCCTGTGGCGCGATTACTGGGCGGAGGTTTCCTCCGCCTCGAAGCGGCGGGCATAGTCGCGCTCACCGGCAATCCGCTCGACCTCGTCCTGCGCCAGGTCGGGTGCGGCATAGACGGCGTAGGCGATGGCATCGGACGTGCGGCCGATGCGGCTGAGGCGGTAACGCGGGCGGCCGGCGCCACCGTTTTCGGGGTAGTGGGCCGGGGGGCGGACCGCGTCCAGGTCGAGTTCGCTGTTGTCGACCAGGCCGCCTACGAACAATGCACGCATCAGATATCTCCGCTGTGGGAACGCCAGTGTCGCCCGGCGCGCGTTCGCAGATCATCAATCGCGCGTTAGGTTGTCGCAAACGTTGCAGATCTGGTTTCGGATGAGACGGCCACGGGAGGGTCTGTTTCTGGAACCGCCGTCTCTTGTAGAGCGGAAGACCCGCCCTGGATACCGATGGGCGCGTCCCGCGAAGTGCAGGCAGCATCACACCGGCGATCGCTTGCGTAGAATTCCGCCATGTCGCTGCGGCCAACCACCGACGTTGCGCTGCAAGCGCTGATGCTTCCGTTCGTCACGGAAGCGCTCGCCTGGCCGGGTTCGGGCGCGTTGTTCCTGCACGCGCGCGATGGCTGGCCGCTGCACGCCCGGGCGACGCCGGGGCTGGTGGTCGAGCAGGGCTTCAAGCCCGAAGCCGATGCCCTGGAACGCGCCGGGTTCGTGCCGTCCACCGATCCGTCGAAGCTGTACCCGCTGGTCCTGCTGCTGCCGCCGCGCCAGCGCGAAGAACTGCGCGCGCTGTTTGCGCAGGCGCTGGATCGATGCGAGGAAGGCGGCGTCGTGTTGGCGAGCGTTGCCAACGATGCCGGTGCGAAATCCGCTGAGGCCGACCTGCGCAGGCTCGCCGGGCTCGACGGCAGCCTGTCCAAGCACCATTGCCGGGTGTTCTGGACGCGCAAGCAGACCGGCCGCATCGACGCCGACCTGCTCGCGCAGTGGCGCACGCTGGATGTGCCGCGCCGGATCGCCGCGCCGCAGCTGCCGCAGGGCGGCTTCCTGAGCCGTCCGGGGGTCTTCGCCTGGGACCGGATCGATCCGGCGTCGGCCCTGCTCGCCGCGCAGCTGCCCGCCGACCTGGACGGGCACGGGGCCGACCTCGGCGCGGGCTGGGGCTACCTGGCGATCGAGCTGCTGCGCCGCAATCCGCGCGTGCAGGCGCTCGACCTGTACGAGGCGCAGGCGCGGGCGCTGGAACTGGTGCGGACGAACCTGGCCGACACCGGCACGTCGGCCACGCTCGAATTCCTGTGGCACGACGTCACCGTCGGACTGGCGCGCCGCTACGACTTCATTGTCACCAATCCGCCCTTCCATGCGCACGATCGCGCCGACCGGCCCGAACTCGGCCAGCGTTTCATCGAAGTCGCGGCGCAGGCGCTGCGCCCGGGCGGTCGCCTGTTCCTGGTCGCCAACCGGCACCTGCCCTACGAGCACGCGCTCTCCGCCCATTTCGCCCAGATCCGTGTGCTCGCGCAGCAGGGCGGCTTCAAGGCGATCGAAGCACTGCGGTCCATGCGATGAGGCTCGCCGTTTGGACGTCCGTCCGATGAAGCTCGTCCGCCTGATCGCCAACCTCGGCTATGGCAGCCGCAAGCAGGTGGCGGCGATGTTTCGGCAAGGCCGCATCACTGCAGCGGATGGCGCGGTCCTGTACGCCGACGACCAGGTCGAACACGACCAGGTGCGCGTCGACGGCGATCCGCTCGACCCACCCCAGGGATTGGTGCTGATGCTGCACAAGCCGGTCGGGGTCACCTGCTCGACCCGGGACCCCGGCCGCCTGGTGTACGACCTGCTTCCGCCGCGTTATCGCCTGCGCTCGCCGGCGCTGTCGACGGTCGGCCGCCTGGATCGCGAGACCAGCGGCCTGCTGCTGCTGACCGACGATGGCGCGCTGCTGCACCGGATCATCTCGCCCCGGTCGAAGCTGTCCAAGGTGTACGAGGTCGCGCTGGCGCAGCCGCTGCGCGGCGGCGAGGCGGAGCGCTTCGCCAGCGGCACGTTGATGCTCGAATCGGAACAGACGCCGCTGCTGCCGGCCTCGCTGGAGATCGTGACACCGACCCAGGCGCGCCTGACCCTGCACGAAGGCCGTTACCACCAGGTCCGGCGGATGTTCGCCGCGGTCGGCAACCACGTCGTCGCCCTGCATCGCAGCCGTGTCGGCGGCCTGGCGCTTGACGGACTGGAGGAAGGACGCTGGCGCCGGCTCGATCCGCCGGACATCGCGAGTGTGTTCGGGGGCGACGCATGAGCGCTTCGGCGACATTGGAATTTCGTCCCGCGGCGGTGCTGTTCGACATGGACGGTCTGCTGTTGGACAGCGAACGCGCGCTGCTGGCCTGCTGGCGCGAGGCGGCGCGGGGATTGCAGGCGAGCGTCGACGATGGCGTGTGGCTGTCGATGATCGGCTTGTCGGACAAGGTCTGCGATCAGCTGCTGCAGGATCGCGTCGGCATCTCGCTGGCACATGCCTTGCGCGAGCGATGCCATGCGCTGTACGACCTGCGGGTGATCGCAGGGATTCCGGTCAAGCCCGGGGCGTTCGAGCTGCTGGCTTTGCTGCAGCAACACCGCGTGCCGCGCGCGGTCGTGACCTCGACCTGGCGCGAACGCGCGCGCCAGAAGCTGGCGGCGGCGGAACTGCTGGGTCACTTCGGCGATGTGATCGGCGGGCGCGATGCGCCCCGGCCCAAGCCGGCGCCGGATCCCTACCTGCTGGCGGCAGAGCGCCTGGGCGTGCCGGCGCGAGACTGCGTGGTGCTGGAGGATTCCAACGCCGGAGTCCAGGCCGCGCTGGCCGCGGGCATGCATGCGATCCAGGTTCCCGACCTGGCGCCGGCCGACGCCGTGCAGCTGCCGGGGCACCGCGTGGTCGCCTCGCTCCACGAGGCGCGACGGTTGATCGAACCCGCATTGCGGTCAGCCCAGTAGCGCGCGCCAGCCGGCGTGGCCCAGTTCCGCCAGGGTGCGCTGGTTGCGTTCGACGATCGCGTCCGGGTCGGGGAAGGCTTCGACCGCGCGCGCCACGCTGTCCTCGCGCAGCAGGTGCAGGGTCGGATAGGGCGAGCGATTGGTGTAGTTGCCGATGTCGTCCGGTTCGGTGCCGGCGAACTGATAGTGCGGGTGGAAGCTGGCGATCTGGATCACCCCTTCCAGCCCGAGCTGCGCGAGCAACGCGTCGGCGTCGTCGAGAAAATCGTTGTAATCGAGGAAGTCCTGCAGCACCTGCGGGTGGATGAGCAGGGTCGTATCGACCACGTCGGCCGGCGTGTCGCGCAACAGGAGCAGTTCCTCGCCCAGTTGCTCGAGCAGATCGCGCGGGTCGTCCGCGTCGCTGAGCACGTAGCGGATCTGGTCCCTGGCGTGCACCGCCTTCGCGAACGGGCACAGGTTGAGCCCGATGACCGCGCGTTCCAGCCAGCGTCGGGTGTCGGCGATGGGATCGGGGTCGGTGCTCATCGGGGGCCTGGCGGTGGGGATGTCCTTCGACTTCGCGCCTGCGGCGCTACGCTCAGGACGAACGGGTGTGTGGGGTGGTCGAACGGGCGTCTCCGTTGGTCCTGAGCGTAGGCGCGCAGCGCCGAAGTCGAAGGACGCTCACGCCGTCAATCGCGGAAGTTGTCGAACTGCAGCGGACGTTCGAGTTCCTGCCCGCGCAGCAGCTGCATGACCGCCTGCAGGTCGTCGCGCTTCTTGGCGCTGATGCGCAGCTTGTCGCCGTTGATCTGGCTTTCGACCTTGAGCTTGGCGTCCTTGATCAGGCCCTGGATCTTCTTGGCGAGGTCACGTTCGATGCCCTGCTGCACTTTGACCTGCTGCCGCGCGCCCGACACGTTGGTCAGCACTTCGCCGAACTCCAGGCAGCGCGGATCGATCTTGCGCGCGGTCAGCCGCGTGCGCAGGATCTCGGTCATCTGCTGCAGCTGGAACTCGCTGGGTGCGGACTGGGCGATGCTGCCATCGTCCAGTTCGAACCTGGCGTCCACGCCCTTGAAGTCGAAGCGGTTGCCCAGCTCCTTGTTGGCCTGGTCGACGGCATTGGTGAGTTCGTGCTTGTCGACTTCCGAGACGATGTCGAAGGAGGGCATGGCGCGCTCGTCGGAGAGGGGCGGGAAGGGTAGCGCAGGGATGGGCGTGTGTGTCGCGCGTCACGCAACTGGCGGAACCCGGCCTGAATCCGGGCCTGAACGCCGATTGCCTGCGTAACCGTCACGGTCCAGCATGCGTCCGCCAATTCCCCCGTGGCTCCCTGTTCCCGATCAGAAGGACTGTCCCATGCGTACGACCCCGCGTCGCCTGCTGCTTTCCACTGCGCTGATTGCCGCGCTCGCCGCTTCCGCGCCGGTTCTGGCCCAGGACGCCGACGCCGAGATCGTCGCCCAGGCCAGCGTGCCCGAGGCGCGACTGGTCGAGCGCTACACCGACCTCGCCGGTTCCGAAGCCGCCGCCGGCGATCTGGTCTCCGACCTGCGCACCGGCGCCGACTTCACCGTGGTCGAGGAAGTCACCACGACCACGACCAATCCCGACGGCACCACGACCGACACGACCGAGCTGGTCGAGCGCACCGTGGTCAACCCGAACGGCCCGATGGGCTGGGGCGAGGTCAACATCAGCCTGTCGCTGGCGCAGGCGCTGGTCGACAGCGGCGCCTATCCGAGCCTGCAGTCCGCGCTGACCGGAATCGAAACCACCGTCACCAATCCCGACGGCACCACCACGATCACCAGCGAAGGCGGCGTCCTGGCGATGCGCGCCGAAGGCATGGGCTGGGGCGCCATTTCCAAGGAACTCGGCTTCAACCTGGGTTCGCTGGTCAGCGCGTCCAACCGAAGCGACAAGTCGGTCGCCGCATCGGCACGTGCGGACAAGGCGGAGCGCACTACCGGCAAGCCCGATCGGATCGCGCGCGTCGACCGTCCCGAGAAGCCCGAGAAGCTGGACCGCCCGCAGCGCCCCGAACGACCGGAGCGGCCGCAGAAGCCCGAGCGCAGCGGACGCCCGTAAGCGCCGGCGCGAACACGGTGGTCACGACACGACGGGTGCCACGCGCGCTCGTCGCGTCGTCTGGCATCCACATTCTTTCCAATAGAGGAGTAGCGATGAAGCGCACGGCATTGTTCTTCGCGTTGTTCGCCGCCACCGTCACCGCGCACGCGCAGGACGGGGCTTCGCTCGGCGTCGGCGTGGACTACAGCAGCGGCGACTATGGCAGCGATACGACCACCGAGATCCTGTCGGTGCCGGTGACGGCCAAGTTCGTCAGCGGCAACTGGACCTACAAGGCCAGCCTGCCGTGGATGCGGGTTTCGGGCGACCCGAATGTATTGCCCGGCCTGGGCACGGTGAACAACACCAATCCGCGCGGTCGTGGTCGCGGAAACGGCAATGGCGGCACGCCGGATCCCGAGGAGAGCGGCACGGCCTCGGGTATCGGCGATCTGCGCCTGGCCGCGACCTACAGTTTCGACACCGGCGGTCCGCTCGGCGTGGACCTCACCGCCAACGCCAAGATCGCCACCGCCGACGAGGACAAGGGCCTGGGCACCGGGGCCAACGACTACGGCCTGGCCCTGGACCTGTATCGCGACTTCGGCGGCACCCTGCTGTTCGGCGGTGTGGGTTATACCGAGCTGGGCGACTCGGATTACATCAGCGTGGACAGCGTCGCCAACGCCAACCTCGGCGCCAGCTGGAAAGTCGGTGGCGGCAGCCTCGGGGCGATGTACGACTGGCGCCAGGCCGCCGCGGACGACTACGACGATCGCAGCGAGCTCACCGGCTTCTACGCTTTCAGCAGCGGTCCAAGCTCGAAGTTCCAGGTCTACGCCTCCACCGGTCTGTCGGACGGCAGTCCCGACCTGGGTGGCGGGGTGAACTACACCTTCGGCTTCTGACGCCAGCCGCGGCATCGTTCGGCCCTGGCGCGCATGCGCCAGGGCTACACTCGCGCTTCCCCGGACGGAACGCGGCCATGCCGACCCATACCCATGTGGTTGCGGATGCCTGCAGTGCGTTCGCGCTGTTTGCGGCGTTCGTGATCGAGCGCTGCGCCGCGTGCAGCGACGGCATGGCCATCCTTGAACACGGCTTCGTGATCGCCAGTTCCACGAACGGCTGGGCGATTTGACCGTCGGCGTCGTCCACGGCGATACCCGGCGCGCGCTGCTGCTGATGGCGGGGGCGGTGGCCCTGTTCGCGCTGATGGACGCGGGGCTGAAGCTGCTGGCACCGCACTATCCGCCGCTGCAGGTGGGCGCCCTGCGCGGACTGTCGTCGCTGCCCTTCATCCTGGTCTGGATCATGGCCACGGTCGGCCCGCGCAGCCTGCTGCGGGTGCGCTGGAGCCTGCACCTGCTGCGCGCCGTGCTGGGCATCGCGATGATGGCCGGGTTCGTCTATGGCCTGCGCTCGCTGCCGCTGACCACCGCGTATGCGATCACCTTTGTCGCGCCACTGCTGGTGACTGCGATGGCGGTGCCGTTTCTGGGCGAAAAGGTCGGGCCACGGCGCTGGTTCGCGATCGGCGTCGGACTGGTCGGCGTGCTGGTGATCCTGCGTCCTACCGGCGAGGGCATGCTCACGCTCGGCGGCCTTGCGGTGCTGCTGGCGGCGGTCTGCTATGCCGCCAGCGCGATCACCGTGCGCCTGCTGGCACGCACCGACAGCACCCAGGCGATGGTGTTCTGGCTCATGGCCCTGATGGCACTGGGGTCGGCGCTGCTGGTCTGGCGCGACTGGCGGCCGATCCAGCCCGCGCATCTGTGGATCATTGCTGGCGTGGGCGTGGCCGGTTCGCTGGCCCAGGTGGCGCTGACCGAAGCGTTCCGTCGCGGCGAGGCGTCGCTGGTGGCGCCGCTGGAATACACCGCACTGGTCTGGGGCACGTTGCTGGATGTGACCCTCTGGGGCGTCCTGCCGGACCGCGTGACCTGGATCGGGGCTGCGATCATCGTCGCCAGCGGGCTGTACCTGCTCCGGCGCGAACGCGGGCAGTCCGGCGAAGCCGCGTCGGCGCCTGCCGACAGCCTGCACCCTTGAAGCCGGCGTGCCGCTGCTGCTGATTCCGCTGCTGATCCTGGGCGTGCTGACGCTGTGGATCGTGCTGCTCCCGATATCGATCCTGCAACGTTATCGCCACGGCAAGGCGCGGCGCCGCGCCCGGCCCCTGGCAGTGCGTCTGAACGCATGGATGCTGCTGGCCTCGGTGCCGCCGTTCCTGGCCGGCGCATGGATCAGCCAACACTGGGTGCCGGCAGCGCTGCCGCAGGCGGGGCTCGGGCTGGCCGTGGGCGGGATGGTCGGAATTCTGGGGATCTGGATCACTCCCATCGAACGCACCCCGCAGGGGCTGTTCTACACCCCGCGGGCCTGGCTGGTCCTGCTGCTGACCGTGCTGGTGGCGCTGCGGATCGCGCTGGGCTTGTGGCAGGCGTTGCAGCGCTGGCACGTCGCTGACAGCCTGCCGGCGCTGTTGGCTGGACAGGCCAGTCTGTTCGCCATGGCTGGGCTACTGCTGGGGTATTACCTGATGTATGCCTGGGGACTGAAACGCCGGCTGGGGTGAGCCAGCCGGCGTCTGGATGATCCGGTTGCGCCGCCCGTCGTGCGAGGCGGCGTGATGCGTCTTACTCCCCGGCGCTGGGGGTCCAGGCCGTGGACGAACCACCGCCGCTGCCGAGAACATCGTTCCAGCTCAGCTCCTGGCCCTTGCGGTGGCCTTTCTCGGTGAGCTTGAGGCCTTGCGGGTCGATGACGAGGGTATAGGCCTTCTCGCCGATCTCGATTTCGCGGCGCAGGGCTTTATCCAGTTTGGTGGCCATTTCGGGGGCTCCGTGGGTGTGGAAACAGCGTGTCACTGTTGCCAACAGACATTCAGATCGCGTGAAGAGCCTGGGCGGTCTTCTGCGGTTGTGCCCGTCAATTCGCGGCTAACGCCTTGTTGCGGCGCGATTTGAGCCTGTCCGTAATGGCAAAATTTCGTTAAGTAGACCCGTCTTCCCCGGCCTGGCCGGGAACTCCGCCGGGCGCCGATCCGCGCGCAGCCGGCAGCCGTTCCGCCCCCGCCCGGCCCTCCCAAGAGGCTGCAGCTGTCCCGACGCAATCGGGTCATGCGTTCACCCAGGGACATGTCCTTCGGAGGTCCCGCATGTCCGGTCATTCCCGTTCCGCTGGCTTGTGGCTGCTGTCGTTCGCCCTCGTCTCGCTCGTTCACGCCAGCCAACCCGCGGCAAGGGCGCAAACCGTCGTCGAGCCACGGGGGTCGGCGGATCTGCTGCCCGGTTCGTCGGTGCGCCGGCTGCACACTCCGGCCGCGCGTGGCCCGGTGACGTCGGCAGTCACCGTGGAAGAGGTCGGCGATGTCGATTCATTCGGGCGCAGCCTGCGCTGGCTGGGCGTGGCCCAGGGCGACGTGGACCTGGCCGAGGCCTGCCCGGTGCCGGGCAGCGCATCGGACGCACGGTGCGTGGTCCTGTCTCCGACGCCGGCGCTCACCGATTTCAACCTGACCGATCTGGCCAGCATCACGCTGCCGGCGCGCTCGGCCAATTCCCTGCTGTGCCACTGGTTCTCGCCGGTGCTCACGCTGCAGTACGCCAATCCCGGTGCGGACGCGGCGGTGGCGCAGTTCAGCTATTTCCCGACCCTGACCCTTGAGAACGCGGTGCTGCTGGACCCGGGGCTGATCGATCCGACCACGGGGGCCCCATTCGCGGGCCGGCTGACGACCGGGATGACCGCCTCGGAACGCTTCGAAGTCCCGCTTGCGCCGGGCATGACGCTCAACGAACGCCAGCGCGACACCGCCACCTGCATCGCCGGCTTCATCAGCAAGCGGGCCCTGATCCAGAACTACGGCCTGACCGAGAGCCAGGCCAGCGAGTTCTTCAGGCGCGATACCGTGATCCGGCTGAACGTGCGCGGTAGCGCGCGCTACGTGCAGGCGGCGAGCCTGAACTTCGGCCTGCGTATCGTCGGCGACTAAAAAGGCGAAGCGGGCCATTGGCCCGCTTCGCTGTATCCGTGCAGCTTCTTGAACCCGCTTTTCGATGCGGGCGTTGGAACCATTCCTCAGAACTTCATTCCTTAGAACTTCATGCCGACGCCCACGCCGACCATCACCGGCGAGAAATCGGCCTCGGCGGTCTTCTCGCCGTCGATCTCCACGTCGCCACCGCCACCATGCAGGTAACGTGCGTCGGCGCGTGCGAACCAGCGTTCGTTGATGTTGGCGTCCACACCGAGCGTCGCCATCGCGCCCTTGGCGGTCTCGATGCCGATACGGCGGCCGGCAAGCGAGCCCGTGGCCTCGGCTTCCTCTTCGCTGTAGTTCTGCTCGTAATAGCCCAGGCCGACGAACGGGCGGATGGTCGCATCCGCATCGCGGAACTGATACTGGCCGCTGACGGCATAGGGCTGCGACTTCACGCTGCCCAGCTTGCCCTGGCCGTCGTTGCCGGTCAGGCGATGGCCGTACTTGTCGACCGCGCCCCAGGCTTCGACGCCGATGTTGTCGTTGATGTGATACGTGACGCCGAGGGTCGGGGCGACGTCGCCGTTGGCCTTGATCCGTTGCTCGTCGCCGGACCAGGCGTTCTTGGTGGGTTCGAGCATCGACACGCCGCCGACGATGGAAACGCGCTTGCCCGATGCGGTGGTATCTGCATCCTGGGCGAAGGCCACCGGCGTGGCGGCAACGATGGCAATGGCAAGTGCAGCAGTACGCAAGGACAACATGGGGGAACTCCTTATCTTGTATGTGTGTTCTTCTGTGGCCTGCATCTGGCAGGCGCGCGCATGGTCACGCGCTGCACCTGAACGTGCTTTGTGCGCGACGTGAATCGCAATTGAACTTTCCGCCAGCTGCGCGATGCGGGCTGCAAGTGCCGCAACTTTGTGATAACGCGAGGGTGTTGGAACACTCTGTTGCCGATGCGCGGAGCCGTCGCGGTGCAGCCGCGCTTGCATGTGTCCGGTGGTGCGGACGATGCTGTTGTCCACCCATCGCCGGAGCCGTGCATGCATCTGTTCGCCCTGATCGTTGCCGTGTGCGTCGGCGCGCTGCTGCCGCTGCAGGCGCTGCTCAACGCCCGCCTGGGCCAGCTCACGTTCGGGCCGTTGTTCGCTTCGCTTGCGTCGTTCGCGGTCGGCACCAGCGCACTGCTGGCACTGTGGATGGCATGGCGGCCGGCCGCCGGCGGATCCGGTTTGCCGATGGCGCCGTGGTGGGCCTGGACCGGCGGCCTGATCGGCGCGGCGTTCGTGGTCGCGGCTACCGTGCTGGTGCCGCGGCTGGGCGCGGCGGTGCTGATCTGCCTGGTCGTGTTCGGGCAACTGGCCGGCTCGTTGCTGCTCGATCACTTCGGCGTGTTGCATCCGCGCCAGCCGGCCGACGCGCTCAAGATCGTCGGTATGGCCTTGGTGGCGGTGGGCATGCTGCTGGTCGTTCGGCCCTGGCAAGGCAGCTGAGACGACTCACTCAAGAATACTCCGGGTAAAAATCGGAAAGCCCCGGCGCGCGTTTGTGGCGCGGACGGTTCTATGGCCACAATACCGATCCCGCCCCGTCCGGAGCCCTGCATGGCCGAGTTGAAGGAAGCGCGCGTCCCGGATATCGGTGACTACGACGACGTACCGGTGATCGAGGTGCTGGTCCAGGTCGGGGACACCGTGGCCAAGGACCAGGGTCTGGTCACCCTGGAGTCGGACAAGGCCACCATGGAAGTGCCCTCGACGGTCGCCGGGGTGGTCCGCGAGCTGAAGGTGAAGGTCGGCGACAGCCTGTCCGAGGGCAGCGTGGTCGCCCTGATCGAAGCAGCCGGGGCCGGATCGGAAGGGGCCGGACCTGCCGCCGAGGCTCCGAAGGCGACAGCACAGGTGTCCAAACCCGCGGCGCCGGAAGCCGTAAAGCCGGCGCCGCCAGCGGCCTCCCAACCCGCGCCCACGGCCTCAACGGGCGGTGTCCAGGAAACCCGGGTTCCCGATATCGGCGATTACACCGACGTGCCGGTGATCGAGGTGCTGGTCCAGGTGGGCGATACGGTCGCCAAGGACCAGGGCCTGGTCACGCTGGAGTCGGACAAGGCCACGCTCGAGGTGCCCTCCTCGGTCGCGGGCGTGGTGAAGGAGCTCAAGGTCAAGGTTGGCGACACCCTGTCGGAAGGCAGCGTGGTCGCACTGATCGAAAGCGCCGCCGGTGCTTCTGATGCGCCGCGCGCCGAACCCGAAGCAGGCGCCACGCCGACGCCCAGCGCGGAAACCGGCGCCCGGGTCGAACCGGTCCAGGTCGCCAGCCAGCCCGACAACATCGCCAGGGCCTCGATCGACAAAGCCGACGCCGCCGTGGCGCCCATGGGCGCCGGGCTGCCGCCGGTCCGCTTCGAAGCCGACGCGTTGCTGCCTGACAAGGTGCCCTACGCCAGCCCGGCCGTGCGACTGTTCGCGCGCGAACTCGGCGTGGACCTGGGTCAGGTGCGGGGCTCCGCGCGCGCTGGCCGGATCACCCGGGAGGACGTCCAGCAGTTCGTGAAGGGCGCACTGGCCGGAGGCGGGGCGGTTGCGGCGACCGCGACCGCGACCGTCGCGACTGGCGGTGGCCTCAACCTGCTGCCCTGGCCCAAGGTCGACTTCGCCAAGTTCGGCGAGATCGAGGTCAAGCCGCTGGCCCGGATCAAGAAAATCTCCGGCGCCAACCTCGCCCGCAACTGGGCGATGATCCCGCACGTTACCCAGCACGACGATGCCGACATCACCGAGCTGGAAGCCCTGCGGGTGCAGTTGAACAAGGAAAACGAGAAGGCCGGCATCAAGCTGACCATGCTCGCCTTCCTGATGAAGGCCAGCGCCGCGGCGCTGCAGAAGTTCCCGGATTTCAACGCCTCGCTCGACGCCGCCGGTGAGAACCTCACCCTCAAGAAGTATTTCCACATCGGTTTCGCCGCCGACACGCCCAATGGCCTGGTGGTGCCGGTGGTGCGCGACTGCGACCGCAAGGGCGTCAACCAGATCGCGCAGGAAACCGGCGAACTGGCGAAAAAAGCGCGCGAGGGCAAGCTCGGCCCGGCCGAAATGTCCGGCGGCTGCTTCTCGATCAGCTCGCTCGGCGGCATCGGCGGGACCGCGTTCACGCCGATCGTCAACGCGCCGGAAGTCGCGATCCTGGGCGTGTCGAAATCGGCGATGAAGCCGGTCTGGGACGGCAAGGCCTTCCAGCCTCGCCTGGTGCTGCCGCTCTCGCTCAGCTACGACCATCGGGTGATCGACGGCGCCGCCGCCGCGCGCTTCACCGCGTACTTGGCGCAGCTGCTCGGCGACATGCGACGGGTACTGCTGTAGCCGCCATGCAGTCGGCCCGCCGCCGCCCGTGATGCAGCCTGCGAACGACCGCAACCTCGAGCAGACAGGCGACCGGCTGCGCGACGCCGCCAGCGGCGTGGCCCGGCGTGGCTGGGGCGACATCCAGGAACTGCTGCAGTTCCAGCCGCTGCAGGCGTTCGGGATCGAGGTGACCATCGGCGGCATGATCACGGCCGTGCTGGCGATCCTCGCGGCCATGGCGCTGTCGGCGCTGCTGCGACGCGCATTGCGCCGTTACGGCGAGCGCTATGCCAACGCCAATCAGGCCGCGCTGTACACGGTCTCGCGTCTGCTGCATTACCTGCTGCTGGTCGTCGGCATCCTGCTGGCGTTCGACCTGGCCGGCGTTCCGCTGGGCAAGTTCACGGTGTTCGCCGGCGCCATCGGCGTGGGCCTGGGATTCGGCCTGCAGGCGATCTTCAGCAACTTCATCTCCGGGCTGATCCTGCTGTTCGACCGCTCGCTCAAGGTCGGCGATTTCGTCGAGCTGGAAGGCGACATCCGCGGCAACGTGCGCGCGATCAACATCCGGGCCACGCGCATCACCACCAACGACAACATCGACGTGCTGGTACCGAACTCGGAGTTCGTCACCAAGCGGGTGGTGAACTGGACCCACGCTTCGGTCAACCGGCGCGTGCGCGTGCCCTTCGCCGTGGCCTACGGGGTGGACAAGGAACTGGTGAAGAAGGCGGCGCTGGAAGCCGCGGCGCGCGTGCCCTTCACCCTGGCCACCGAGGGCGAGAAGCGACCGCAGGTCTGGCTGGTGAACTTCGGCGACAGCGCGGTGGAGTTCATCCTCGCGGTCTGGTTGACCGAGGAAGCCGCGCGCCGCAATGCCGCGATCACGGCGGCCTACCTGTGGGAACTGGATACCGCGCTGAAGGCGCATGGCATCGAGATTCCGTTCCCGCAGCGCGACCTCAACCTGCGCAGCGCGTTCGGGCTCAGCGGCGCCGAAGCGATCGCCGCGCTGCGCGGAGAGGCGCCGTCGACCACGGCTGCGGCAACCGATGCCGCGACGGTCCTGGCGCCCGGAGAGCGCGCCGCGCTGGCGCGCAACGATGCCCAGGCGGACACCCAACGCGTCATCGAGGAAGAGGCTGCGCGCGCGGAAGCCGCCTCGTGTCAACAGGATCCGGCATCGCGCTGACGCGCGGCCCCATTACCGATCGGAGATTCCAAGCATGGCCAACCTCATCGAGATCAAGGTGCCCGACATCGGCGGCTACAGCGACGTACCGGTGATCGAGGTGCTGGTCGCGGTCGGCGATACGGTCACCAGGGACCAGGGCCTGATCACCCTGGAATCGGACAAGGCGACGATGGAGGTGCCTTCCACCGTGGCCGGCACGGTGAAGGAACTCAGGGTCAAGCTGGGCGACACGCTCTCGGAGGGCGCGGTGGTCGCGGTCCTGGAAGCGCAGGACGCGGCTTCGCCCATCAAGAATGAGCCCGCTCCGGCTCCAGTCAGGGCCGCAGCGGAAGAGCCGGTATCGCCGCCGATCGCGCCTTCGCTCGCCAAGCCGGCCGAACCGGCGCCGCAGGCCGCAGCGGGCAGCGGGCGCAAGCCCGATATCGAATGCGCCATCGTCGTGCTGGGGGCCGGGCCCGGTGGTTACACCGCCGCATTCCGCGCCGCAGATCTCGGACTGGATACGGTGCTGGTCGAGCGCTACCCGGTCCTCGGCGGCGTCTGCCTCAACGTGGGCTGCATTCCGTCCAAGGCGTTGCTGCACGCCGCGGCGGTCATCGACGAGGCTGCGCACGCGACCGAATACGGAGTGGAGTTCGGCACGCCGAAGATCTCGATCGACAAGCTGCGCGACTACAAGAACAAGGTCGTCGGCCAGTTCAACAAGGGCCTGGCCGGCATGGCCAAGCAGCGCAAGGTGCGCGTGGTCGCCGGCACGGCCAGGTTCGTGTCCGCCAACGAACTGGAAATCGCCGGCGATGGCGGCGCGACCCAGCTGCTGCGTTTCGGGCAATGCATCATCGCCGCTGGCTCGCAGGCGCTGAAGCTGCCGGGTTTCCCCTGGGACGATCCGCGGATCATGGATTCGACCGACGCGCTGGAACTGGCCGAGGTGCCGAAGAAGCTGCTGGTCGTCGGCGGCGGCATCATCGGCCTGGAGATGGCGACGGTCTACCGCGCGCTCGGCGCGCAGATCACCGTGGTCGAGTTCATGGACCAGCTGATGCCTGGCGCCGACAAGGACCTGGTCAAGCCGCTGGCCGACCGGCTGAAGAAGCAGGGCGTGGCGGTGCATCTGAAGACCAGGGTGGTCGAGGCCAAGGCCCAGAAGAACGGTATCGCGGTGAGCTTCGACGGCGACAGCATTCCCGACAACAAGCTTTACGACCGCGTGCTGGTCGCGGTCGGGCGCACGCCGAACGGCAACAAGATCGACGCCGGCAAGGCCGGCGTGCGCGTGGGCGAGCGCGGCTTCATCGCGGTCGATGCGCAGATGCGCACGAATGTGCCGCATATTTTCGCGATCGGCGACATCGTCGGCCAGCCGATGCTGGCGCACAAGGCCACGCATGAGGGCAAGCTGGCGGCCGAAGTCGCTGCAGGCGAGAAGAAGGAATGGGTGGCGCGCGTAATTCCTTCGGTCGCTTACACCGATCCGGAGATCGCCTGGGTCGGCGTGACCGAGACCGAAGCGAAGGCAAAGGGGCTGAAGATCGGCGTCGGCAAGTTCCCGTGGGCGGCCAGCGCGCGCGCGACCGGCATCGGCCGCGCCGAGGGCTTCACCAAGCTGGTCTTCGACGAGGCCACGCACCGGATCATCGGTGGCGCGATCGTCGGCGTGCACGCCGGCGAAATGATCGCCGAGATCGCGCTCGCGATCGAGATGGGCAGCGAGGCGCTGGACATCGGCCACACCATCCATCCGCATCCGACACTGAGTGAATCGGTCGGGATGGCGGCCGAGGTCTACGACGGGACGGTCACCGATCTGTACATCCCGAAGAAGAAGGGCTGAACCTGCGGGCGTTCGGCCGCATCGAATGCTCTTGAACCTGCGCTAGGGTCCTCCCTAGATGGCGCGCCATGCGCGCGTGACGTATTCCTGCCCTGCAGGGGACGCCGACGTCATCAGGGAGAGAGCTCGACATGCGCGACCGTCATGTGCGGTGGATCTTTGCGTTCGCCTGCATCGCAGGCATCGGCGGTGCGGCCGCCAACGCCAGGCAGCCGGCGTTTACGACGCCGGAGCAGACCAGGGCGCTCGCCGCCGCGGGCGAAGCGGGCGAGTTCGCGCAGCGGCTGCGTGCGCACCAGCTGCTGCTGCGGCGCGAACGCACCTACTATCCGGCCCTGTTCCGCGCTGCCTACGCGCGCTACCCGCGCATCCCGGCCGGGATGCTGGAAGCCATCGCCTACACCCAGAGCCGCTGGCACAACCTGCGTTCCGACCGCGACGGAACCGGCAACGGCCACATGCCCCGCGGTTACGGCGTGATGGGCCTGTACCAGGGCGAGGGCTTCGCCGACCAGATCGCAGAGGCGGCGGCGTTGCTCGGCGTGGATGCGGAAAAGATCAAACGCAATCCCGGCTTCAACATCCTGGCCGCGGCGGCCCTGCTCGAGCGCGCGCTGCGCGCAGCCGGTCCCGAGCCGGACATCGAAGCCCAGGCGCTGGCGCTGCAGCGCTACGCCGGATTTTCGGCCACCGGCGCGGTGGGCGACTACGCGCGCGCCAGCTTCGCCTTCGACGTGCTGCTGGCGCTGGATCGCGGGGTCGACGACAACGGCATCCGCGTGCCGGAACGGGCGGTCGAATGGGAGCGCGCGTTTCCGGTCGACATGCTGGTGAAGCTCCATGCACCGATGGTCAGGCTCGACATCCAGCGCGATACGGTCGAGGCCGCCGGCATCGCCATCGACCCGATCAGCGAGCGGCTGCGCGCGCAACCGCCCCTGCAGTCCGCCGAGGGCATGGTGGGGATCGCCAGCACCGACTACGGTCCGGCCTTGTGGGTGCCATCGCCCAATTACTCCGCGCGCGGGGACTCGGTGCGCGAAGTGGTGGTGCATACCATGCAGGGCAGCTATGCCGGCTCAATCGCGTGGTTCCAGAACCCCGACAGCCAGGTCAGCGCGCATTACCTGATCCGCAGCTCCGACGGCCAGGTGACGCAGATGGTGCGCGAGAGCCAGAAGGCCTGGCACGCGCGCTCGCACAACCCGTATTCGATCGGAATCGAGCACGAGGGCTACGTCAACAACGCCAGCTGGTACACCACCGCGATGTACAACGCGTCCGCGGCGCTGGTGCGCGCGATCTGTCCGAAGTACGCGGGCGTGACCTGCGCCAACGCCTACCAGGGAGCCGCGACGTCGTACGACGGGCCGAAGCTGGGTGCCAGCGTGCATATCAAGGGCCACCAGCACCTGACCGACAATACCCATACCGATCCGGGCATCAACTGGAACTGGTCGCGTTACTACAGCCTGATCAATCCGGCTGCCGGGGGAACCACGCCGCTGGATACCTTCGAGAGCAGCGTCGGTCATTTCGTCACCAGTCCGACCTATTCGGGCAGCACCACCGGCGTCGCGACCAGTTCCAGCATCGCGCGCAACTGCAGCCTGGCGCACGGCGGCACGTGTTCGCTCAATGTGCGCCTGGTCGACAACGCGTCGAGTTCTGGCGACTGGGCCGTGCGTCTGCTCTCGGGCAGCGGCAACCCCGGCAGCAACGTCGCGCTGGCGCGCAGCGGCCGCATCGGCTTCTGGGTGTATTCGGGTGGCACCGGGATGAGCGTGGCGGTCGGCATCGACGACAGCGACGGCACCGAACGCTCGACCAGCCGTGCGATTCCGGCCAACAGCTGGGCATACGTGGAATGGAGCCTGTCGGACGCGGCCCAGTGGATCGCCTGGGCGGGCGGCAGCAACGGCGCAATCACCGCCAGTTCGGTGAAGCTCGATGCGATCTGGTTCTATCGGGCGCAGACGAGTTACCCGGTCAACCTTTATGTGGACGACGTGCAGCTGCGCAATTGACGCGAGAAGGCCTGAAAAGGCGAAGCCCCGGCGGTAACCGGGGCTTCGGTGGACCTGCGGGGAGATCGACGAGGAAGCGGCCGCAGGCCTCGGTAAGGATTGACCGGGCGATTCGGCAAAGGTTCCGCGGCCGGATCTTCGCGGCCCGATCTGTGCGGCCCGATCTGCTCAGACGGCCAGCGGCGGAGCGGATCCGGTCGTACGCCGGCGTTCGATCCGTTTCCAGACCTTTTCGTGCAGGTGGAAGGCCACCGTATTGCAGGCAGGTTCTACCAGCGCCAAGGCGCCGCCGACCCAGATACTGCCGGTCATCAGGTAGCCGACGAGAAAGGCCACGCAGAAATGCACGGCGGCAAAGCTCAGGGTCTTGGTCATGGCGCGGGCTCCGATGAGAATCATTCTCGTTTGTAGGATAGTGGCAGTTGCCCCAAAATCCAATGGATTGATGCAGTCAATGCGATAGCGATCATCTATCGCGAGGGTCGCGCCATCCGCCCCTTCCATGGCTGTCGCCATTGGCACCGGTTTTTAACGACTGCTATACTTTTATGGCTTCGCGGGGCGGTTTTCATGGCTCTGCGGCCCCTGCCAACTCCCGGACACACGCGCGTGCTCAACTCCATCGCCGCGGGTCGGCGGCTGGCGCAGCGGGTGGCGGTCGCGCAGACCGTTGCCACGCTCGCGACCGCGCTGACCTGCCTGATCTGGGGAAGGGCGGCGGGGCTTGGCGCGCTTGCGGGCGGCCTGGCGATGACGTTGGGCAGCGGACTGGCAGCCTGGGGTGCATTCGGGGGGAGCGTGGCCGGTGGCGGCGTGCTGTTGGGGCGGCTGCTGCTGGGAACCGCGCTGAAGTGGATCGCGGTCGGCATGGGCCTGTACCTGGCCATTGCGACCTGGAAGTTGCCTGCGCCGGCGGTGCTGGCGGGCGCGGTGGCGGCAACGGTGGCGTGGTTGTTCGCCGTCAGATCAAAGAACTGAGGATGCGTGCGTGAGTGCTGAACCCAGCGGTAGCGGATCGGGCGGCGGGCTGACCGAGTACATCGTCCATCACCTGACCCACAACACGGCGCAGGTCGCGGGCAATACCTTCCATGTCGACAGCTGGATGGTCGCGCTGGCCGTGGGCCTGCTCGGATGCCTGCTGCTCTGGTCGCAGGCGCGCAAGGCGACTTCCGGCGTCCCCTCCAAGGCCCAGGCCTTCGTCGAACTGGTGGTGGAATTCGTCGATTCGCAGGTCAAGGACGCGTTCCACGGAGATCGCCGCTTCATCGCGCCGCTGGCGCTGACCATCTTCGTCTGGGTGGTCTTCATGAACGCGATGGACCTGCTGCCGCTCGACCTGCCGGCGGCCGCGATCCAGGCCGTCGCCGGTGAGGAGACCGCCCATCACACCTACCTGCGCGTGGTGCCCACCGCCGACATCAATACGACCTTCGGCATGTCGATCGTGGTGTTCTTGCTGATCATCTTCTATTCGATCAAGGCCAAGGGCGGCTGGGGCTTCACCAAGGAGCTGTTCACCGCACCGTTCCACGCCGAGGGCGCGTTCGCGAAGATCGTGCTGGCGCTGCCCAACCTGTTCCTCAACATCGTCGAATACCTCTCCAAGCCGGTGAGCCTGGGCATGCGGTTGTTCGGCAACATGTATGCGGGCGAGCTGGTGTTCATGCTGATCGCCGGCCTGTTTGCTTCGTGGGTGACCTTCGTGCCCGGCGTGTTCCTCAATGCCGGCTGGGCGATCTTCCACATTCTGATCATCCTGCTGCAGGCCTTCATCTTCATGGTGCTGACCGTCGTCTACCTGGCGATGGCGCACGAGCACCATTAACGCGTCCGCCGAACGCATCGATCCATCCCCGCTTTAAAGAAACTGCTTCCACCACCACTTTTCCTTTAGTCAACCCGGAGATCCACAATGGAATTCATCGCCCAAGTCCAGGCCTTCACCGCCCTCGGCATCGGCCTCATCGTCGGCCTCGGCGCCATGGGCGCTGCGCTCGGCATCGGCATCATGGGTTCGAAGTTCCTCGAGTCCGTCGCCCGCCAGCCCGAACTCGCGCCGATGCTGTCCGGCCGCATGTTCCTGCTCGCCGGCCTGATCGACGCGGCGTTCCTGATCGGCGTCGGCGTGGCGATGATGTTCGCCTTCGCCAATCCGCTGACCGCCGCGGTCACCAGCGCCGCGGGCGGTTGATCGAACCGGCACGACGCACGGAAGCCTCGCGCTTCCGTGCGTGGCAAGCAGCACCCCGGCATGGCGCCGTGGTGCAGACCGATCCGCAGGGCACGACATGAATCCGAATATCACCTTGCTGGGCCAGATGCTGTCGTTCGCGATCCTCATCTGGTTCACCGTCAAGTTCATCTGGCCGCCGTTGATGAAGGCCATCGAGGAGCGTCAGCAGAAGATCGCTGAAGGCCTCGCCGCCGCCGACAATGCGCAGAAGAACCTTGCCCAGGCGCAGGACAAGGTCAACGAGGAGCTCAAGGCCGCGCGTGCGAAGGCCAACGAGATCATCGAGCAGGCCCACCAGCGCGCCAACCAGATCGTCGACGCGGCCAAGACCGAGGCGATCAGCGAAGGCGCGCGGCAGAAGGCGCTGGCCCAGAGCGAAATCGACGCAGCCGCCAATCGCGCCCGCGAAGATCTGCGCAGGCAGGTGTCCGCGCTGGCGGTGACCGGTGCCGAAAAGCTGCTGCGCCGCGAAATCGATGCCAACGCCCACAAGGCATTGCTCGACGAGCTGGCCGCGGAGATCTGACGCGTGAGCCAGACCCTCACCCTCGCCCGTCCCTATGCCCGCGCCGCGTTCGCGATCGCGCGGGACGGCGGCAGGTTCGCGCAGTGGTCCGACGCGCTCGGATTCGCGGCGCGCATCGCCGCCGACTCGCAGGTCGCGTCGCTGCTCGCCAACCCCAGGCTCACCGCTGGCGATGCGATCACGCTGCTGTCGGTCGATGGCACAGAACCGGCGTTCGCCGACTTCCTCGCCCTGCTGGCGGAGAACCGCCGCATGACGCTGCTGCCGGAAATCGCCGGGCTGTACGAGCAGCTGCGCGCCGACGCCGAGAAGGTCGTACGGGCCAAGGTGACCTCGGCGACCACGCTGCCCGTGGGCGAGCTCGACACGATCACGGCGGCGCTACGCAAGCGCTTCGGCCGCGAAGTGCACGTCGAAACCGCGATCGACGAATCGCTGATCGGCGGTGCGCTGATCGACACCGGCGACATGGTCATCGACGGTTCGCTGCGCGGCAAGCTGCAGCGGCTGCAGGCGGCATTGAACCAGTAACCACGTAAGCGGGCTCGAGCCCGCCGAACGGAACGCAAAACACCAAGGCGGGCCAGGGCCCGCCCTACAGGAAACGAAGCAATGGCAACCACCACGCTCAACCCGTCCGAAATCAGCGAGCTGATCAAGGCCCGCATCGAGAAGGTCAAGCTGTCCGCGGAGGCGCGCAACGAGGGCACCGTAACCTCGGTGTCTGACGGCATCGTGCGCATCTTCGGCCTGGCCGACGCCATGCAGGGCGAGATGATCGAGCTGCCCAATGCGACCTTCGCGCTCGCGCTGAATCTGGAGCGCGATTCGGTGGGCGCGGTGGTGCTGGGCGACTACGAGCACCTGCGCGAAGGCGACGTGGCCAAGACCACCGGCCGCATCCTGGAAGTGCCGACCGGCCCGGAAATGCTCGGCCGCGTGGTCAATGCGCTGGGCGAGCCGATCGACGGCAAGGGTCCGATCGAAGCCAGGACCTCGGCGCCGGTGGAAACCATCGCCCCTGGCGTGATCTGGCGCAAATCGGTATCGCAGCCGGTGCAGACCGGCTACAAGGCGATCGACTCGATGATCCCGATCGGGCGCGGCCAGCGCGAGCTGATCATCGGCGACCGCCAGACCGGCAAGACCGCGGTGGCGATCGACACGATCATCAACCAGAAGCATTCGGACATCAAATGCATCTACGTGGCGATCGGTCAGAAGAACTCGACCATCGCCAACATCGTGCGCAAGCTGGAAGAGCACGGGGCGATGGCCTACACGACGGTGGTGGCCGCGTCGGCTTCGGAATCGGCCGCGATGCAGTACATCGCCGCGTACTCGGGCTGCACCATGGGCGAGTACTTCCGCGACCGCGGCGAGGACGCGCTGATCATCTATGACGACCTGTCCAAGCAGGCCGTCGCCTACCGCCAGATCTCCCTGCTGCTGCGCCGCCCGCCGGGCCGCGAAGCCTATCCGGGCGACGTGTTCTACCTGCACAGCCGCCTGCTCGAGCGCGCCGCGCGCGTGTCCGAAGCGTACGTGGAGAAGTTCACCAATGGCGAAGTGAAGGGCAAGACCGGCTCGCTGACCGCGCTGCCGATCATCGAGACCCAGGCCGGCGACGTGTCGGCATTCGTGCCCACCAACGTGATCTCGATCACCGACGGCCAGATCTTCCTCGAGACCGACCTGTTCAACGCCGGCATCCGTCCGGCGGTGAACGCCGGCATCTCGGTGTCGCGCGTGGGTGGCGCGGCCCAGACCAAGATCATGAAGAAGCTCTCGGGCGGCATCCGCATCGCGTTGGCCCAGTATCGCGAGCTCGCCGCGTTCGCCCAGTTCGCCTCCGATCTGGACGACGCCACCCGCAAGCAGCTCGAGCGCGGCCAGCGCGTGACCGAGCTGATGAAGCAGAAGCAGTACGCGCCGATGTCGGTGGCCCAGCAGGCGCTGGCCATCTACGCGGTCGACAACGGCTACATGGACGATGTGCCGGTCGCCAAGATCGGCGGATTCGAGGAAGCGCTGCATGCGCACTTCGCCAACACCGCCGGCGACACGCTCAAGGCGATCGACGCCAGCGGCGACTGGAACAACGATTTCGAAGCCGCGTTCAAGAAGGGCATCGAGGACTTCAAGGCGACGGGTAGCTGGTGATGAATAGGGTGCGCCCCGGCGCACCGGTGTTGAATCGCGGTTAGCGACGGTGCGCCAGGGCGCACCCTAACGGGAAAACGAGATGGCAGGCGGCAGGGAAATCAAAACCAAGATCAAGAGCGTGCAGAACACCCGCAAGGTGACGCGCGCGCTCGAGATGGTCTCGGCTTCCAAGATCCGCAAGGCGCAGGAGCGGATGAAGGCCTCGCGCCCGTATGCGCGCGCCATGAAGCAGGTGATCGGCCATCTGGCGCAGGCCAATTCCGAGTTCCGGCATCCCTACCTGGTCGAGCGCGCGGAGATCAAGCGCGTCGGCTACGTCATCGTGTCTTCGGACCGCGGCCTGGCCGGCGGCCTCAACAACAACCTGTTCCGCAGGCTGCTGGGCGAGATCCGCAAGCACCAGGAACAGGGCGTGCAGGTCGACGTCGTCACCATCGGGCAGAAGGCCTCGGTGTTCTTCCGCCGGATCAAGGTCGAGATGCTGGCCTCGGTGAGCCATCTGGGCGATACCCCGCGCGTCGAGCAGCTGGTCGGCGTGATCAAGGTAATGCTCGACGCCTACAGCAGCGGCACGGTCGACAAGGTCTTCCTCTGCTACAACGACTTCGTCAACACCATGACCCAGCGCGCGGCGTTCGACCAGCTGCTGCCGCTGCCGCCGTCCGACGGCGCGGTCGCCCAGCACGAATGGGATTACATCTACGAGCCCGACGCGGAAACCGTGCTCGAGCACGTGCTGACGCGCTACGTCGAATCGCTGGTCTACCAGGCGGTGATGGAGAACGTTGCCTCCGAACACGCCGCGCGCATGGTCGCGATGAAGGCGGCCAGCGACAACGCCAACAAGCTGATCGAAACGCTGAACCTGGTCTACAACAAGGCCCGGCAGGCGGCGATCACCCAGGAAATTTCGGAAATCGTCGGCGGGGCCGCGGCGGTTTGACCCCATTCCCGTAGGAGCGACATAAGTCGCGAACCCGTGCCAGAAGATCGCGACTCACGTCGCTCCTGCAAAAGAAGCATTGCAATTCGAGGAAGTTGAACATGAGCAACCAGGGCAAGATCGTCCAGATCATCGGCGCCGTCGTCGACGTCGAATTCCCGCGCGAGAGCGTGCCGAGGGTCTACGACGCGCTGAAGGTGCAGAACACCGCGATCACGCTGGAAGTGCAGCAGCAGCTGGGCGACGGCGTCGTGCGCACGATCGCGCTTGGCTCCACCGACGGCCTGAAGCGCAACCTCATCGCCGAGAACACCGGCAAGGCCGTGTCGGTGCCGGTCGGCACGGGCACGCTGGGCCGGATCATGAACGTGCTCGGCGAGCCGATCGACGAAGCCGGCCCGGTCGAGGCGACCGAGCACTGGGAAATTCATCGCCCCGCGCCGTCCTACGAGGACCAGGCCGCGGCCAACGAGCTGCTGGAAACCGGCATCAAGGTGATCGACCTGATGTGCCCGTTCGCCAAGGGCGGCAAGGTGGGCCTGTTCGGCGGCGCCGGCGTGGGCAAGACGGTGAACATGCTCGAGCTCATCAACAACATCGCCACCGAGCACAGCGGCCTGTCCGTGTTCGCCGGCGTGGGTGAGCGCACGCGCGAAGGCAACGACTTCTACCACGAGATGGCCGAGGCAGGCGTCATCAAGCTGGACAACATGAAGGAGTCGAAAGTCGCGATGGTGTATGGCCAGATGAACGAGCCGCCGGGCAACCGCCTGCGCGTCGCGCTCACCGGCCTGACCATGGCCGAGTACTTCCGCGACGAGAAGGATGCCGACGGCAAGGGCCGCGACGTGCTGTTCTTCGTCGACAACATCTACCGCTACACCCTGGCCGGCACCGAAGTGTCCGCGCTGCTGGGCCGCATGCCGTCGGCCGTGGGTTACCAGCCGACGCTGGCCGAGGAAATGGGCGTGCTGCAGGAGCGCATCACCTCGACCAAGACCGGTTCGATCACCTCGATCCAGGCCGTGTACGTGCCCGCGGACGACCTGACCGACCCGTCGCCGGCCACCACCTTCGCGCATCTGGACGCGACCGTGGTGCTGTCGCGCAACATCGCCGCGCTGGGTATCTATCCGGCGGTGGATCCGCTGGACTCGACCAGCCGCCAGCTCGACCCCAACGTGATCGGCAACGAGCACTACGAGACGGCGCGCCGCGTGCAGGCCACGCTGCAGAAGTACAAGGAGCTCAAGGACATCATCGCGATCCTGGGCATGGACGAGCTGTCGGAAGAGGACAAGCTGGCCGTGGCCCGCGCGCGCAAGATCGAGCGCTTCTTCTCGCAGCCGTTCCACGTGGCCGAAGTGTTCACCGGCTCGCCGGGCAAGTACGTGTCGCTGAAGGACACGATCCGCGGCTTCAAGGGCATCGTCGACGGCGAGTACGACCACCTGCCCGAGCAGGCGTTCTACATGGTCGGCGGCATCGAGGAAGCGGTCGAGAAGGCCAAGAAGATCGCCGAGAAGGCGTAATGCGGCTCCCTCTCCTGTTTGCGGGAGAGGGCTAGGGTGAGGGCGCCGGCCCGCACTCGCACTCCTGCCCTCTCCCGCAAACAGGAGAGGGGGAAAAGGTAGAAAGGCGTTTACTTATGGCATCCACCATCCGTTGCGACATCGTCAGCGCCGAAGCCGAGATCTTCCACGGTGAAGCCACCCTGGTGGTGGCGACCGGCGAAATCGGCGAGCTCGGCATCGCGCCGCGCCACGCGCCGCTGATCACGCGCCTGAAGCCGGGCAAGGTCGTGGTGACGCAGGAAAACGGCGAACAGCTCGACTTCGCCATTTCCGGCGGCATCCTGGAAGTGCAGCCGCAGGTGGTGACCATCCTGGCCGACACCGCGGTGCGCGCGCAGGATATCGACGAGGCCTCGGTGCGGACGGCGAAGGAAGAGGCCGAGCGCATCCTCGCCGGCCGCGGCGAGGCGATGGAAGTCGCCGAGGCGCAGCAGCGCCTGGCGGAGGTGACGGCGCAGCTTCAAGCGCTGGAACGTCTGCGCAAGAACCTGAAGCACTAAGCGCCGCAGTAGGGCGGGGCTTGCCCCGCTGCTCTGGGTTTGCGGTGACAGGACGCCGGCCAAGTGCCGGCGTTTCTGTACGTATCGCAGTCGGTGATCGTGGCAGCGGCTTCAGCCGCAAATGCCATCGCGCTTGCCCGCCTGCAGGAAGGTACGGCATTCGCGAGCAAGCTCGTTCCCCGCTCACGAATCAACGATCACGGCTTCTTCTGATACACCCAGTGCCGCGACAGTACGAAGCCGATCACGCCGAGCAGGAATTCCACTCCCGGCTTGGCCAGCCACGCCCATTTCAGCCCGAACCAGTCGTCGATACTGCCCATCGCCCAGGTGCTCACGGCGGTGGTGCACAGCCACATCATCAGGAAGCGCTGCAGCTGGGTGCGACCGACCTCGGTGTCGTCGCCGGCGAAGGTGAAGCGGCCGTTGAGCCAGTAGCCCAGCAGCGCCCCGGCGATGCGCCCGAAGATGTTGGCCGGCTCCACCGCCATGCCCAGGTGGCTCAGGCCCACCATCACGCCCCAGTCGACCAGCCATTGCACACCGCCTATGAGGGTGTAATGGCGTGCGTGGCGGGCCAGGGTCATGGCGTGGCGTCCGCGGGAAGCTGCCAGGTGGCGATGTCTCCGACGCTGGGCAGCGACCTGGCGCCTGCGCCCGCCAGGGCCGCCTTCTGGGCAGCGGTGATTGTGCTCGTGCGCACGAGCACATGACTGATCCCTTCCTTGCGCCACAGCCGCCTCCACGCCGCGCCGCTCGGGTCGCGTTCGGCGGCAGCCGCGGCGCGCTGCAAGGCGGGCGCGTACCACGAGGTCGTCCGGCCACGGCTGCCGAGTTCGGCGATCCACGGCGCGTCGTCAGCGATCAGCAGCACGTTGCGGTGCCCCTGTTCGCGTAGCCCGGCGATGGCTTCGCGCGCGGGCGCGTACTGCGCATACAACGGCGACGGATCGCCAGGATGCAACACCGTCTGCTTCAGCGCACCGGTCCGCAGCATCCATTGGGCATTGGCCTGGAAGGCGAAGTTCACCACGCAGACGGCGACCAGCAGATGCGCTCCGCTACGTGGCGCGAAGTGGGTCGCTGCGGATACCAGCGCCGGCAACACGAGGACCAACGGGGGAAAGGCATAGCGCAGATACTGCAACGGCAGCAATGTGATCGCCAGCATCGCGAGGCTCGCCGTGGCCAGCGCACGCGTGGGCCGGTGCCACAGGGCCAGCAGCCAGGCGCCGGCGCAGGCCACGAGCGCAAAGCCGGCCGCGCCGGCGAAGCCCTCGTGATAGTCGGCGCTGCGAAAGGTCAGCGTCCAGGGCAGCCACGGCGACCAACCCGCATGCCAGCGGGCGTCGTCGAAATTCGCCGCGTCGAAGTAGGGCGACTGGAACCAGGCGTTGAACAGCGGCAGAAACGGGTTGCCGGCAATTGTCGCCGCGTACACGTAGCTTGAACCGGCGACAATCAGCGCCAGCGCGGATGCGGCCACGAGTTTTCCGGGGGCGGGCCACGGACGGCGCAGCCAGGCCGCCCACACGATCAACAGCAGTCCTTGCATCCCGGCGAGGAGCTTCAGGCCGAAGAGGCCGCCCACGATGACGGCGCCGGCGAAGAGCGCACGTCCCTTCGGGTCGCCGGTGGGATCGAGTACCAGACAGGCGAGCCAGACGAGCAATGCAGTCGCGGCGGTTTCGGTCTGCATGCCGCCGGCCAGGCCAGCGGTCAGCGGCAGGCTGGCGTACAGGGCAACGGCGATCCACGCCTGCCGCTGGCTGCCGCCGACCAGTCTGCACAGCCGCCATACGCCGGCCGCCGTGAGCGCGATCCACAGGGCGTTGAGTGCGCCCCGCGCTTCGCGATCCGCCACCAACTGCGCGACCGCGTGCTGCACGTCGGATGCCCATGGCGCCACTGCCCAGACATGCAGCCAGGGGTCGGGCGCATAGCGCCCCCGCAGCTGCAGTTCCCAGGGCAGGCGCAGGTGATAGCCCAGATCGTCCGCCTGCAGGGTCGGCAGCCAGGTGGCAGTCGCCGCAAGACCCAGCGCGAGCACGCCCCAGGCGGCGGCGCGGGGCGCAGTGGCGATCGTGTCATGCCAGCCGACGCGCGCGTCGCGCAACGCATCGAGCACGGCGTGGCGTCTCCAGGCGATGGTCGCCAGGCACAGGGCGAGATAGCTCCATCGCGAGTGGATCGGCAGAGGCAACAGCCAACCCACGACGCCCGCGAGCAATGCCAGCCCGTAGACGCAGCGCGCCGCCACTGGACCGGCAAGCAGGCCTCCCACCGCGAGAGCCGCCAAGCCCAGCAGGCCCGCCGCCAGCAGGGGCAGTGGGCCCGCGAATACGGCCAGGGCCGCCACCAGCACCAGCACCTGGCAGCCTGCCTGGGACCAGCGCGTCACGCGTCGCAGTCCCCACGCAAGCCCGGCGACCGCCAGCGCGATCAGCAGCAGTTCGCCGAAGCGTCCGGGGCGCCAGTGTTCCCACAGGCGATAAATACCCAGCCCCGCCACACAGGCCGCCGGCCCGGCCCAGAGCAATGCCATGGCGAAGGCGGGTGGCCGGCGCGGGCGATCGTGTTGCATCGCAGGGGTGGCGTCGCCATCGCGCGTCATCGGCGACATGCTAACAAGGCCGTCAACCGTAGAATTGGCGCTTTCCACGAGCCGGACGACCATGCCCGCCCCCCTGCACGTCGTGATCCTCGCCGCCGGCGAGGGCAAACGCATGAACTCGACCCAGCCCAAGGTGCTGCAGAAGATCGCGGGACGGCCGATGCTGGCCCATGTCATCGAGGCCGCGCGCGCGCTCGCACCCGACGGCATTCATGTGGTCCATGGCCACGGCGGCGACGCGGTGCAAGCCGCATTCGCCGAACAGCAAGACCTGCATTGGGTCGAGCAGGCGCAGCAGCTCGGCACCGGCCATGCGCTGCAGCAGGCGATGCCGCAGGTGCCCGATGGCGCGCAGGTGCTGGTGCTGTACGGGGATGTCCCGCTGATCACGGCCGACAGCCTGCAGCGGCTGCTGGCGTCGGGCTCCCGGCTTTCGGTGCTGGTCGCCGAACTCGCCGATCCCGCCGGCTACGGCCGCATCATCCGCGATGCTGAAGGGCGGGTGGCCGCGATCGTCGAACACAAGGATGCCGACGACGAGCAGCGACGCATCCGCACCGTGAACACAGGCATCATCGCCGCCGAATCGACCGCGCTGAAGGGCTGGCTGGCGGCGCTCTCCAACGACAACGCGCAGGGCGAGTACTACCTGACCGACATCTTCTCGCAGGCGGCGGACGAGTACAGCGCCGCCGAAATGGTGCTGGTGGCTGACCCGATCGAAACCGAGGGCGCCAACGACCCCTGGCAGCTGGCACAACTCGAGCGCGCCTTCCAGCGCCGTGCCGTGCGCGCGTTGTGCGTGGCAGGCGCGCGCTTCGCGGACGTGACCCGCGCGGACGTACGCGGCCGGGTCAGCGTCGGCCGGGACGTGGAATTCGACATCGATGTGATCCTGGAAGGCGAGGTCGTGCTTGGCGACGGCGTCCGGATCGGTCCGTTCACCCGGCTCAAGGACGTGCATCTGGCAGCCGGTACGCAAGTGCGGGCGCACTGCGACCTGGACGGCGCGCGCACCGAAGGTGCGGTGCAGATCGGCCCGTATGCGCGCCTGCGCCCGGGTACGGTGCTCGCCGACGGCGTGCACGTGGGCAATTTCGTCGAAACCAAGAATGCCCGGCTCGGCGTGGGCAGCAAGGCGAACCACCTGACCTACCTCGGCGACGCGGTGGTCGGTGCGGGCGTCAACATCGGGGCCGGCACCATCACCTGCAACTACGACGGCGTGAACAAGTTCGGCACGACCATCGAAGACGGCGCGTTTATCGGCTCCAATGCCGCACTGGTCGCGCCGGTCACCATCGGCAGGAATGCGACCATCGGCGCAGGCTCCACCATCACCCACGACGCGCCCGCAGACCGGCTCTCGGTGGCGCGCGCGCGACAGACCGCGATCGAAGGCTGGAACCGGCCGAAGAAGAAGTAGGTCGGGGCTACGTCCCCGACGTATGTCCTCCACGACTTCCCCGATGTCCGCGATGTCGGCCGCATAGGGCCGACCTACACGTCCGGCAACACCATGCTCACGCACAGGCCTCCACCTTCGCGATTGAGCAGGGCGATGCGGCCGCCGTGCGCCTCGGCGATCTCGCGGGCCAGCGCCAGCCCCAGCCCGGTGCCGTTGCGCTTGGTCGAATAGAACGGCAGCAGCGCATTCGCCAGCACCGCCTCGTTCATGCCGCTGCCGCGGTCGAGTACGTCGATCCGCCATGCGTCCGCGGCACGGCGCACGTGCAGGCGCACGTCTTGCGGGCGCGAGCCGGATTCGTGTGCATTCCGTACCAGGTTGAGCAGGGCTTGTTCCATTTGCGCGACATCGAAGCGCGCGACGCCATCGGCGGGCGACAGGTCGTGGGCGAATTCGACCTGGTCGCGTAGCTGGTCGACGAAGCGCCCCCATTCCACCGGTTCGGTACGTGGTGCCGGCAGTTTGGCGAAACGCGCGTACTCGCGGATGAAGCCTTCCAGGTGCCGCGCGCGTTCCTCGATGGTCTGCAGCGCAGTCGGTAGCCGTTCGAGCTGGCCGCGTCGCAGCAGCTCCGCGCCCGAATGCGCCAGCGAGGCGATCGGCGCGAGAGAATTGTTGAGTTCGTGGCTGATCACACGGATCACTTTCTTCCAGGTCTGTACTTCCTGGCGCCGCAGTTCCGCGGTGAGCTGGCGCAGCATCACCAGCTCGTGGCGGCGCCCGTTGAGACGGAAACTGCGGCGCGAGAGGTGGTAGATGTCTTCTTCCTCGCCCTCGCCAACGGTGAACATGCCGTCGCCACCGCGTGCGAAGGCCTCGCGCACCGCTGGGTCGGTCCGTTCCAGCAGGACGTCGAAGTCCTGGCCTTCCAGCTTGCGACCTTCGCCCAGCAGCCGGCGCGCAGCCAGGTTGGCATGCACGACGCGCCGCGACGGATCCACCAGCACCATCGACACCGGCGTGTTCTGGACCATGGTGTCGAGCAGCAGTTCGCGCTGGACCAGCGACAGGCGCTGCTCGCGCAGAGCATCGCCCAGCGCGCGATGCGCGTCGACCAGTTCGCGCAGATCGCCGTGGCCGTTCCAGGACAGGCCGAAGCTGTAGTCACCGTCGCGATAGCTGGCCACGCTGCCGGCGAGCGCGCGGAACAGCGAACGCATCGGCGCAAACGCGCGATGCACGTGCCAGGTCAACAGCGGCAACAGGACGCCCGCAGCAAGGACCACGGCCGCCCACGGCACCAGCCAGCGCTGCAAGACCAGCGTCAGCGTCGCCGCCGCCAGCATGTAAGCCGCGGCAATCAGCGCGTAGAGCAGACCCAATGGGACTCGTGTACGCCAGCGCATGCGCGGTCAGCCCTAGCCGCGGCCGATGCCGAGCCGCTCGAGCCGCCGGTACAGCGCCTGCCGCGACAGGCCCAGGTCGGCGGCCGCTTGGGCAAGCACGCCGCCGTTGCGCGCCAGCGCGTCCTCGATCGTGGCGCGGTCCGGCTCGTCGCCGGACACCGGCGCGGCCGCGGCGACCGGAAGATGCAGATCCTGCTCGCGGATCGTGTCGCCCTGGGCCAGCAGCGCCGCGCGCTGCACGACATTGCGCAGCTCGCGCACGTTGCCGGGCCACGCGTGGCGCAACAGCGCGCGTTCGGCGCCCTCGTGCAGATGTTTGTCCGCCGGCAGGAAATGGCGCGCCAGCGGCAGTATGTCGCGTGGCCGCCGCGCCAGCGGCAGCAACCGCAGTTCGATCGCATTGAGCCGGTAGTACAGATCCTCCCGGAACGTGCCCTGCGCGATCATGGCCGCCAGGTCGGCATTGGTGGCGCTGACCACGCGGACCTTGACCGTGCGCTCGCGATTGCTGCCCAGGCGCTGGAACCGGCCGGTTTCCAGCACTCTGAGTAGCTTGACCTGGCCGGCGGCCGGCAGGGTGCCGATCTCGTCCAGGAACAAGGTGCCGCCGTCGGCGGCTTCGAACTTGCCTTCGCGCGGCTTGTTGGCTCCGGTGTAGGCGCCGGCCTCGGCGCCGAACAGTTCGGCTTCGATCAGGTCTGCCGGCAGTGCGCCGCAGTTGAGCGGCACGAACGGCCCGTTCCGCACCGCGGAATTGGCGTGGATGATCTCGGCATAACGTTCCTTGCCGGTGCCATTGGCGCCGGTGATCAGGACCGGCAGGTCCGAGCGTGCCACCTGGCAGGCGAGCATCAGCGCCGCTTCGCTGCCCGGGTCGGCATACACGATTCCGCGCAGGTCGTAGTCGCGCAGCAGCGCATCGCGGCGCTGGCGCTCTCCGGCCCGCTCGGCCATCAGGGTGCGGCGCGACTCGCCCAGTTCGAGCAGGTTGTTGACCGTGGCCAGCAGCTTGCGGTCGTCCCATGGCTTGGACAGATAGTCGGCGGCGCCGGCGCGCACCAGGTCGACCGCCGCTTCCAGATGGGTCCACGCCGTGAGCAGGATGACCGGCAGGTCGGGGTGCTCGCCACGGATCTCGTGGAACAGCGCCACGCCCTCGTCACCGGAGGTGGTATCGGCATGGAAGTTCATGTCCTGGATCACCAGGTCGATGTCGCCGCGCCGCAGTCGCGCCAATCCCTCCTCGGGCGACTGCGCGCTGGCGGTGTCGAAATCGTGCAGCGAGAACAGCGTTTCCAGTGCGGTGGCGACCGCGGGGTTGTCGTCGATGATCAGGATGGTGGGCATGGCTACCGTCGGCCGGGCCTACGCGCCCGGCGGCTCGAAGGAACATGTGCGCGCCGCGCCGGGGGCGCAGCCCCGGCGCGCACAGGTTAAACGCTGCGGGTAGCCAGCGCTGGTGGCACCGACGCCGCGCGTCGCGCGGGCCAGTACACCGCGATCTGCCCCAGCAGCCACAGCGCCACCGCGCCCACGGGCAGGTACAGCAGCGGCAGGCGTGGGAGCTCGTACTTGCCCATCAGCAGCTGATTGATGGCATATGCCAGCAGCATGCCCAGCACGATGCCGAGCGTGGCCAGCAGGAAGTTCTCGGTCTGGAAGTAGCGCAGGATCTGGGCGCGGGTGGCCCCCAGCGCACGGCGCACGCCGATCTGCTTGGTGCGCTGCTGCACCCAGAAGCTGGCCAGGCCGACGATGCCGAGCGCGGTCACGACCAGGAGCGCGATGCACACCGCCACCAGCAGCCAGGCCATCGAGCGATCCTGCCGGTAATAGGTCTCGATGACCTCGGTGAAGGGTCCCTCGCGCAGGATGATGCGGCGCGCGCTGTTGCGCTCCAGTGCCGCGACCGCGGCCTTCTGCACCTCGGCACGACGCCCGGGTTCGGTGCGCAGCGCGAAGCGGCCCATGGTGACGTTGTGCACCGGCAGCAGCATCGAATATCCGCTCTCGGCCGGTCCGCCGTTGTCGTTGGGGCGGATCAGCCGTTCGACCACGCCGACCACGCGGTGCGGCGCGTCGTTGGAGTTCCAGCTGTAGATGTTCTTGCCGATCGCGCTCTCGCCGGGGAAAAGTTTCTCGGCCACTTCGCGGGTCAGGATGGCGGCCGGTACGGTCAGCTTGGAATCGGGCTCGTTGAGCGCCTCCCAGTCCGCATACTCGTCGGGCTTGAAGTCGCGGCCTTCGACGATCCGAAGCCCGAGCGTGTGCACCAGGTTCTCGCCCAGGTAGACCGCGCTGTTGAGGTTCGGCATGGGCTGCTCGGGCTGCAGGCTGATCGAGCTGTTCCACGACGAATTGTCGAAGGGTACGTGGTTCAGGCTGGTCGCCGCCTCGACGCCGGGCAGGTTGCGCAACGCGGCGATGTCCTGCTTGACCAGCGCGCCGGCGTTCTCGTCCTCGCCGATGCCGGCGACGTTGATGCGCACCAGTTCGCTGTCGGCCATGCCGGTGGGGCGCTGCATGCGCTCCAGGCGCTGGCTGATCAGGAAGACCGCGTTGCAGATGATCGCGCACGACAGCGCGATCTCCAGCACGATCAGCGAAGCCGCGGTCTTGTGGCGGCTCAACGTGGAAAGGATGGGGCGGATGTCCATGGGCGTGTCCTGTGGGTGGGGCCTATATCCCAGGCGGTGCGAAAGTTCCGAATTGCTGGGCGTCGGGGGGCGTAGCCCCGACCTACTGCGTTTTGAGCTGGATGGCCGGCGTTACCTGCATGGCGCGCCATGCGGGCAGCAGGCCCGCCAGTACGCTGCTGACCAGCGCCAGCGCCAACGTGGTCAGCAGCATCGGCACATCCAGGTGCGCGAGTTCGGCGTAGTCGGCCGGTTGTTGACGGACAGCCCACAGGCCGAGCAGGGCCAGGCCCAGGCCGGCGATGCCACCGGCCAGACCCACGGCGCCCGATTCGATCAGGCACTGGGCGAAGATCGCGCGCCGCGATGCACCCAATGCCCTGCGCACGCCGATCTCGGACGAACGCCGCAGGAACTTGGCCAGCAGCAGGCCGACCGTGTTCACCAGGCAGACCAGCAGGAAACCGAAGGCCAGCCACATCTGCAGGCGCACGTCGCCGGGCACCGCTTCGCGCTCGTCCAGCCATTCCATGACGCTGTGCAGCCGGATGTTGGTGGGCCGCTCGAAACGTCCGGCCGCGCGTTGCTGGTTGGAATAGTTCTCCAGGTACTGGCGATAGGCCGCGACCTTTTCCGGGCTGCCGAGCTCCACCCAGTACTGGAGCCAGGTGCAGGGCGCATTGAGGCCCTGCGAGCCTTCCTCGTCGGAGCCGCTGTCGCCCCAGCAGCTCATGTTGCCCTGGCTGCCCAGGTCCAGTGCGCGCGAGGTCTGGAACGGCACGAACACCTGCTCGACTTCGGTGAAGCGGTCGTTGGTGAGATCGTAGAACTTGGGCGTCGGCCGCCATTCGTCGAGCACACCGACGATGCGGAACTGCACCCTGTTCGCCAGCAAGGTCTTGCCCACGCTGTTGCCGCCCGCGAACAGCTTGTCGTTGAGCGCGCGCGAGATGACGGCGACCCGCGCGCGTCCCTCGTCATCGGCCGCGCTCCAGCCGGAGCCGAAGCGGAAGGGCGCATCGAACATGGGGAAGAAGTCGGACGAGGTGTAGCGGGCATCGACCGAGAACGGATCAAGCTTGCCGTCCTGCGCTTCCACCGCCAGACCGCCGCCGGTCATCATCGCCTGGCGATCGCCGCGCTTGTCGCGCAGCAGCGTTTCGGCATCGAAACGCGTCATCTGTTCTTCCGGATCGTCGCCGGGGGTGAAGCCGTTCATCGAGCGCGGATCCATGCGCGGGTAGAACAGCTTGTCGCTCTTCTGCGGGATGGGATCGCCCGCCAGCACGTAGAACACGGTGAGCGTGGTCATCGCCGCGCCGATGCCCAGCGCGATCGCCAGCACCATCAATGCAGTGAGGACCTTGTTGCGCCGGAAGCTGCGCATGGCGAGGTTGAGGTAGTAGCCGAACATGGCGGGCTCCGTGGGCGCGTGGGCCGTGGTTCTGGGGGCGGAAAGCGAGTCGATCGGGTGGTCGGGCTGTACGGCGGGCGCGGCGCGTCAGGATTCGGTCGCGATCGCCGAGGACATCCGCGATTCGCGCGCGACGCGCGCCAGGCCGGGTTCCACCGACAGATCGGTGGCCATGCCGTCGACGATGTGAACGTTGCGCTGCGCGCGCGCAGCCAGCTCCGGATCGTGGGTGACCATCACGATCGTGGTGCCCTGCGCATTGATGTCCTCCAGCAGCTCCAGCACGCTGCGCGCCATCTGCGAATCCAGGTTGCCGGTGGGTTCGTCCGCGAGCAGCAGGCGTGGACTTCCAGCCAGAGCGCGTGCGATCGCAGCGCGCTGCTGCTGTCCGCCCGACAGCTCGGCCGGGAAGTGCTTCATCCGCGAGCCCAGGCCCACCAGTCCAAGCGCATCCTCGATCCGCAGCTTGCGTTCGGCCGCGGGCATGCCGCGGTAGCGCAGCGGGACGTCGCAGTTGTCGAACAGGTTGAGGTCCGGGATCAGGTTGAAGCTCTGGAAGATGAAGCCGATCTTCTGGTTGCGCAGCCGGCTGCGCGCATCGTCGGACAGGCCGCGCACGTCCGCGCCGTCGAGCAGGTAGGTTCCGCCGGTGAAGGTTTCCAGCAGGCCGGCGATGTTGAGGAACGTGGTCTTGCCCGAACCGGACGGACCGGTAACGGCGACGAACTCGCCCTCGGCCACGTGCAGATCGAGCGAACGCAGCGCATGCGTTTCGACCAGCTCGGTGCGGTAGACCTTGGCGACGGATTGCATCTGCAGCATGGGAGACTCCAGGAAGAAGGCGGGAACGCCGGCGGCGGTTCAGCCGCGGACGTGGAACAGCGTGGACAGCGGCGCGGTAGGCAGGTAGCCGCGGCGATGCGTGCGCGCGGGTGTGCGATTGGCGCTGGGCATCGCGTCGGCCGGATCGAAGGCGAAGAGCTCGAACAGGCGCAGCGGCACGGCGTCGGCGAGGTCCTGCGCGCTCCAGTGCAGCTGCGCGGGGAAGGCGAGGAAGTCTTGCTTGGATTGGACAGCCATGGTCAGTCTCCGTGGATGCGGACCCGGTCCGCGTTGTCGAACAAGTCGGTGCCCGAGACCACGATGCGGTCGCCCGCCTGCAGGCCCGAGACGATTTCCACCGACGACAGGCTGCTGGCGCCGGTGCGGATGGGGCGACGCACGGCCTGGCTGCCGTCGACGACGTAGGCGAAGCGGCCGCCGTCCTGTTCCAGGAACGGACCGCGATCGACCATCAAGACGTTGCGGCGCGTGTCGAGCACGATGCGCGCGGACAGGCGCTGGTTCTGGCGCAGGCCGGGCGGCTGCTTGCCTTCGGCGAACCGCAGGCGCGCATTGACCTCGCCATTGACCACTTCGGGCGACACCGCCGAGACCTCGGCCGCATAGGCGGTGCCGGTGCTGACGACCTGGGCCGGCATGCCGATGCCCAGATCGCGGGCGAAGCTTTCCGGCACCTTGATTTCCAGTTCGAACATGGACAGGTCGACCACGCTCATGACCGGGCCGTTGGCGACGACATTGGTGCCCTGCGCGATCTGCACCTGGCCGACCTGACCGTCGAACGGTGCGCGCACGGTCAGTTTGTCGACCTGGCGGCGCAGCTCGGCCACCACCGCTTTCTGCCGGTCGGCGAGCAGGCGCTTGTTGCGCGCGTCCAGGCCCGCGCCTTCGGACTGCAGGCGGAACTCGCGCTGCGCCGCCGAGAGACCCAGTTCGGATTTCTTCATGGTGTCTTGCGCGGCCGACAGGTCGACCTGCGGCACCGCGCCGCCATCGAACCCGCGTTGGAAGCGCTGCAGGTCGCGTTCCGCAGCGGTGCGGTCGATCTGCGCCTGGTCGAGCAGCTTGCGTGCATTCGAACGCGACAGCTGCGCATCGAGCAGCGCTCGGCTGGCCTCGGCTTCCATGCTTGCGAGGGTGGATTCCTCCTGCACCAGCTTGCTGCGCAGTTCTGGGCTGTCGATCACCGCCAGCGCCTGGCCCTTCCTGACCCGGTCGCCGGCCACCACCTTCAGCGCGACTGTACCGGCGGCGATCGCGTACAGGGTCGGGCTGTTGGCCGCGATCAGGCGGCCGTCCGCCGACAGGTCGCGCACCAGGTCGCCGCGCTTCACCTCGGCAACGCGCAGGCGCTCGGCATCGAAGGAGCGACCGCCGCTTGCCCAGCCGCTGACCACCCATGCAAGCAGCGCCAGCAGCAGCGCCCCGCCGATGGCGCCGGCCAACCAGGCCTTGCGCTGGCGGCTGGCACGCGGCGCGGCCAGTACCGTGTCCTGGCCGGCGGTGTCGCGGATGCGGGCGCGTTGTTCCATGCGATGCGGGCTCTGCTGGGGATTACCCAGGTACAAAGCAATCGGCGTGCCAATCGCAACAGATTGATTTATATGGAAAATAATCCGGAACGAAGTGTCCGTCCGGACGGTCGGAGCGTCCGCGCGGACGCTGTTGCCGGGTTTCGCCGTTTACACTGCAAACGACAAACAAAGGGCTTCTTCCATGTGCGGCATCGTCGGCGCGATCGCGAATCGCGATGTGGTTCCCGTCCTGATCGAGGGCCTGAAACGGCTCGAATACCGGGGCTACGATTCGGCGGGCATCGCCATCGTCGATGCCGGGGCCGCGGATGGTCCCGACGTGCGCCGCGTGCGCCGCACTGGCCGCGTTTCCGAAATGGAAGCGGCGGCAACCAGCGAGGCATTTCACTCCAGCCTCGGCATCGGCCACACCCGATGGGCGACCCACGGCGGGGTGACCGAAGGCAATGCGCACCCGCACATCAGCCACGGTGTGGCGCTGGTGCACAACGGCATCATCGAGAACCACGAGCAGCAGCGCGAACGCCTGCGCGCGCTGGGTTACGCATTCGAGTCGCAGACCGATACCGAGGTCATCGCGCATCTGATCCACCATCACCTGCAGCAGGGCAACGACCTGCTGGCGGCGCTGCAGAAGACCGTGAAGGAACTCCATGGCGCTTACGCGCTGGCCGTGGTCAGCCGCAAGGAGCCCGGACGCATGGTCTGCGCGCGCATGGGCTGTCCGCTGCTCATCGGCCTGGGCGATGGCGAGAACTTCGTGGCTTCGGACGTGTCGGCGATCGTGCAGGCCACGCGCCGGGTGATCTTCCTCGAGGAAGGCGACACTGCCGAAGTCACGCGCGAAGCGGTACGCGTCTTCGGTGCCGACGACCAGCCGGTCGAGCGCGAAGTGCATGTCTCGGACGTGTCGCTGGCATCGCTGGAGCTGGGGCCGTACCGGCACTTCATGCAGAAGGAGATCCACGAACAGCCGCGCGCGATCGGCGACACGATCGAGGCGATTGCCGACCGCAACGCATTCGACCCCGCGCTGTTCGGAGCCGACGCGGAATCGGTGTTCGACGGCATCGAGGCGATCCAGATCCTCGCCTGCGGCACGAGCTACTACGCCGGCCTGACCGCGCGTTACTGGATCGAGGCCCTGTGCGGGATCCCGTGCGCGGTGGACATCGCCAGCGAGTACCGCTACCGCGAAGTCGTCGCCAACCCCAACCAGCTGGTCGTCACCATTTCCCAGTCGGGCGAGACGCTCGACACGATGGAGGCGCTGAAGTACGCCAAGGCGCTGGGCCATGCGCGCACGCTATCGATCTGCAACGTGCCAGAGAGCGCGATTCCGCGCGCCAGCAAGCTGGTGTTCTACACCCGCGCCGGCGCCGAGATCGGCGTGGCGTCGACCAAGGCCTTCACCACCCAGCTGGTGGCGCTGTTCGCGCTGGCCGGCACCGTGGCCAAGCTGCGCGGGCGGCTGGACGATGCGAAGGAAACCGAACTGATCGAGGCGCTGCGGCACCTGCCCGGCAGCGTCCAGCACGCGCTCAACCTGGAGCCGCAGATCATCGCCTGGTCCGAGCGATTCGCGCCCAAGCAGCATGCCCTGTTCCTGGGCCGCGGTGTGCACTACCCGATCGCGCTCGAAGGCGCGCTCAAGCTCAAGGAGATCTCCTACATCCATGCCGAGGCCTACCCCGCCGGGGAGCTCAAGCATGGGCCGCTGGCACTGGTCGACAGCGACATGCCGGTGGTGGTGATCGCGCCCAACGACGCGCTGCTGGAAAAGGTCAAATCCAACATCCAGGAAGTGCGCGCGCGCGGCGGCGAGATGTACGTGTTCGCCGATGCCGACAGCCATTTCAGCGAATCCGAAGGCGTGCATGTGATCCGCACCCCGCGCCACGTCGGCATCCTCAGCCCGATCGTGCACGCGATCCCGGTGCAGCTGCTCGCCTACCACGCCGCGCTGGCGCGTGGCACCGACGTCGACAAGCCCCGCAACCTGGCCAAGTCGGTGACCGTGGAGTGACCTGCGCGGCGGGCTAAACTGGCGTGCACCTCACGCCAGGAGCCCTGCATGTCCACTTCGGTCGCCGGATTGATCGACGCGTACGACCCGACGCTGCCGCTGGCCGAAGCGAGCACGATCCCGGCCTCCTGGTACGTGGATCCGCGGATCCACGCGCTGGAGAAGCAGACCACCTTCGCCCGCACCTGGCAGTTTGCCGCGCGTGCGGACCAGGTCCGTGCGCCGGGCGACTATGCCACCTGCGAGATCGCCGGCGAACCGATCCTGGTGGTGCGCGGCGAGGACGGGGTGCTGCGCGGCTTCTTCAACGTCTGCCGGCACCATGCCGCCGCGGTCATGACCGCCGAGCAGGGCTGCGCGAAGAACCTGCGTTGTCCCTATCACGGCTGGACCTACACCCTAGAGGGTGCGCTCAAGGGCACGCCCGGATTCCTCGAAGAGTGCCATTTCGACCGCGCCGGTCACGGCCTGGTGCCGGTGGATGTCGAGGAATGGGAACAGTGGGTGTTCGTGCGGCTCGAGCGCGGCGGCCCGTCGCTGGCGGAGTACTTCGGCGAGACGGTGATGGCCGAGCTGCGCGCGCTGCGGCTGGACACGCTGCACTGGTTCGAGCGCCGTCACTACATCTTCGACTGCAACTGGAAGGTGTTCGTCGACAACTACCTCGACGGCGGCTACCACGTCCCGCACCTGCACAAGGGGCTGAACAGCGTGCTGGACTTCAAGCGCTACACCATCGAGAACGGTCCGCGCCATTGCCTGCAGTCGAGCCCGGTGGTGCAGGGCGACGATGCGACGTTCTCCGCGGTGCGCGGCGGCGATCGCGCGCTGTACTACTGGTTCCACCCCAACTTCATGCTCAACTGGTACGAGGGCAAGCTCGATACCAACATCGTGCGCCCGCTCGGCGTGGACCGGACCGAGGTGATCTTCGACTTCTGGTTCGCCGACGTGTCCGAGGCTGCACGCGGGCAGAACCTGGCGAGCATCGCGGTCGGCGACGTGGTCCAGGACGAGGACATGGCGATCTGCCATTCGGTGCAGCGCGGTCTGCGCTCGCGCGCGTATTCGACCGGTCGCCTGTCCGCGCGACGCGAAGCCGGCGAGCATCTGTTCCACCGCCTACTGCACGCGGATCTGTCCGCGGGAGCGTGACAGTGTCGCCGGAGCGGCCTCCGGTGCGAATGCTTTGGGTGGTTTTGCGGGAAGGCGATCGCGAGCAAGCTCGCTCCCACGGGGCCGACTCAGTGATCCTGCGCGTCCGGCTCGTCGAAGAAGGCAGGCATCGGGGCCTCATCCTGCTCCATATGCGTGGTCGTGACCGGACCGGCCGCCGGGCGTCCGCGTGGCGGCGGCAGCAGGGCGATCGCCGCCTCGGCTTCGGCCACCAGCTGTTCGCGCCGCGCGTGCGGCACCTCCTGCCAATGGCAGTCGAGCAGGGCGCCTTCCAGCGCATAGAGCAGGTTCATGCTGGGCTTGAAGCCGGCGCGCTTCACGCGCATGAATGCATCCACGGTGCCGGCCGCCTCCAGGTCCGCACGCGTGCGCAGACCGACCTGGCGCAGCCAGGCGGCGCTCTTGGGTCCCACATTGCGGAGCTTGTCGGCGGTGGAAGTCATGGCAATGACTGTATCAACGCAAAGGCGAGCGCTTCGAGGCCAGCCTGGTCGTCGGCATCGAAGCGTGCATGCTTCGGACTGTCGAGATCGAACACGCCGAGCAGGCTGCCGTCGGCCGCGACCAGCGGCACGACCAGCTCGGAATTGGACGCCGAGTCGCAGGCGATGTGTCCCGGGAATGCGTGCACATCGTCGATACGCTGGGTCTGCCGCGTACTCGCGGCTGCCCCGCAGACGCCCTTGTCCAGCGGGATACGCACGCAGGCCGGCAGCCCCTGGAACGGACCGACCACCAGCTCGACACCATCGAAGAAATAGAACCCGACCCAGTTGAGATCCGGGAGCGCATGGTAGACCAGGGCTGCCAGGTTGGCGGCGTTGGCGACCCGGTCGGATTCGCCGGCCATCAGCGCGCGCGCCTGCTGCAACAACTGGGCGTACTGCTCGGCCTTGTTGCCGGTAAGCGAGGAAGCAGTGAACATGGACGAAGTGTAGGCGATGCGGATGTTCCGTACTGGGGGCAGGGTGCCTGGCGATCAAGCAAAGCGGTATGAACACGGTCTCCGGTTGTGTGGACGCCCGTTCATGCGCGCCGTCGGCATGCCCGGTGCGGCATTGCCGTGTCCGCCGCCGCGGCTTGCGATCATCCATGGCCTCCCGCCGATGCGGAGCCGGGCGGCGCCGTCGGCCGCTGCGTCGCGGCCGCAATGAACCAGGGCTTGTACGTCACCGGTACCGACACCGGCATCGGCAAGACCGTCGCGAGCTGCGCACTGCTGCATGCGCTGCGCGCGCAAGGCCGGACCGCCGTGGGCATGAAGCCGGTCGCCAGCGGCTGCGAGCGGGTCGGCGGTGCGTGGCGCAATGCCGATGCGCTGGCGCTGATCGAAGCGGGTTCTGAGCGCTTCGATTATTCCTTGCACAATCCCTACGCGTTGCCGGCTGCGACCGCACCACAGTTGGCCGCGCGCGATGCGGCGATGACGGTCACGCTTGCGCCGATCCTCGAAGCGTATCGCCGGATTGCCGCACAAGCCGACAACGTGGTGGTGGAGGGCGTGGGTGGCTGGGCCGCGCCGCTCGCCGATGGCCTGGACCAGGCCGAGCTGGTGCGTGCGCTCGCGCTGCCGGTCGTGCTGGTGGTCGGGCTGCGGCTGGGCTGTCTGAGTCACGCGCGGCTCAGCGCGCGGGCGATCGAAGGCGACGGTTGTCGGTTGGTGGGATGGATCGGCAGCGCGGTCGATCCGGCGTTCGATCGCGCGGACGAGTATGTCCACCTGTTGGAGGATGCGTTGCCGGTTCCGTGCATGGGCATGCTGCCGCATGGCGCCAACGCCGTGCGGCTGGCATCTCACCTCGACGTATCGCTGCTGTTGTAGGAACGCCGCTTCGGCGCGACAGAGACGTCCCGGAGGCCATGGTCGCGCCGAAGCGGCGCTCCTACAAAGGCCGTTCGTCCAGCAGACTGGTTCTCGCCCCAGAACAGAACGGGCGCATTGCTGCGCCCGTTCGTATCCCGCGGATTGGTTCGGACCCTCAGCCGTGCTGTGGTTCCGGCGGCGGCAGGTGGCCCGCCTCCGCCTCGGCCGCCTTTTCGTGATCGCGATCGTGGGCGTGGTCGCGCGCCAGGTAGAGGTAGAAGGCCGGCAGCACGAACAGGGTGAACATCGTGCCGATGGTCATGCCCGAGGCGATCACCGTCCCCATCGAGAAGCGCGACGCAGCGCCCGGACCCTTGGCGATCAACAGCGGAATCATCGCGAACACCAGCGCTGCTGTGGTCATCAGCACCGGGCGCAGGCGGATGGCGGTCGCTTCCTCGATCGCCTCGCGCTTGCTCAGGCCCTGCTCGATCTGCAGCTTGTTCGCAAACTCCACGATCAGGATGCCGTGCTTGGAGATCACGCCCACCAGGGTCACCAGGCCGACCTGGGTGTAGATGTTGATGCTCATGCCGGGGAAGGCCTCGATCCCGCTCATGCCCAGGATGCCGCTGAGGATCGCCAGGATGTTGAGCGTGAGCAGGGCGCCGCAGATCGCCATCGGAACGGTCAGCAGCATGATCAGCGCATCGCGGAAGCTCTCGAACTGGGCGGAGAGGACCAGGAAGATCACCAGCAGCGCCAGGCCCAGGGTCACCAGCATGGCCGAGCCTTCCTGCTTGAACTGGCGCGATTCACCGGCGTAGTCCACGGTGAACCCCTGCGGCAGCACTTCCTTCGCCGCCTGGTCCAGGATCTCCAGCGCCTGGCCCTTGCTCACGCCCGGCCGCGGCGCGAACGTGATCGACACCGCATTGAGCTGCTGGAAGCGCTTGAGCGACTGCGGCTGCGCGCTTTCCTTCAGGGTGACGATCGTGGACAGCGGGATCAGCTCGCCGTCGCGGGTGCGGGTGTAGTAGTTCTCCAGCGCGCTGGCGTTGAGCCGGTCGCTGCGCTGCACCTGCGGGATCACCAGATAGGACCGGTTCTGCATCGCGAAGCGGTTGGTATAGCCGCCCGACAGCATCGCCGCCATGTCCGCGGACAGGGTGCGCATGTCGATGCCGAGCGAAGCCGCCTTGTCGCGATCGATGTTCACCTCGATCCGTGGCTTGTCGATCTTCAGGTCCTTGTCCAGGAAGATGAAGCGCTTGCTTTCCATCGCCTTGGCCAGGATCGCGTCGGCGAGCTCGCTGAGCTGGCTCAGCTCACCCACGCCGCCGATGATGAACTCGCCGCCGCCGTCGCCGCCGGCGCTGGGCAGCGAAGGCGGCACCAGCGCGAACACGTTCAGTCCGGTGACCTGCGACATCTGCGGCTGCAGTTTCTGCTCCAGCACCGCCTTGGTCGACATGTCGCGCTCGCTCCAGGGCTTGAGCACGAAGCCGGCCATGGCGCTGGGGCTGGCCCCGCCACCGCTGCCGCCGAAGCCGCCGTTGAACAGGAAGTAGTCCTGGACCTCGGGGACGGTCTTGGCGAGCTTGGTGATCTCCTCGGTGTAGCGTTCGACGTAGTCGAGCGTGGAGTACGGGTCGGCGCTGCCGATCGAGAAGATGAAGCCCTCGTCCTCGAGCGGCGCGGGCTCCTTGGGCGCGGTCATGTACAGGAACGCGCAGCTGACCAGCACGATCGCACCGAACACGGCGATCACCGATTTGGTTTCCAGCGCGCCGTGCAGCTTGCGCTGGTAGCCGTGGCGCAGCCAGTCGAACTTCTCGTCCAGCCACGCCTCGAGCCTGCCCTTGCCGCCTTCGCCATGCGGCTTGAGGATCTTGGCGCTCATCATCGGCGACAGGGTCAGCGCGATCACGCCCGACAGCAGCACGCTCCCGGCCAGGGTGAAGGCGAACTCGGTGAACAGGATGCCGGTCAGGCCGCCCTGGAAGCCGATCGGCAGATACACCGCCACCAGCGTCGTGGTCATCGCCACCACCGGCCAGGCGAGCTCGCGCGCGCCCTTGATCGCGGCGTCGTAGGGCTTCATGCCCTCCTCGATGTGGCGATGGATGTTCTCGAGCACGATGATCGCATCGTCCACCACGATGCCGATCGCCAGCACCATCGCCAGCAGGGTCAGCAGGTTGATGGTGAAGCCCATCAGCAGCATCAGGAACAGCGAGCCGATCAGCGACAGCGGCACGGTCACCGCCGGGATCAGCACGCTGCGCAGCGAGCCCAGGAAAAGGAAGATCACCACGATCACGATGATCACCGCTTCCACGATCGTGGTGATCACTTCGTTGATCGCGTCCTGGATCGCCTCGGTGCTGTCGTAGGGAATCGTGCCCTTGATGCCCTGTGGCAGCTGCGGCACGATCTGGTCGTCCCACAGCTTGCGCACGTTCTTGATCACGTCGAGCGAGTTGGCATCGGGCGCGACGAAGATGCCCACGAACGTCGCCGCCTCGCCGTTGATGCGCACCGAGGTGCCGTAGGTTTCCGAACCCAGGACCACGTCGGCCACGTCGCCCAGGCGCACGATCGCGCCGTCCTGCTCGCGGATCACCAGCTTGCGGAATTCCTCGGCGGTGCGCAGGTCGGTGCGCGCGGTCATGTCGATGGCGACCATCTGGCCCTTGGTCGAACCCACGGCCGAGAGCACATTGTTGGACTGCAGCGCGTTGTTCACGTCGCTGGCGGTCACCTTGAGCGCGGTCATGCGGTCGGGTTTCAGCCACACGCGCATCGCGAACGTGCCCGCGCCGAGGATGTCGGCGCGCTGCACGCCCGGCACGGTGACCAGCTTGGGCTGGATCACCCGGGTCAGGTAATCGGTGATCTGGTTGTTGTCGAGGGTGTCGCTGGCGAAGGACAGATACATCGCGCCGATCTGCTGGCCCTGCTGCAGGTCGATCACCGGATCCTCCGACTCCGGCGGTAGCTGGCCGCGCATCTTGTTGACCTTGGCCGCGATCTGGGTGAGCGCTTCGTTCGGATCCTGGTCCAGGCGGATGTAGGCCTGAATCGAGCTCACGCCCGCCGAGCTGGTCGAGCTCATGTACTCGATGCCCTCGGCACTGGCGATCTCGCGTTCCAGCGGCGTGGTGATGAAGCCCTGGATCAGGTCCGCGTCGGCGCCGTAGTACACGGTGCTGATGTTGACCACCGCGTTGCGCAGCTCCGGGTACTGGCGCACGTTGAGCTCGGTGAACGCGCGCATCCCGAAGATCAGGATGAACAGGCTGACGACGATCGCCAGCACTGGCTTGTTGATGAAGATGTCGGTGAATTTCATCGTGCGACTCGCTCCCACCGCCGCTGGCGGCGGTGGGCCGGGTGGGGGAAGGGCCGGTCAGCGGTTCTGGGTTTCGGGCCGCGCATCGGCCGCCGGCTGCACCTTGTTGTTGATCGTCACTTCGGCGTCGTTGCGCAGCTTGAGCAGGCCGCTGGTCACGACCTGTTCGCCGGCCTTCAGGCCGTCGGTGACCGCGATCAGGTCGCCGCGGGTGGCGCCGGTCTTGATGAAGCGCTGCTTGACGATGAGCTTGTCGCCGGTCAGGGGCTTGCCCTGCATGTCCTTCTCGCCTTCGGCGCGCTTGGTCTTGGAAATCACGAACACCGCATTGCCGTACGGATTGAAGCTGACGGCAGTCTGCGGGATCACCACCACGTCGCGTTCGCCGCCCAGGTCGAAGCTCACGTGCGCGAAGCTGCCCGGGCGCAGTGCCGTATTGGGGTTCTGGAAGGTGGCCTGGGCGGTGAAGTTGCGCGTGTTCGAGTCGACAAGCGGTTCGATCGCGGTGATCCGACCCTCGAAGACCTGCCCGGGGATCGCATCGACCGTGGCGCGCACCGGAGTGCCTTCCATCACCTTGCCCATGTGTTGCTCGGGCAGGGTGAAATCGAGGTAGATCGGATTGAGCGCCTGCAGGCTCACGATCGGATCGCCGGGGTTGACGAACTGGCCCAGGTTCACCTTGCGGATGCCGAGCACGCCGGAGAACGGCGCGCGGATGGTCTTCTGCGCGATCAGCGCACGCTGGGCCTCGGCCTGGGCCTGGGCGGTGGCGGCATTGGTGGCGCGCGTCTGCGCTTCGTCCTTCGACACCAGCTGGTCCCTGGCGAGCTGCTGCCAGCGGTCGCGCTGCACGGCGGCGAGCTTTGCGGCGGCCTCGAGCGAGCGCAGGGTGGCTTCCTCGTTGGCCGTGTTGAGCCGCAGCAGCACGTCGCCCGCCTGCACCGGCTGACCGGCTTCGAACTCGAGCGAGCGCACCACGCCACCGGCCTCGGTGGTGACATCGGTGCCGTTGATCGCCACGAAGGTGCCCACCGCTTCGGCGTCGTCGCTCCAACGCTGGGTCTTGGCCACGTAGGAACTCACCGCCACCGCCGGCTGCGGCATGTTGTCGAAGAACGTGTTCATGCCGGCGCTCATCATGGCCTTGACACCGAACACGCCGCCGAACACCACCAGGGCGCCGATCAGCATCCAGATCATGCGTTTGCGCGTGGAAGCGGGGCGCTTGGGCTTGGGGGTGGACATGCGGGGGATCCTTGGAATCGTCGTTCGAACGGAAGGGGGTGTGCGCTGGCTGCCGCTGGAGCCTGACTTCCGGCACGGGCGGGATGGGGCGTCAAAGCTAGACTGCGCAGTATAGTAATTCTTCGCGAACGGAAACATCCATGCGCGCACGCACCGCGGTCGTCCTCAGCCTGGCCCTGGCGCTGCTCGCCGCATGTTCCGGCGAAGACAAGGCTGCGGGGGCAGGCGGGCAGACGCCAGCGCCAGAAGTCGGGGTGGTGACGCTGCAGCCCGCGGACGTGGCCATCACCAAGGATCTGGTCGGGCGTCTTGCCCCGTTCCGCAGCGCGGATGTGCGCGCCCGCGTGGCCGGGATCCTGCAGCGTCGGGTCTACGAGGAAGGCAGCGACGTCCGCAAGGGCCAGCTGCTGTTCGTGATCGATCCTGCGCCGCTGCAGGCGGCGCTGTCGCAGAGCCAGGGCGCGCTGGCCCAGGCGCAGGCGAGCTACGTCAACGCGAAGGCGGCTGCCGACCGTGCGCGTGGTCTGCTGCCGCAGAAGTTCATCTCGCAGGCCGACTACGACAATGCGCTGGCCGCGGAACGCACGGCGTCGGCGTCGGTGCAGTCGGCGAAGGCCGCGGTGCAGTCGGCACAAATCAATCTGGGCTATGCCAGCGTGCGCGCACCGATCGATGGCCGCGCCGGCAAGCAGCAGGTGACCGAAGGCGCCCTGGTCGGGGAGGGCAGCGCGACCCTGCTGACCACGGTCGACCAGATCGACCCGCTGTACGTGAATTTCTCGCTTGGCGTGTCCGAGCTGGAGCAGGTTCGCAGGGGACAGGCCGCTGGCGCAGGCAGCGAATCCGACGTGCAGGTGATCCTGCCCGACGGCACGCCGTACGCGCGCATGGGCACGCTGGATTTCTCCGGCGACGTGGTCGACCCCGCCACCGGTGCGATCTCGCTGCGCGCACGCATTCCCAACCCGGACCGCAGCCTGCTGCCCGGCACCTATGTGACGCTGAAGGCCACGATGGGCGAACAGCGCGGCGTCTTCCTGGTGCCGCAGGCAGCGGTCCAGCGCGATACCAAGAGCGCCTACGTGCTGGTGGTCGGCAGGGACAGCAAGGTCGCGCGCAAGGACATCGCCGCCGAGCAGGCGCAGGGCGCGAACTGGGTCGTGAGTAGCGGCGTTGCGGCCGGAGACCAGGTGATCGTCTCCGGTGTGCAGAAGGCGCAACCCGGTCAGCCGGCCAAGGCCGTGCCCTGGAAGCCGGATACGCAACCCGCTGCGCAGCCCTCCGCGAAGCAGGACGACACGTCCGCCGCGGACGAGAGCTGAGCAACGATGTCCCGGTTCTTCATCAACCACCCGGTGTTCGCCTGGGTCATCGCGATCCTGATCACCTTGGGTGGCGTGCTCGCCATCCTCAATCTCGGGGTCGAGTCGTATCCGGAGATCGCCCCGCCGCAGGTGACGGTCAACGCGACCTATCCGGGCGCCAGCGCCGAAACCACCGAGCGCGCGGTCACCCAGGTGATCGAGCAGCAGCTCACCGGCATCGACAACCTCGAATATTTCAGCTCTTCGTCCAGCGCCAGCGGTGGCGCGTCGATCACCCTGACCTTCAGGCCGGGCACCGATCCGGACATCGCCCAGGTGCAGGTGCAAAACAAGGTCTCGCTGGCGACGCCACGGTTGCCGACCGAGGTGATCCAGCAGGGTGTGGTGGTGGCAAAGAACAGCACCGGCTTCCTGATGGTGGCGGCACTGCGATCCACCAACCCAGCCTACGACCGGGCGGCGATGTCGGACCTGATCGCCTCGCGCGTGCTCGACCAGATCGCGCGCGTCCCCGGCGTCGGCAGCACCCGGCTGTTCGGCGGCGAATACGCGATGAACATCTGGCTCAACCCCGACAAGCTGCAGGGCTATGGCCTGTCGGCCAGCCAGGTGCTCGCCGCGGTGCGCGGTCAGAACGTGCAGTTCGCGCCGGCTCGGTGGGCGCGGCCCCGTCGCCGGAGGAACAGGCCTTCACCGCCACGGTCACCGCCGAAGGACGCTACAGCACGGCCGAGCAGTTCGGCGGCATCGTCCTGCGTGCCAACAGCGATGGCACCACCGTGCGCCTGCGCGACGTGGCGCGGGTAGAGAAGGGCACCTCGGTCCACGGCTTCGACCTGCGCTGGAGCGGCATCCCCGCAGCCGGGTTCGCGGTGATCCTGGCGCCCGGCGCCAATGCGCTGGGGGTGGCCGAGGAAGTGCGCGCACGCATGGACGAGCTGCAGCAAACCTTCCCCGAAGGCGTCACCTGGTTCTCGCCGTTCGACAGCTCCACCTTCGTCCGGATCTCGATCGAGGAGGTGGTCAAGACCCTGCTCGAAGCGATCGCGCTGGTGTTCCTGGTGATGCTGATCTTCCTGCAGAACCTGCGCGCCACCATCATCCCGACCCTGGTGATCCCGGTCGCGCTGATGGGCACCTTCCTGGGCATGTACGCGTTCGGCTTCAGCATCAACCAGCTCAGCCTGTTCGGCATGGTGCTGGCGATCGGCATCGTGGTGGACGATGCGATCGTGGTGATCGAGAACGTCGAACGGATCATGACCGAGGAGGGACTCTCGCCCAAGGAAGCCACGCGCAAGGCCATGGGCCAGATCACCGGCGCGGTGGTGGCGATCACGGTGGTGCTGGCGGCGGTGTTCATCCCCAGCGCGTTCCAGGGCGGCAGCGCCGGCGCGATCTACAAGCAGTTCGCGGTGACCATCGCGATGGCGATGGGCTTCTCGGCCTTCCTCGCGCTGGGATTCACCCCGGCGCTGTGCGCGAGCATGCTCAAGCCCAGCGGCCATCACGCCTCACGCAACATCGTCTTCCGGGCCTTCAACAAGGTCTACGATCGCACCGTCAGGACCTATGTCGGCCACATCGGCAGCGCGGTCAGCCATGCCCCGCGCTGGATGCTGGTATTCGCGGTGCTGGCGGTACTGTGCGGCTTCCTGTTCATGCGCATGCCTGGCAGCTTCCTGCCGGAAGAGGACCAGGGTTATGCGCTCACGATCGTGCAGCTGCCGCCCGGTGCCACGCTGCAACGCACCCAGCGCGTGTTCGAGCAGGTGCGCGGCAGGATGGAGAAGATCGAAGGCTACGACAGCATGATGCAGGTCGTCGGCTTCAGCTTCGTCGGCCAGGGCGAGAACGTGGGCATGGCCTTCGTCCGGCTCAAGGACTGGGACGAGCGCGAGAACACCGCGACCGAGTTCATCCAGCAGGCCAACGGCGCGTTGCAGGGCATCCGCGACGCGCAGATCTTCGTGGTCAACCTGCCCACGGTGCGCGGGCTGAGCCAGTTCGGCGGGTTCGACATGTACTTGCAGGACCGCACCGGGCGGGGCCGGCAGGCCCTGGGCCAGGCGATGGGCGAACTGCTCGGCGCGGCTGGTCGCAATCCGGCGCTGGCCCAGGTACGCCCCAACACCCTGGCCGATGCACCGCAGTTCAAGCTCGAGGTCGACCGGGTGCAGGCGCAGGCCATGGGCCTGTCGGTGGGCGATATCTACAACGCGATCCAGCTGATGCTGGCTTCGGTCTACGTCAACGATTTCGTCGACGAAGGCCGGGTCAAGCGGGTCAACATGCGCGCCGACGCCCCGTTCCGCACCGGACCCGAATCGCTGTCGCGCTTCTATACCCCGAGCACGGCCACCGCCGCCGACGGCAATGCGGCGATGATCCCGCTGTCCAACGTGGTCACGGGCAGCTGGATCAGCGCGCCGCCGTCGCTGGCCCGCTACAACGGCTACTCGGCGGTCAACATCAACGGCCAGCCCGCACCCGGCCGCAGTTCGGGCGAGGCGATGGATGCGATCGCGCAGATCGTCGAGAACGACCTGCCCGACGGCTTCGGCTACGACTGGACCGGGCAGTCCTACCAGGAAATCCTGTCCGGCAGCCAGGCACCGATGCTGATGGTGCTGTCGATCCTGGTGGTGTTCCTGTGCCTGGCGGCGCTGTACGAGAGCTGGTCGGTGCCGGTCGCGGTGCTGCTGGTGGTGCCGCTGGGGGTGCTCGGCGCGGTGGCGCTGTCGCTGCTGCGCGGCTTGCCCAACGACATCTATTTCAAGATCGGCCTGATCACGGTGATCGGCCTGGCGGCCAAGAACGCGATCCTGATCGTGGAGTTCGCCATCGCCGAACGGCAACTGGGCAAGCCGTTGCGCGACGCGGTGATCGAGGCAGCCAAGTTGCGCTTCCGGCCGATCCTGATGACATCGTTCGCCTTCATCATGGGCGTGTTCCCGCTGGCGATCTCCAGCGGCGCCGGCGCCAATGCCCGCCACGCGATCGGCACCGGCGTGATCGGCGGCATGCTGTTCGCGACCTTCCTGGGGCTGCTGCTGATTCCGGTGTTCTATGTGGTGGTGCGGCGCATCCTGGGCGACAAGCTGGACGAACCGCCGCGACTGGAGGCCGATACCGCGTGAGTGCGGCCGATGGCCCGGTCGAAACCGTGCTCGCACGCTATGCGCAGGCCGTGCGGGACAAGGACGTCGATGCGTTCGCCGCGCTGTACGCCGAGGACGTGCGGGTCTTCGACATGTGGGGCGCATGGTCGCTGCACGGCATCGAGGCCTGGCGCGACATGGCCGGCAGCTGGTTCGATTCGCTCGGCGACGAACAGGTAGTCGTCACCTGGAGCGCCCTGCAGGCCAGTGTTGCCGATGCGCTCGCCATCGGCCACGCGACCCTGACCTACACCGCGGTGTCGGCCGCAGGGCAGACGCTGCGCACGCTGGATAACCGCATCACCCTGGCGCTGCGCCGGCAGGCCGGCGAGTGGGAGATCTTCCACGAGCACACGTCCGCACCCATCGCACACGAGACGCTGCAGGCGATCCTGACGCGCGACGGCGCCTGACCAACGCCCGCGTCAGGCAACAAAAAACCCGGCAGGGGGCTGCCGGGTTCCTTGTGCGCGCGGGAGAGAGAAGCGCGCGATCTGCTTGCAGACACCCGTAGGCCGGGTGCCGGTGCGGCTTAGCGGCGGGTAGCCTTCTTGGTGGCCGTCTGGGTCGCCTTTTCCACTTCGGCCGAAGCCTTGGCGGTGGCGGCCTCGAACTGGCCCTTGGCGATCTGGCCGATGGCCTCGTTGGTCTTCACGGTGCGGCCGAACACTTCCTGGCCGGCGCTGACGCTGCGCTCGACGCTCTCGCGCGCAACCTGCACGCCCTTCGGCCAAACGGCCTTGAGGCCGTCGAAATCGCGCACTTCAGCTACTTCGCTCCAGAAGGCGAAACCGGCGGCGATGTTCTCTTCGAACGTGGCCAGCTGCAGGCCGAACGCCTTCTCGGCGTTTTCCAGGGCCAGGCGGTTGATCTGGCCGGCGACGTCGGCGAACTGGCGGGTGGCGGCGTTGAACTGCGACTGCGCGCCGCTGAAAGCGGTGTTGTCGAACTGGTACATGGCGGGTCCTCTGCGGTGCCCGGCAGGGAATGCCGGTTTTGTGCGGTGCAGCATACCGGGGTCTATGTTGCGGTGCAACATTATCCGCGACCGTTCGTCGGCGGATTCAGAAGCCGTTGGGATTCAGCCGGTTAAACGCGCCCTGGGCCGCGGTAACGGCAGCCGGCGGTGCAGGTCTCGTGCACCACCACCTCGTCCAGCCCGGGCAGGGCTGGCTTCAGCCGCTCCCAGATCCACACCGCCAGGCGCTCGCTGGTGGGATTGTCCAGGCCCGGGATGTCGTTGAGGTAGTGATGGTCGAGTTGGCGATACAGCGGCTCGAAGGCGGTTTTGACGTCGGCGAAGTCCATCACCCAGCCGGTGTGCGGGTCCAGCTCGCCGGCGACATGCAGTTCGATCCGGAACGAATGCCCGTGCAGGCGCGCGCACTTATGCCCTTCGGGCACGTTGGGCAGCCGGTGTGCGGCTTCGATGGTGAAGATCTTGAAGATGTCCATGGACGACCCGGGCGGCGCCGTGCAACCGCGAAACTTGAACTCCGGCGCCCGTCCAGGACGGCGAACCGGAGCAGATGAGGCGCTGCATGGTACACGCGGCCGAAACGACCAGGCGCATGGGCGAGCATGGGCCGACGACCGTGGTTCCGCTCTGCGCGACCGGCCATGGCACCATATCGGCATGCCGGACGCTCCCGTTCTCGATCTTGCAGCGCTCCGGCGTGGCTGCGCGCATTGCTCGCTGCAGCAGCTGTGCCTGCCGGCGGGCATCAGCCAGGACGAGCTGAGGAAGCTCGACGACATCGTCCGCCGACGCCGGCCGGTGGCCCCGGGTGAACGGCTTTACCGGCTCGGCGACCCACTGAGCGCGGTGTACGTGGCCCGCGATGGCGCGTTCAAGACCGTCAGCATCAGCGAGGAGGGCGATGAGCAGATCATCGGTTTCCATCTCGCCGGGGAACTCGTCGGCCTGGACGCGCTGGCCGCAGGTACCCATCGCTGCGAGGCGGTAGCGCTGACCGCGGCCAACGTGTGCGAGGTGCCCTTCGAGCAGCTCGCCGCAGTGGCGACGCAGTTGCCCGGTCTGCAGCAGCAATTGCTGCGCATCATCGGCCAGAGCGTGGGGCGCGACCACGACCACCTGGGCATGCTGGTGCGCCGTCAGGCCGGCGAGCGCATCGCCCTGTTCCTGCACGGGCTGTCGGAGCGATATCGCAACATTGGCCTGTCGCCCACGCGGTTCAAGCTGCCCATGAGCCGCGAGGACATCGCGCGTTACCTCGGCCTGGCGCTGGAAACGGTGAGCCGCGGTTTCACCCGGCTGCAGGAGGACGGGGTGATCGAAGTCGTCGGCCGCCGGATCGACATCATCGGTCCGGAAGAGCTCGATCGACGCGCGCACAGCGCCGAGCACGACGAACCCAGGCGCCGCGGTCGCGCCTGAGCCAGCGACTAGGCCCCGCAAACGCTGGACGAACGGATTGTTCGAGGTCTTTATGCCGGCAGGCTGCGGCAGCCCAGTGCCGCGAGCACGCCGTGCAGCGCGGGCGTCTGCATCAGCAGCGGCGCGGCCAGGGTCAGCACGCCGGCGAACAGCACGCACAGGCCCATTGCGGTACGCCAGCCACCGCGCTGCAATCGTTGTCCCACGCGTGCCCCGGCCCAGGTGAGCGGCAGCATCACCGGCAGCGTGCCCAACCCGAACGCGGCCATCGTCAGTCCGCCATGCAGCGCACTGGCCTGCAGCCAGGCCGCTGCGAGCAGGGTGGTACTGAGCCCGCACGGCATCCAGCCCCACAGCACACCCAGCGCGATGCGCTTGCCCACGTTATCGGCCGGCAGGAAACGTCGCTGCAGTGGCCGCAGCCACTGCCAGAGACGTCCGCCGGAGGCGCCGAGGAAGGACAGCCGGCCGCGGCGATCGAGCAGGCGCAACGCCGCCACGATCAGCACCGCGCCCACCGCGGCGCGCAGCGCGGTTGTGAGCGGCGGCAGGCTGGCCAGATCGAGCAGGCCATGGCCGATCCCGCCCACCGCGACTCCGGCCAGGACGTAGCCGGCAATGCGGCCGAGATTGGGCTGCAGCGCCATCCACCAGCCGCCGCGCTGCTGCAGCGACAGGCCGGTGGCGATGCCGCCGCACATCGCCGCGCAGTGCGCGCCACCGAGCAGCCCGCTGAGCAGGGCGCCACCGATCACCAGCCAGTCAATCGGCATCGGCGTGCTCCGCGGCTGGCGGCGTTGGCGCGCGGTCGTCGGCGAGGATATCGATCGCCGGCGTATCGAGGTCGTCGAACTGCCCGCGCCGCACCGCCCAGGCGAATGCCCACACGGCCACGGCCAGCAGCAGCACGCTCAGCGGCACCAGCAGCAGGAGAATATTCATGCGCGCACCTGGGCAGGGGCGGCAGTGGGTACGGTGTCGGAGCGTGTGGAGCGCGCGAGCCGCAGTGCGTTGAGCGTCACCACGAGCGAAGAAGCCGTCATGCCCAATGCGGCCAGCCACGGCGTCACCAGACCCGCCACTGCCAGCGGCAGCGCGAGCAGGTTGTAGGCGAGCGCCCACGCTAGGTTCTGGCGCACGATCTGCCGGGTGCGCCGTGCCAGGCCGATCGCGGCAGGAAGGCGCATCAGCGCGGGCGAGGCGAGGACCAGATCGGCGGTGCCTTGGGCCAGCGCCGCGCCTTCGCCCATGGCGATCGATACATCCGCGCCCGCGAGCACGGGCGCATCGTTGATGCCATCGCCGACCATCGCCACCACGCGTCCCTGACGCTGCAGCTCACGTACGTAGGCCAGCTTGGTCTCGGGCGTCTGCCGCGCGTGCGCGGCGTCGATCCCCAGGCGCGCGGCCATCCGGGCAACGGCCGCGTGCCCGTCGCCGCTGGACAGGTGCAGATCGAGGCCTTCCCCGCGCAGGGCGGCCAGCGCCGCGCGGGCGTCGTCGCGCTCGCGCTCGCGCACCACGAAACGGGCGGCCGCCTGGTGGCCATCTCCGAGCCAGATCGCGCCATCGTCCTGGCGAGCGCAGGCGAATCCCGCGGTGCCGATGCGCCAGTGGATGCCATCGACCCGGCCTTCGATGCCGCGACCGGCAACGGCAACGACCTCGCTGGCGACCAGGCCATGCGCCGCGCCGTCCACGTCGAGGAACGTCCGCGCCAGCGGATGCCGGCTGTCGCGCTCCAACGCCGCGGCGATGCGCCGCGCCTGGTCGCGCTGCAGAGGCCCGAACGACTCGATTTCCGCAATCTGCGGACGGCCGTCCCCCAGGGTGCCGGTCTTGTCGAAGACGACATCGGTGGCGCGCGCGAGCCGATCCAGCGCATCGGCACGCACCGGCAGCACGCCCAGGCGGGCGAGCGCACCGTTGGCCGCGGCCAGCGCAGCGGGGATCGCCAGCGACAGCGCGCACGGGCAGCTGATCACGAGCAGGGCCAGGGTCACTTCGAACGCGCGCGACGGATCGTAGGCGCGCCATGCCAGATAGGTCGCCACGGCCGCCAGCATCAACCCGAACACGAACCACGCCGCGATCCGATCCGCCGCCCGCGCCAACGGCGGGCGATGCGCCTGCGCCTGTTCGACCAGGCGCGCGAGCTGCGATAGCCGGGTGGCGCTGCCGGTGGCGCTAACCTGGATGCGGGCAGGCCGGTCGCGGCACACCGTCCCGGCGAATACCGGCGCCCCGGCGCGCTTGTGCACCGCGTGCGATTCGCCGGTCAGCAGGGCTTCCTCGAACCAGGCCTCGCAGTCCAGCAGCACGCCGTCGGCCGGTACCGATTCGCCGGACGCGATGCGGGCGATGTCGCCTTCGGCAAGCATTTCCAGCGGCACCTGTTCGCGGCTGCCGTCGGCGCGCTCGCGCGTGGCGAAGACGGGGCGCGCACGGGCGAGGGCATCCACCTGGGCGGTGGCGATGCCACGCACCCGCTGCTCGAGCATGCGCGCGGCGAGCAGCAGGAACACGAACATCACCGCCGCGTCGTACCAGACCTGCGGACCGCCACGCAGCGTTTCGATCAGGCTGGCGAAGTAGGCGAACAGGGTGGAGCTGGCGATCAGCGTGTCCATGCCCAGGCGCCGCTGGCGAAGCTCGCGCGCCGCGCCAGCGAGGAATGGCCATCCCGCATAGAACACGACCGGCGTCGACACGAGGAAGGTGACCCAGCGCAGGAAGTCGCGCATCGCCAGCGACATGTTCGCGGCTGAATCAGCGGACGCCCCGCCCCAGACCAGGGCCTCGGCGAACATCATCGCCTGCACCGCGCCCAGCCCCGCGACTCCCAGGCGCAGCAGCCAGCGATTGCGCTCGCTGCGGCGTGCGCGCTCGCGCGCCTCGCCGGTGGCGAGGTACGGCTGGTAACCGAGCGCGATCAGCCGGCGCAGCGGCGCGGACAGTCGCGTGCGCGCCGGATCCCAGGCGATGCGGATCCGCCCCGTGACCGCGTTCGCGCTGGCTTCGAGCACGCCGGGTTCGCGCGCCAGCGCGCGATCGATGAGCCAGGCGCAGGCGGCGCAGCGCATGCCGTCGGCAAGCAGGGTCAGCTCGCACCCGCCGGGGATCGCGCGCGCATGCGCGGCCAGTATTTCCTCGCGATCCCACAGTTCAAGGCCGGCATCGTCGGCGGACACGCGCATGCCCGGTTCGCTGCGCAGGCGGTAGTAGTCGCCCAGCTGCGCATCGCGGATCCATAGCGCCGCCGCGGCGCAGCCGTCGCAACAGAAGGCGCGTTCGGCACCGTCGATGCGTGCGTGCGCCGCAGCGGGGGGCAGCGGCTCGCCGCAGTGGAAGCAGACCCGCGCGGCGAGCGCGGCGCCGCGCGCATCGAGCAGGCTTCCGGTTGCGGAGATCGTGGCCACGTTCAGTTCCCGGCGATCGCAGGCTGCAGATAGGCCGCCCGTTGCCGGGCCGTCCAGCGCCCCTGCAGTCGCCAGCGACGGTCGGGCGGCGCAACCTGGATGTTCCAGTCGTGCGACAGGTCCACGGCGCCCTGCGCGCGCCAGCCGGTGGCGGTAGGCGCAAGCACGAAGCTGCGGTCGAGGCCGGCCTGCGACGGATGGTGCAGGGTGAGCGCGAGGGTGGCGCTGCGATCGAAACCGCCCTGCACCGGCAGCACCTCGACGGCGCCCGTGCCGCGGGTATCGGCGCGCACGATCGCGCTCAGCCGCATCTGCCGCGCCACGGCATCGGGCCCGAGGTCGGCCACCTGCACCTGGGCGGTGCGCCGGACCGTGTCGTCGACGACATCGTTGGTGCCCGAGGATCGCGAGGCCACCACCAGCATGGTGATCGTGGCGGCGATCGCCGCGACCGGAATCGCGACCACCAGCCAGACCATGGGTTCGCGCCACGCCGGGCGCTTGCCGGGTTTGGGGTCGGATCCGGAGTCGGGTGCAGTTGGGTGGATGCGGGGGCTCATCGTACGGGTCCGAAGAAACTGCTCTCGATCGCCTGGCTGGCGCTGCCATCGGCTGCGCGCACGTCGAAATGCACGGTGTGTCGGCCCGAAGCACCGGCTGGCGCGGTCACGATGAGCGGCACGGCAGCGACATCGCCGGCGGGCACGGTGATCGCGGACATCGGCTTGAGCGCGAGCCCGGCATCGTCGCTGCGCAGCTCGACCAGATAGCGCTGGGCGCGTTCGGTCTTGTTCACCAGCTTGAGCGTGTAACTGTTCTCGATGCCGCCGGCGGTCTCGCGGTACAGCGCGTTGCGATCGCGCAGGACCTCGGCGATCAGCGGCGTGCGCGTGCCCACGCCCCAGGCGAACGCGCCCAGCAGTGCCAGCAGCAGCAGCCCGTAAATGAAGACGCGTGGGCGCAGGACCCGGGTCGGTTCCCCGTCGAGCGCGTTCTGGGTGGTGTAGCGGACCAGTCCGCGGGCGAAGCCCATCTTGTCCATCACCTCGTCGCAGGCATCCACGCAGGCGCCGCAGGCGATGCATTCGTACTGCAGGCCATTTCGGATGTCGATGCCGACCGGACACACCTGCACGCAGATGGTGCAGTCGATGCAGTCGCCCAGCTGCTCGCTGGTGAAGGCCGGCAGCGGTTCGGCTTCGGTCCGGTCGAAGGTGATCGTACCCTTGGCGTGCGCGCGCGCATCCGCGGCGCTGGGGTGACGGCTCGCGCGGAACACGTAGTCGTAAGCGGTGATCTTGTCGAGCAGGCCACGCCCGCGCTGCAGCACATCGCCCAGTCCGCGCCTGCGCGGCCCACGCGGTTCGCCGCGCATCGGGTCGTAGGCGATCAGCAGGGTATTGCGGTCGAACATCGCGCTCTGGAAGCGCGCGTACGGGCACATGTACTTGCACACCTGCTCGCGCAGGAAGCCTGCATTGCCCCAGGTCGCAAATGCGTAGAACAGGACCCAGAACGTCTCCCAGCCGCTCCACGCGGGTCCAGAGCCGGCGAACGGCACCAGGCGCGCACCGAGTTCGGTGATCGGAGTGAAGAAACCGACGAAGGTGAAGCCGGTCCACAGCGCGAACACCGCCCACAGCGAGTGCTTGGCCGCCTTGCGCAGCAGCTTGCGCGCCGACCATGGCGCGGCGTCCAGCTTCATGCGCGCGTTGCGATCGCCTTCGGTCCAGCGTTCCATCCACAGGAAGGTCTCGGTCCATACCGTCTGCGGGCAGGCATACCCGCACCACAGCCGTCCGGCCAGGGCGGTGAAGAAGAACAGCGAGACGCCCGCGATGATCAGCAGCAGCGCCAGCAGCGGGAAATCCTGCGGCCAGAAGGTCAGGCCGAAGACGTGGAACTTGCGCGCCGGCAGGTCGAACAGCACCGCCTGGCGGCCGTCCCAGCGCAGCCACGGAAACGCGTAGAACATGCCCAGCAGCCAGATCACCGCCGCCGTGCGCAGGCGGTCGAAGCGGCCGTGCACGTCGCGCGGATACACCTTGCGTTCGCTGACGTAGAACGAGCCGGCCTCGTCTGCCAATGCGATGTCGATGGACTTGGTCACCGGTGTTTCCAGTTCGGCACGAAACCCGCGCTCAGCGCAGCGCGCGGTTGAAGCGGCTCGCCGGCCGCAGCAGCCACCAGGTGAACAGACTGGAAGACGCGGTCGCCAGCCAGAACATGAAGAAGCCGACCGTATAGCCCAGCCCGCGCGTCAGCGGCAGCGTGGGGAAGGTCAGGTCGCGCAGCGCCAGCGGATCGACGAAGGCGAAGAACACCATGGTCGCCACGCCCGCGGCGAAGAAGCTCGGCCACAGGATCGCGCCCAGCCGCTGCGCGAGCGGCCGGCGCGGATGGTCGAAGCCGGGCGCGGCAACGGGCGCAGCTTCCGGAACGCGCGGCGGGATCGATGCGCTCATGCGCGCCCAGCGTCCATCATCGGCCACCCGGCTGCGCGCCCGCAGCGCCGCGAGCCTGGCCCTTCGACAGCGACCAGACATAGGCCGCCGCCAGGCGCGCGCGGGTTTCGCCGAGCAGGGCGCGATGCGCGGGCATCGAGCTACGGCGGCCCGTGGCCACGGTCTGGTGCAGCGATTCCTTGCTGTCCCCGTACATCCAGTAGTCGTCGGTCAGGTCTGGTGCGCCCATGGCCGGGTTGCCCTTGCCCTCTACGCCGTGGCAGGCCACGCACACGCCCTCGTACAGCGACTTGCCCTGCGCGGCCATGTAGTCGTTGTGCAGCGAGCCCTGTGGCTGCGAAAGCGTACGTACGTAGGCCACCACGTAGTCGACGGCGTTTTCGCCGCCGATGCCGGTGAGGACCGTGCCCCATTCGGGCATCACGCCCTCGCGGCCGTCCAGCACCGTGGTGAGCACCGCGTCGGGGGTGCTGCCCCAGTGCCAGATATCGTCGGCCAGGTTGGGGTAGCCGATCGCGCCCTGCGCCGAAGAGCCGTGGCAGGTCGCACAGGTGTTGTTGAAGATCGAGCGGCCGAGCTTCAGTGCGGCCGGGTCGCCGGCCAGTTGGTCGATCGGCCGGCCCTTGTACGGTGCGAAGGTGGATTCGAGCTTCGCATCGTCGGCGGCCTTCTGCTTGTCGTGTTCGGCCTGCGACGACCAGCGTCCGTAACCGGCGAAAGCGCCGAAGCCCGGATACCAGGCCAGGTAGGCCAGCCCGAACACGATGGTGATCCAGAACAGGTTGATCCACCACTTGGGCAACGGCTTGTTGTATTCGGTGAGATCGCCGTCCCACACATGGCTGGTGTCTTCCGGAAGCGGATCCCCGGGGCGGCGCTTCGCCGTCCACCACAGCAGCCATGCGCAGCCGCCGATGTTGAGCACGATCAGCGCGATCACGTACCAGGACCAGGCGCCGCTCATCACGCATCCTCCCCGTTGCCGTCATCCAGCGGCAGGCGCGCCGCTTCCTCGAAGTCGCGGCGCCGGCGCGGGCTCCACGCCCAGGCCCATCCGGCGATGAACACCACCAGCAAGGTGGCCGTGACGATTCCCGAAACCATGGCTCAGTCTCCCCGCGGTGCCTGTTTGCCGAGCGCCTGCAGATAGGCGACCACGGCGTCGAGTTCGGTCTTGCCGGCCACGTCCTGCGCCGCCCGACCGATTTCGGCGTCGCTGTAGGGGTCGCCCAATCGCTGCAGGGCGCGCATATGCCGTGTGACCTGGTGACCGTCGAGGCCGTTCTCGGCGAGCCACGGGAACGAGGGCATGTTCGATTCGGGCACCACGTCGCGCGGATTGATCAGATGCACGCGGTGCCAGTCGTCGGAGTAGCGCCCACCCACCCGCGCCAGGTCCGGCCCGGTGCGCTTGGAGCCCCACTGGAACGGACGGTCGTAGACCGATTCGCCCGCCAGCGAGTAATGGCCGTAGCGTTCGGTTTCGAAGCGCAGCGTGCGCACCATCTGCGAGTGGCAGTTGTAGCAGCCCTCGCGTACGTAGACATCGCGTCCGGCCAGCTGCAGCGCGGGGTAGGGCTTCACCCCGGGCAGCGGTTCGATCGCCTCGGCCTGGTGCATCAGCGGCACGATCTCGGCCAGGCCGCCGAAGGCCACCACGATCGCGATCAGCCCCGCCATCAGGCCGACGTTCTTCTCGATCTTCTCGTGCGGATTCGGCTTGGTCTTGTTCTCGCTCATCTCGCTTCCTCAGGCACGCGCATCGGCCAGATCGGGGGGCAGCACCGCCTGGCCCAGGGGCACCCTCGCCGCGGCGCAGGTCTTCCATGTGTTCCACGCCATCAGCAGCATGCCGGCGACCACCAGCACGCCGCCGCCGAAGCGCACCAGGTAGTAGGGATAGGTCGCGTTGAGCGACTCGACGAAGCTGTAGGTCAGGGTGCCGTCGGCATTGGTCGCGCGCCACATGAGGCCCTGCATCACGCCCGCGATCCACATCGAGGCGATGTAGAACACCACGCCGAGCGTGTGGATCCAGAAGTGCCAGTCCACCCACTTGCTCGAGTACATGCCTTCGCGGCCCAGCAGGCGCGGCAGCAGCGCGTAGATCGAGCCGATCGAGATCATCGCCACCCAGCCGAGCGCGCCCGCATGCACGTGGCCCACGGTCCAGTCGGTGTAGTGGGAGAGCGAGTTGACCGTCTTGATCGACATCATCGGCCCCTCGAAGGTGGCGATCATGTAGAAGCTGATCGCGACGATGAGGAACTTCAGGATCGGGTCGGTGCGCAGTTTGTGCCACACCCCGGAGAGGGTCATGATCCCGTTGAGCGCGCCGCCCCACGACGGTGCCAGCAGCACCAGCGAGAACACCATGCCCACCGACTGCACCCAGTCCGGCAGAGCCGTGTAGTGCAGGTGGTGCGGACCGGCCCACATGTACACCGCGATCAGCGCCCAGAAGTGCACGATCGACAGGCGGTAGGAATAGATCGGGCGCCCTGCCTGCTTGGGCACGAAGTAATACATCATCCCGAGGAAGCCGGCGGTCAGGAAGAAGCCCACCGCGTTGTGCCCGTACCACCACTGCACCATCGCATCGACCGCGCCGCTGTAGACCGGGTACGACTTGCCCCATCCGGCCGGGATCGCGATGTTGTTGACGATGTGCAGCAGCGCCACGGCGATGATGTAGCTGCCGTAGAACCAGTTGGCGACGTAGATGTGCCTGACCCGGCGCTTGGCGATGGTGCCGAAGAACAGCACCGCGTAGGAAACCCAGACGACCGTGATCAGGTAGTCGACCGGCCATTCGAGCTCGGCGTATTCCTTGCCCTGGGTCAGGCCCATCGGCAGGGTGACGGCGGCCGCCACGATCACCGCCTGCCAGCCCCAGAACACGAATGCCGCGAGCCGGTCGCTGAGCAGGCGCACGTGGCAGGTGCGCTGGACCACGTGCAGCGAGGTGGCGAACAGCGCGCTGCCGCCGAAAGCGAAGATCACCGCATTGGTGTGCAGTGGGCGCAGGCGCCCGTAGCTGAGCCAGGGGATGCCCTCGAACAGCGTCGGCCAGTACAGCTGGGCCGCGATCAGCACGCCCACCAGCATGCCGACGATGCCCCAGACCACCGTGGCGATGGTGAACTGGAACACCACCTTGTCGTTGTAGGCGCCGAAGGCCGGCGGTGGTGCATCGCCCAGCGTCGTGCCGCTCAGGCGGTCGGATGAAATCGCGTCATTGGGAGTCATGGGCAAGGGCTCGGTTCGACGCCGCGTAGTGTTGGGTGCGGGGTCCCGGGGCTTCTTGATCCAGATCAAACTGCCCCGTTGGGAGTGCAGGCGCTGCCGTTCAATCGTGGCTTGCGCTGCCTGGACGTGTCGCCGAAGCTGCCGCCATGGCGGACATCGACAGCTTCTTCGGCCTGGCCGCCGCGCTGGGTATCGGCCTGCTGGTCGGGATCGAGCGCGAGCGGCGCAAGGGTGAGGGCGTTACGCGCGGGGCTGCGGGTGTACGCACCTTCGGTCTGATCGCGCTCGCCGGTGCGGTGGCCGAGCGCGTGGGTGGGGTCGGCATCGCGGTGGCGGGCGCGTTCACGGCCCTGGCCGCGCTGGCCAGCTATCGCGCCAGCCGGGCGCGGGACCCGGGGTTGACCACCGAAGTGGCGATGCTGGTGGTGTTCCTGCTGGGCGTGCTGGCGATGCGCGAAGTCGCGCTCGCCGCGGGGCTGGGCGTGGCGGTGACGCTGCTGCTCTCGGCCAAGTCGCGCGTGCACCGCTTCGCCCGGACCGTGCTGACCGAACAGGAACTGCACGATGCGCTGCTGCTCGCAGCCGCCGCCGCGATCGTGCTGCCGCTGCTGCCGGACCGCGCGATCGATCCCTGGCAGGTGCTCAACCTGCGCAAGCTGTGGCTGCTGGCGGTGATCGTGATGGCGATCAATGCCGCCGGCCACGTCGCCCTGCGCGCATTCGGCGCACGCACCGGCCTGCTGCTGGCGGGACTGGCGGGTGGCTTCGCCTCGAGCACCGCCACGATCGCCAGCATGGGCACGCGCGCGCGCGAACACCCGGAACTCGCGACCGCCTGTGCTGGCGCGGGCGTGGTGTCCAACGTGAGCACGATCGTGCAGCTGGCGGTGATCGCCGGCGCCCTGTCGCTACCGCTGCTCCAGGCGCTGTGGCTGCCGCTGGCCGCGGCCGGCGCGGTGATCGTTGGCTTCGCGCTGGTGGCCGCGCGGGCGACGCACAAGGTCGACGCGCAGGGCACCAGCCTGGCCGGGCGCGCGTTCGAGCCCCGGCATGCGCTGGTGTTCGTCGCCGTGGTCGCTGCGGTGATGCTGCTGTCGGCGGCCATGCTGGCCTGGTTGGGCGATGCCGGTCTGGAATGGTCGCTGGCCGCGTCCGGCCTGGCCGACGCGCATGCCGCCGCGGCTTCGGCTGCGCAGCTGGTCGCGGTGGGGCGCATCGACACGCACACCGCGGTGCCCGGCATCGCGCTCGCGCTGCTGGCCAACTCGGTGAGCAAACTGGTACTGGCCTTCCTCACCGGGGGACGCGCCTACGCACTGCGGCTCATGCCCGGGATCCTGGGCATGGTCGCGGCCTTTGCCGCGGCCGCGCGGTGGGGCTGAGTGCCGGATCGACAGGCCCTAGGGGCCGGTCGCCTTGCGCACGGCGGCCAGGAACTCCGGGTCGGGCCGGCTTCCGACCTGCTCGGTGCGGGCGAGGATGCGGCCGTTGGCATCGAGCAGGACCAGCGCGCTGGTGTGGTTGAACTCGCCGTCGGCGAGCTGGCGGTAGCGGATGCCGAGCACGCCGGCGAGCGCGCGCACCTGGCCGGGCGGCGGCGATGCCAGCGTCCAGCGCGCGGTGTCGAGGCGGCGCTTGTCGACCACGGCCTGCAGCGCCTTGGGCGTGTCGTGCTCGGGATCCATGCTCAGCAACAGGATGCCCAGATTCCGCTGCTGCGCCGGAGTCAGGTGTTTTTCCATCGCCTTGCCCGACTCGACGATCAACGGGCAGATGTACTGGCAGGACGTGTAGAACATCGAGACCAGCTGCGGCTTGCCGCGGCGCGTCGACCAGTCGTAACTGCGCCCTGCCTGGTCGGTGAGCCTGAGCGGCAGCTGGTAGACCGAGTCGGCGGGCAGGGCGGCAGGCGCCGCCGGGAGTGCGACCTGGGACAGCGTCAGCGCGATGCCGGCGCACGCGGTCAGCAACACGGTTCGAAGATTCATGGCGCGCTCCTGGCGCAGCGGAAGCCGAGGTTGGCGGTCGCATGGCTGGCTTCCAGGGACGAGAGCATCGCCACCCGCATCAGGACGGCGTAGTTCTCGCGGTCGTCCATCGACAGCGCGCCGGCGCCGCAGAACTTCATGGTGTCCGGATCGCCCTGCTCGCGGTTGTCGCCGGAGACCAGCAGCGAGGAATAGTCGTCGGTCCATTCCCATACCAGGCCATGCAGGTCCTGCACGCCATAGGCATTGGGCGCCTGCAGTCCGGCGCGCGGCAGCGCGGTGTTCGACGGGCGCGAATACCAGGACAGGATGCGCGCGCGCCAGGCCGGGTCCTGGCGCGCGTCGGTGCGGGTTTCGTCCGCCGCGGCTGCGTATTCCCATTCCGACCACGTCGGCAGGCGCGCGTCGAGCGATTCGCAATAGGCATTGGCGGCGAACCAGCTCACCCACACCACCGGCTGTTGCGGCTGCGCCCTGGGGCCCAGTTCGACCGGGGACAGCCAGTGCGAGAGATAGCGCTGCTCGGCGAAGATCCCGGCGACGCGGTCGCGCCGCCATTGCGGATGCCTGCGCACGAAGGCGAGGAACTGCGCATTCGTCACCGGCCTGCGCATCAGCGCGAACGGCGCGACGCGCACGCCGTCCTTGGCATCCTCGTAGCTCAGTGCGGACTGGAACAGACCGCCTGGCATGCCCGCGTAACGCGAGGCCACGTCGCCGGCAAGGCCGGCGACGGGCAGCGCGATCAGCAGGGCAAGCCAGGCCGCACGCATGGCTAGTGGCCTTCGGACGCGTTGGCCGGCTTCTGCGCGCGGATCGCGGCGGCCTCTTCCTTGGTCACGCGGCCGCCCGGGTTGCCCCAGCTGTTGAGCACGTAGGTGGAGATGTTGGCCACTTCGTCGTCGGTGAGCTGGCTCATCGGCGGCATGTTGGAGTTGTAGTCCTTGCCGTTGACCGTCACCGGCCCGACCAGTCCGTGCAGGATCGCATTGGGCACGCGCTTGGGATCGGCGGCGATGTAGTCCGACTTGGCCAGCGGCGGGAATACGCCTTCCATGCCCTGGCCTTCCGGCTGGTGGCATGTGGAGCAGGTGCCGGCGAACAGCGCCTTGCCGGCGTCGATCTGCTCTTCCACGGTCAGCTCGCCGGTCTTTGCGGCCGCGGCGGCGGTCGCCACCGCCTCCATGTTCGGCTGCGCGCGATCGCCGATGTACACGGCATCGACCTCCTTGCCCGAGTAGATGGCCTTGTTCTCCGGGCCGTCGGCCTTGAGGATCGCAAGCGCGCCCTTGTTGAAGGCGCGGAAGATCGAGTGGTCGACCAGCACATAGCTGCCCGGGACCTCGAGGTGGAAGTCCATGATCGCTGCGCCGCCGGCGGGGATCAGGGTGGTCTGCACGTTCTCCTGGAAGCGCGTCCCGCCCTCGAACCAGACCTTGTCGAAGATCTCGCCGATCACGTGGAAGCTCGACACCAGGTTCGGTCCCCCGTTGCCCACGTACAGGCGCACCGTCTCGCCGACCTTGGCCTTGAGCGCCTTGTCGCCCGTCAGCGAGCCTTCCTGGCCGTTGAACAGCACGTAGGTCGGGTGCTCCTCGATCGCCTTCTCCATGTCGAAGGGCTGGTGGCCTTTCTCGCGGTACTTGCCCGTGGTGTAGAAGTCGCCCTGCATCACGTAGTACTCCTTGTCGACCGGCGGCATGCCTTCCGGCGGCTCGACCAGGATCAGACCGTACATGCCGTTGGCCACGTGCATGCCGACCGGCGCGGTCGCGCAGTGGTAGACGTACAGGCCGGCGTTGAGCGCCTTGAACGTGAAGCGGCTGACGTGGCCGGGCGCAGTGAAGCTGGATGCCGCGCCGCCGCCCGGGCCGGTAACGCCGTGCAGGTCGATGTTATGGGGCATCTTGCTGTCGGGCATGTTGCGCAGATGGAACACCACCGTGTCGCCCTGGCGTACGCGGATAAAACTGCCCGGCACCGTGCCGCCGAACGTCCAGAAGGTGTAGGTGACGCCCTCGGAAATCGCCATGTCCTTTTCGACCACATCGAGCTGGACGATGACCTTGGCCGGCGCCTTGCGGCCGGTTGCAGGTGGGACCATCGGCGGGCTGGTGACCACGGCCTTGATCTCCGGGCCCTGTGGCGGACCGAAATCGCCCTTTTGCGAGCCGCCGGAATCGGCAGCCGGCGATGTGGCTGCCGTGGCCGTCTCGCCCGGTTGACGGTCGCAACCGGCAAGGGCCAACGCAGCAAGTGCGGCGGCGAGGAACAACGAACGAGGATTCCCGATCACAGCTTTCATTGCCAACTCCCTTGCGTTCAGAACGGGACGGACATCCCCGCGGATTGCGCGCCCGCGACGAGTGGAGGAGTGCTGCCGGAGGTTCCGGCATGCACGGTGATCACGGCGGCCAGCACGGCCGCGAGCACGGCGGTGATGAGCAGGCGTTGGTGTGGAGTGACGGCTTTCATTGTGGGTTCCTGGCGCTGCAGCATGGACGGACTTTCAATGTCGCGCAGTCTGAGCCCCCGCAATCGCGACCGACGTGATCTGGGTCAACCGCATGCGAACGAGCCGGCCGGCGCGCCTGGCGGTTGATCCGCGTCAAGAGCAGCGGGGTTGCCCATGCCTGGATCCAACGGGCGGGCCCCAATGCGGGTACCGGTCAGGACGGCCGCCGCGCCCCACCTGCTTATGCGGACAACGGCGGCTCGCCGCTGCGCAGGCACGCGCGCAAATGCTGGAGCGCGCCGGACGGATCGACCCCACGCCCGCGCAGCCATGCCGGATCGAACAACGTGCCCTCGTAACGCTCCCCGCGGTCGCACAGCAGGCTGACGATGCTGCCATGCTCGCCGCGCGCCCGCATCGCGGCCGCGAGCTGCAGGCATGCGATCAGGTTGGTGCCGGACGATCCGCCGTAGCGGCGCCCGAACAGGTCTTCGAGCAGCCATGCCGCGGCGATCGAATGTTCGTCCGGCACCTCGACCACGGCGTCCACCACTTCGAACACGAATCCGGGTTCGACGCACGGCCGGCCGATGCCTTCGATCAGCGTGCACCCGGTTGCGGTTGCAGCGCGATCGCGCGTGCGCCAGCCGTTGGCGAAGCCGCTGCCGGTGGGGTCGGCTACGCACAGCCGCGTGCGCAGCCCGCGGTAGCGCAGGTAACGCCCGATCGTCGCCGACGTGCCGCCGGTGCCCGCTCCGCAGACGATCCATGCAGGTTCCGGGGCGGGCTCCTGCGCCATCTGCCCGACGATCGATTCGGCGATGTTGTTGTTGCCGCGCCAGTCGGTGGCGCGCTCGGCCAGGCCGAACTGGTCCAGGTGGCAGGCGCCGCGCGCGGCGTGCCACGCTGCGCGCGCGTGCACCTGGGCGGGATCGCCGACCAGATCGCAGGTGCCGCCCAGTGCTTCGACGTCCGCGATCTTGCGCGGTGCGGTACAGGCCGGCATCACCGCCACGAACGGCAGGCCGAGCAGGCGCGCGAACCAGGCTTCGGAGATGGCGGTGCTGCCGGAGGAGGCATCGACCACCCTCTGGCCTTCATGCAGCCGGCCGTTGCACAGCGCGTACAGGAACAGCGACCGCGCGAGACGATGCTTGAGGCTGCCGGTGGGATGCGAGGCTTCGTCCTTGAAGTAGAAGGCGATGCCGGGGAATCCGGGGAAGTCCAGCCGCAGCAGGTGGGTGTCGGCAGAGCGCGCGGCTTCCTGGCGCAACGTGGCCAGCGCCGCAAGCGTCCAGTCGCGCGCCGCATCGCCGCCGCGGATCGACGCATCGATCGCCGTTGCGCTCACGCCGCGCGCACCGCGGGTGCCAGTAACGCGCGTACGCGCGTCGCCAGGAACTCGAAATAGCGGTCGATGTAGCTGATGCCGTTCTCGCCATCGAGCAGGTACGGATTCATCAGCGTGTGGCGCAGGATCACCAGACGCTCTCCGTCGAACCCGCTGGAGTCGAGGCCGAGCGTGGTCGCGATGCGCGCCAGCTCATCCTCACCCATGGCCTCGGCGCGCAGGGTAGTGATCGAACCGAAGAACTCCTTCAGCTGCAGCGGTTGCCGTGGATCGCAGCGCAGCTCTTCGTGCAGCCGGCGCACGAAGGCGCTGGCGGCGCCCGCATCGCGATTGCCTGCCGGATTGAGCGCCAGGCACACCAGGTTGCTGTCCGGCGCGAAAGGGACGCAGGCGTGGGCCACGTCCGCGACTTCCGTGGCGAAGACCTGGGCGCGATCGGCGAAGGCCTCGGCCGCGAGCACCGTCTGCCGCGGCAACTGGCCGAAGTTCAGATGATCCAGAGGAAGCACCTGGTGCATGACATACACCGCGGCGGCTGCGGCGCCGGACTTGGAACCTTCCGGGATGAACTGGCCCAGGCGTCGGTAGCGCGCCATGTAATCGGGCGCCGCCGCGCCGTCGAACACGTAGTCGGCTTCCTCGGCCAGCAGTGCCATCGCGCGCTGGTCGCGACAAACGAACGCGCCGGCCCCGTAGGGCAAGTAGCCGAGCTTGTGCGGATCGACGGTGATCGAGTCGGTTGCGCCCAGTGCGGCGAAGGCGGCATGCACTTCGGGCTGCGGGAAACGGGCGAAGCCGGCGCCGACTTCGTCGCGCGTGCGCAGGCTGCCGTCCGGATTGCGGAACAGGGTCGCCAGATATCCGCCCCAGGCGGCGTCGACGTGCACGCCGAAGCCCAGGCCATGCGCCTGCATCGCCGCACGTGCGGCAACGACGCCATCGACCGGATCGACGGTGCCGTATTCGGTGGTGCCGAGCACGGCGACCGCCAGCAGCACGGGCTGGCGCTCGCGCAGGCAGCGTTCGAGCGCGTCGTGCAGTGCGTCGATATCCAGGCGCATGCCGCACTCGGGTAGCAGTTCCAGCTGCGCCCGTCCCAGGCCGAGCAGCTTCATGCCCTTGCTCCAGGAGTAGTGCGCGGTGACCGGGGCCAGCACCTTGGGGGCTTGCAGCCGGGGGCGGCGGGCGAAGAAGTCGACCAGGCCCAGATGCTCCAGGCGTTCGGCCTGCACGAGGGTCTGCCACAGTCTTCGCTCGCGCGGCGCGAGGGTGCCCAGCCATGCATGCCAGCGATCGAGCAATGCGATCGCGCCATCGCGGCCTAGATTGAACGCCGCCCAGTCGTCGTCCGGCAGTTCCAGTGGCACCCGCGCGGCGCGCAGTGCGACCGGAAACGCCTTCAACGCCAGCGCCAGCCGCAGCGCCTGGTAGTTCGCGAGCGTGCCGCCGGAGGTGAGGTGGCCGAAGGCGCAGTCCGGGCGGGTCGGGTCATCGACGTAGCCGAACATGCGTGCCAGTTGCAGCCCGGCCCGCACTTCCATCTCGACCGTGACGGGCGCGGCGTCCTCGCTGACGTTGTTCGGGTTGTACGGCAGGGTCAGCATCTGCGCCACCAGCCCCGGCAGCAGCAGGTCGGAGGCCATGTGCCCGATGTAGCGCGGGCTGTGGAACGGCACCGACTTCTTCAGCGCCGCCGACAGCGCATGCAGCTCCCGGCGCATGCGCGCCTCGAACGCCTGGTACGACGGATGCTGGGTGGCGCGGGTGGGGATCGCAGGCGGATCCTCGGGATGGAAGTTGCGCCGCCAGTAGACGTGGTCGCGCAGGAACTCGATCACCAGCTTTTCCAGCAGTGTGTCGTTCTCGCCGTAGGGGCCCAGGAAGCACGCATCGAGTGCGTGGCGGTCGAGTGGAACCTGGCCGGTGCTCATGTGCGTGGCTCCGTCGGAGCGCGCATGGCGGTTCCGGACGACGGTTGCGGACGATGCGTCCGAATGCCGCCATGCTCCGGCACCCGCCGCCCCGGAGCATTGATCTGAGTCAGATGCGCGCCTTGGGGCAGGAGCGCTGTGCGGCCGCGTGCTTGACCAGGATCAGGGCCGTGCCGCCTCGACGCGTGCACGGTAGGGCATCGAAACTGGAGGAGACGCGGCGATGTGCGCAATGCGGGCGGAAATGACCGAACTCGAGTGCTGCCCGCAGTGTGCGGGGCGCCTGCTCGAAGCCCTGGACGCGGCAGGCCTGGACAGCGGTGCCGGCTGTGCGGCCAGCACCGGGTCGACGGACGGATGCGGATGCGCGGAGGACTGCGCCTACGCTCAGCCGGACAGGCGCAGCAGGATCCCCATCGGGTGATGGGCGCGGGCGATGCTGTAGATCGTCCCGAACACCATGAGCGCCAGCACATAGCAAAGCGCACGCATGCGCCGGGTACGACCCCGCCGCAGCGCGAACACACCCAGCGCCACGTACACCACGATCAGGGTCACCTTCACCGTCAGCCAGCCGTTGGCGAACATCGCGCCGGGCAGGATGGTGAGCAGCATCAGCGCCGCCGTGAGCAGTGCGGTGTCGATGGCGTAGCTGAGCCACTTCACCGGCAATGCCATTGGCCAGCGTGCGCCGCCCAGCACAAACGCGCCGCGCAGGGAGAACAACGCGCCGCTGAGCAGCGCGACGATGATGTGGAACTGCTTGATCTGCGGATAGAACTCGATCATCCCGGCTTCCCGTCCAGGCGTGGCGAGAGATAGATCCGCCCGATGCGGATCAGCCACGGCGTCAGCGCCACCACCCAGCCGATCGCCGCGGCCGCCTGCCAGGCCATGCCGTCCGGCATCACTTCGGCGAACACCCGCATCACCGCCACCAGCTGGATCGCGACGAATGCGAACCACGCCGCCGCCGGCATGACCAGCTTGCGGCCGGAATGTCCCTGCGTGACCCGCGTGACCATCGCCACGAGGATGCTGCCGAAGAAGCCGACGAACAGCGCATGCGCCGGCGCGCGCCCGAGCAGGAACTCGCCCGTCAATTGATAGGCGATGCTCTGGAAGGCGTACAGCGCGAAGGCCAGCGGTAGCCAGGTCAGGCCCAGGAACAGCACGGTCAGGATGCCCGGCGCCGGTCCGCGCGGCCACCAGCGCCACAGCACGGTCAACAGCAGCACGAACAGTGGGACGTCGGCGACCCAGAGCCAGGTGTAGGCGTGCGCGATTTCGAGCACCAGATGCAGCAGGGCCAGTGTCCAGAACCCGGCGAGAAGCCACAATGGCCTCCATGCCACGTAGCCAGGCACCGCGCTACCGGCGAAGAACGGGAACATGCGGTGCGCGACGGTGAAGTACACCGGCAGCAGCAGCCCGAAGCTGCCGATCTTGATGGCCGCGAAGGCCCAGATCGGCGCAGCGCCCAGCACGAACGCGATCCAGGCGAGCAGCCCGAACAGGCCGAGCGCCAGCGCCGCGAAGCACGAGCGTGCGTGCCAGGTGGTGCCGGTTTCCCGCCACAGCAGCGGTGCGAGCGTCGCCAGCACGGCGATCCATCCGGCCAGGGTCAGCAGCAGCCCGACCGTGATGCCGGCCTCCCAACCCATCGCGCCCAGCAGCGTTGCCAGCTGCCCGCCGAACAGCCCCAGACCCACCGGCACGTAGCGCCAGCGCTCGAATTCGGGCAGGCCCATCCAGCGCGGAAAGACCGTCAGCAGGAAACCGAAGATGAAGCTCGCCAGCACCTGGTACTGCATCACGAACGCATGCAGCCAACCCGCATAGGGCTGCGGCTGCGGCATCTGGAACTGCGGCCACCGTACCGATACCAGCCAGGCCGCCCACCACAGCATCGCCAGCAGCACGTTGCTGGCGCCGACGAAGAACATCAGCCGGTGCGGTGCCTGCGCCAGCAGGCGCGGTGAGACCGAAGACGCCACCCGTCAGCCGCCGCAACCGCCGCAGCATTCCGACGGAAGCTGGATGAGATCGTGCGGCGCTGCGGGCATGCCGGCCCGCCGCAGGCTGCTGCGCAGCTCGGCTTCGGTTGCGGAGGTGGCGATGCGCACGGCCTGCCCGCGTGCGTCGATATCGACCAGTGCGGCCGGATCGAGCGTGGCCAGTTCGCGCGAGATCGCCGCGAGGTCCGGCGCCTCGCCGTGGATACGTAGGGTGAATTGCATGGTCTTTGGCCCGTGTGGGTGGGGAGCGGCCCGGCGGCGCCGGGCCGTCGTCAGGTTCAGCGTTCGATGCCTTCGGTCTGGCCTGCGAGCGCCGGATCGCGCCGGGGCGCCACCCACAGCCGCAGCATGAACCAGGCCAGCGCCAACGCGCCCACGCTGAACACGGTATCGCCCGGCACGCGCATCCAGATGAGCATGTCGACGATCGGCTTCTGCATGAATTCCGCCGAGCGCGCGTAGTAGTAGCCGTGCTCGATCGCGGCCAGCAGCTGCATCGTCCCCAGCGGCAGCAGGGTCAGCAGCGCCATCATCGCCAGGCCGATGTTGAACGACCAGAACGCTACCTTCAGCGCGCGGGTGTCCCACAGCATCTGTCCACGCAACCCGCGCATGCAGAACAGCACCAGCGCGATGCCGAGCATGCCGTACACGCCGAACAGCGCGGTATGGCCATGCAGCGGGGTCAGGTTCAGGCCCTGCATGAAGTACAGCGACAGCGGCGGATTGATCAGGAAGCCGAACAGGCCCGCGCCGACCAGGTTCCAGAACGACACCGAGATGAAGAACAGGATCGGCCAGCGGTAGCGCACCATCCAGGGCGTGGCCTTGCCCAGCTTGTAGGTGTGATAGGCCTCGAAGCCGATATAGGCCAGCGGTACCACCTCCAGCGCGCTGAAGCTCGCGCCCAGCGCCACCACCGCGGTCGGTGTGCCGACGAAATACAGGTGGTGCAGCGTACCCAGCACGCCGCCGGCCATGAACACGATCGTGGCGAACAGCACCGCGACCGAGGCCGTCTTGGTTTCGATCAGCCCCAGGCGGGTGAAGATCAATGCCATCACCGCGGTTGCGAACACCTCGAAGAAGCCCTCCACCCACAGATGCACCAGCCACCAGCGCCAGTACTCGACCTCGGAGATGTGGGTGTGCTCGCCCCACATCAGCGCCGCGGCGAAGAACAGGCCGATGCACACCGTGGACAGGAACAGCAGGCCGACGATCGTCTTGGTATCGGTCTGCGGACCGCGCAGAACCGGCCACAGCGCGCGGCCGACCAGGGTCAGCCACAGCAACAAACCGATGAACAGGAACCATTGCCAGAACCGACCCATGTCGGCGTATTCCCAGCCCTGGTGCCCGAACCAGAAGTTGTGTTCCAGGCCGAGCTTCTGCATCACCGCCAGCCACTGTCCGGCGAACGAGCCGACCACGATCACCAGCAGGCAGACCCACAGGAAATTGACGCCGAGTCGCTGGAACTTCGGTTCGTGCCCGGACATGGCCGGTGCGATGTACAGGCCCGTGCCCAGCCATGCCACCGCGATCCACAGCACCGCCAGCTGGGTATGCCAGGTGCGCGTGATCGAGTAGGGCAGCACGTCGGAGAGCATGAAGCCGTAGGCCTTCTGGCCTTCGACCTGGTAGTGCGCGGTGATCGCGCCCAGCAGGATCTGCACCAGGAACAGCGCCAGCACCACCCAGAAGTATTTCGCAGTGGCGCGCATCGACGGCGTCACCCGCAGGGTGGCCATCGGGTCGCTCGCCGGGATCTGGTGCGGTGGCTCGCCGGCGGCATGCGCACGCGCGTGATGCCAACCAAGCAGGGCGATGCCCGCGAGCAGGAACAGCACGCTGAAGGCCGACCACAGCCACAGCGGTGCCGGCGGCGTGTTGCCGATCAGCGGCTCGCTGGGCCAGTTGTTCGTGTAGGTCACCTGGTTGTCGGATTCGCCGGTCTTGTCCGGCACCAGTGCATCGCCCGCTTCGTGCGGGCGCTCGGTGCCGGCGGCCCATGCCGTCCACCAGAAGAAGCCGGTCAGCGCGCGCCGGTGGTCGGCGTCGGGAACGGTGTTGTTCTTCATCGCGTAGGCTTCGCGAAGCTCGGCGGTGGCCGGATCGTTGCCGAACAGGCTTTCGTAGTGCGCGGCCACGTTCGACAGCGCGGCGACGCGGTCCTGCGGCAGCGTGATCGTGCCGGTGTCCGCATCGTAGGTATTGGTCCGCATGACCTGCTTCAGGCGCCCGCGCAATGCGGCCTGCCGCTCCTCCGGCAGTTGCGCATAGGTCGGTGCGCCTTCGCTGCGCGCCCACAGGTCCAGCACGCCGACCGCCTCGCGATGCAGCCAGTCCGCGCTCCAGTCCGGGGCGACGTAGCCGCCGTGGCCCCAGATCGAGCCCAGCTGCATGCCGCCCATCGACTGCCAGACCTGGCGGCCGCGCTCGATGTCGGCACGGGTATAGACCAGCTGGCCGCTCTCGCTCACCACGCGTTCGGGCATGGGCGGCGCGGCGCGGAAGATCTCGCCTCCGGCCCACAGCAGCACCCCGAACGAGATGACGAGCAAGGCCCCCAAGCCAAGCCAAAGCTTCCTGGTATTGCTCATGTCGGTACTCCTATTGCGTCCTGCGTATGGTCGGTCCGCGTGTAGACGGGTGCCTTGACGCAAATCAAGCGTGCCTCGACCGTGCATCGAGCCGTGTAAAACGGCCGTGTCGAGGAAGGCGGCTGCGGGTCAATCGTGCGGATCGGTGACGCACGTCAAGTACGCATGCCGTCGTAGTAGGTCAGTCGCGCAGGTCAGTCTCGTAGAACCGGCCCCGCCAGCGCCTCGAGCTGCTCGCGCTGCAGGATCTGCAGCTCGCGCCGGTCCACCTGCAGCAGTCCGTCTTCCTGGAGTCGGCGCAACACGCGGCTGACCGTTTCCGGTGCCAGACGCAGGTAATTGGCGATGTCGGTGCGCGCCATCGTCAGCTGGAAGCGGTTGGGAGAGAAGCCGCGTGCCGACAGCCTGCGCGACAGCCCGATCAGGAAGGCGGCCATGCGCTGGTCGGCGGACCAGTCGCCCGCCAGCAGCGCTGCGCGGCCGATGTCGCGGCTCAACAGGCGGAACAGCTGTCGCTGCAGGCCGGGCAGGCGTGTCGCCAGCACCGCGATCTTCGGGAACGAGAAGCGGCACAGCATCACCGTGTCGAGCGCGATCGCATTGCACGGATAGTGCTCGCCATCGATCGCATTCAGGCCGATCACCTCGCCCGGCAAATGGAAGCCGAGCACGTGTTCGCGCCCGTCGCGATCGATCACATAGGTCTTCACTGTGCCCGCGCGCACCGCGGCGATCGCTTCGAACGGATCACCTTCACGGAAGATGTGTTCGCCCGCATGGAACGGACCCACGTGTTCGACCAGCACATGCAGGTCCATCAGCGATCGCTTGTCCATGCCTTCGGCCAGGCATGCCTGCGAGAACGCGCAGGTGGAACAGAAGTGCAGGGCGTCGCCGTCGTCGGCCAGCGTGCGCGAGTCGTTCCGCGGGAACGCCGCGTCGTTCAAGCAACGCTCCTGGGTCGGCTCAGATCGCGCGCGAGAAGCGCGGCGAGGCGACAGGGGCTGCAGGCTGGTCCAGGTATCGGTCGAAGCACATGGCGATGTTACGCAACAGCAGCCGTCCGCGCGACGTGACCGCGATCCGGTCGGGCTCCAGCCGTACCAGGCCGTCCTCGGCCAGGGGCTGCAGCTTGGCGATGGCATCGGCGAAGTAGTCGTCGAAGTCGATGGCGTAGCGCCGTTCCAGCGCACGCACCGGCACCTCGCCCTGGCACATCAGCGCCTGGATCAGGTCGGCGCGCAGCTGGTCGTCCTCGTCCAGGCGCATGCCGCGGAACACCGGCAGCCGGCCTTCGTCGAGCGCGATCTGCCAGCTCGGCAGGTCGCGCGGGTTCTGGCTGAAGCTGTCGCCGATATGACTGATCGCACTCACGCCGAGCCCGATCAGGTCGCTGTCGGCGTGGGTGGTGTAGCCCATGAAGTTGCGGTGCAGGCCACCGCGCGCCTGGGCGGTGGCCAGATCGTCGTCGGGCAGGGCGAAATGATCCATGCCGATGTAGACATAGCCGGCCGTGGTCAGTTTCGTGATCGCCAGCTGCAGCAGCCCCAGCTTGGTTTCGGCATCCGGCAGGTCTTCGGCCACGATCTGTCGCTGCGGCTTGAACAGCTGCGGCAGGTGCGCGTAGCTGTACACCGCGATCCGGTCCGGACGCATGTCGGTGACGATGTCCAGCGTGCGCGCAAAGCCCTCGTGGTTCTGCTTGGGCAGGCCGTAGATCAGGTCCACGTTGACCGAGCGGAAGCCGTTGGCGCGGCAGGCATCCACCACCGCCCGGGTTTCCTCCACGCTCTGGATGCGGTTGACCGCCGCCTGCACGTCCGGGTCGAAATCCTGCACGCCGAAGCTGGCGCGGTTGAAGCCGATGTCGGCCAGCACCGCGATGTCCTCGGGCGAGACGAAGCGCGGGTCCAGCTCGATCGAGATATCGCGTTCGCGCGCGCTGGAGAAGTGGAAATGGCTGCGCAGGGTGTCCACGACCTCGCGCAGTTGCTGCGGGGTGAGGAAGTTGGGCGTGCCGCCGCCGAAATGCAGCTGGATCACTTCCCGATCGCGGTCGAACAGTTGCGCGGTCAGCGCGATCTCGCGGTAGAGCCGGGCCAGATACGCTTCGCCCCGGGCCTTGTCGCGGGTGATGATGCGGTTGCAGCCGCAGTAGAAGCAGGGGCTGGCGCAGAACGGGACGTGCACGTACAGCGACAGCCGGCGCGGGATGGGATCGCCGTTGCTCGCGGTGGCAGCCTCGCGCAGCGCGGCCTCGCCGAAGCCGGCGTGGAACTGCGGCGCCGTGGGGTAGGAGGTGTAGCGCGGACCCGGCCGGTCGTAACGGCGCAGCAGGTCGGGATCGAGGCCGGTGGTGTCGGTTGCCATGGACCGCACGGTAGGGCGTGTTCCCGGGTCGCGCCTTGACTGGCGTCAAATGCGCCGGTGCCCGAGCAGGCGTCGTGTCCGCAGCCGGGACGCGTGGCGGCCGGGAGGCGCGTATCGAGAACGAGCGGGCCCGGCGGCGGCCACCCTGATCGGAAACTGCGGCCTTGAGGCACAAAGAACCCCGCAAGTCCGCGGGGTCAGGTCGCCTGGCAGTGGTGGCTATGGGTGGACTCGAACCACCGACCCCAGCATTATGAGTGCTGTGCTCTAACCGGCTGAGCTACATAGCCGTGGGCTGCGGAAGGCTCCGGCCTTCGGCGAGCCGCGCATTCTGCGCTGGGCCTCCGGCTGCGTCAATCGACGGGGTAATGGCTTGTCCCCCCGCGCCGGCCGTGGCAGAGTCGGACACAGTAGATTTCGGAGTCCGCATCGTGATCGATCCGGACGGTTACCGACCCAATGTCGGCATCGTGTTGATGCACCCGGATGGTCGGGTGTTCTGGGCCAGGCGCGTGCGTCGCGACGGTTGGCAGTTCCCGCAGGGCGGGATGAATACCGACGAGACCCCGCTGGAGGCCATGTACCGCGAGCTGCGCGAGGAAACCGGGCTACTCCCGGACCACGTGGCCGTGCTCGGCGTCACCCCCGGCTGGCTGCGCTACCGCCTGCCGCAACGGGCGATCCGGCGCCACGAGAAGCTGCTGTGCATCGGCCAGAAGCAGGTCTGGTTCCTGTTGCAGTTCACCGGCCAGGAGCGCGACCTGCGCCTGGACCTGACCGAGAAGCCGGAGTTCGACCACTGGCGCTGGGTCGATTTCTGGTACCCGCTCGAGCACGTGGTCACGTTCAAGCGCGGGGTCTACATGAGCGCGCTGCGGCATCTGGCGCCGTTCGCCCGCCAGGTGGCCGGCGGCCAGGCGATCCCGCCACTGGGCCCGGAACGCCGTGGCGTGGACCCGCGTCGATGGCGCGCGCATGGACGGCCGCGCCCGAGCGGGCGCCCGGGGGGCCGGTCCGGGCCGAACCAGTCCGACTCCAATCAGGGCTGAGCCGGTCTTCGGGTACCGGCGCCGGACCGGCATTCAGGCGGGTGATTGACAATCATTCTCATTCACGGCGACACTAGGCGAGTTCCCTACCGGCCTGCCACCACCGTGTACGTCTGCCTCTGCCACGGCGTCACCGAACGCCAGATCCGCGAAGTCGCCGAAGCCGGCTGCCACAGCGTGTCCGAGCTGACCATGCGCACCGGCGTGGGGGCGAACTGCGGCAGTTGCCTGGATACGGCGAGCGAAGTGCTCGCGCAGGTCCACGGCGCCAGGACCGTGCCGCTGCCCCTGCCGGTGCTCTCGCACGCAGCCTGACCGCCGGCTGCGCCGGTGGCCATTGAATCCGCCTGCACGCGAATGCATTCGATTCGCGTTTCGCCATTGCGCGCGCGCACTCGCTAGAGTCGCGCCATCGGCCGCAACGGAACCGCGCACATGAAAGGCGATGCAGGCGTCATCCAGCACCTCAACAAGGCGCTCTACAACGAGCTGACCGCGATCAACCAGTATTTCCTGCACGCCAAGATGCTCAAGAACTGGGGGCTGAAGGAACTGGCCGAGCACGAGTACAAGGAATCGATCGACGAGATGAAGCATGCCGACAAGCTCGCCGAGCGGATCCTGTTTCTCGATGGCCTGCCGAATTTCCAGGCGCTGGGCAAACTCCGGATCGGCGAAGGCCCGCGCGAGCTGCTCGAATGCGACCTGGCGCTGGAGCTGGAAGCGGTGCCCGACCTGAAGGCTGCGATCGCGTACTGCGAAGGCGTCGGCGATTACGTCAGTCGCGAACTGTTCGCCGACATCCTCGAATCCGAGGAAGAGCACATCGACTGGATCGAGACCCAGCTCGGCCTGATCGCCCGCCTGGGCGAGCAGAACTACCTGCAGACCAAGCTCGAGGACTGAGCGCCAGGTCGTTACGCGAATGCGCTGTGCAGGTATGCGCGCAGCGCATCGCGCGCGCGCTCGAATTCGCCCGCCAGCAGGGTCACCGCGACAGCCGGCCGGTCCAGCGCCTCGGCGCGCGCGCCCAGTTCGATCCGTTTCGCGGCGGCCGACAGGCTCATCGCGCCCAGATTGGCGCTGGATGACTTGAGCGAATGCGCAGCCTGATAAAGCAGGGGGTAATCCGGCCGTGTCGCCGCGGTTTCCAGGTCTGCGATGAGCTGCGGGGCATCGTCCAGGAACACATCGATCAACGCCCGCACGTCGCTGCCGAGCACTTCGCGTAGTTCGTCGAGCACCGCAACATCCAGTGCCGCATCCGCTGGGTTGTCCGAACCGGGCGTTGGCATCGCGGAAGCCTCCGGGGAGGATGTGGGCGCCATCACGGGAGGCTCCAGGGAGGCTGCGGGTGAGATCGGCGTGGGCGCGGGTGGCATCGCGGCCATCAGCCCCTGGGCGCCTGCGCCGCGGACGTGCGTGCTCGCCGGGCCGGCGTTGGCGTCATTGGCGGGCGCGGACCGCGGGGTGCACCAGCGGTGCAGGCAACGCTCGAGTTCGGCCCGGGTGACCGGTTTGGCGAGGTAGTCGTCCATCCCGGCATCGAGGCACTTCTGACGGTCGCCGGCCATCGCGTTCGCGGTCATGGCCACGATCGGCAGACGCCGCGCAGGCCCGCCGGCGGCTTCGTTCTCCCGCCACTGCCGGGTCGCGGCGTAGCCGTCGAGCACCGGCATCTGGCAGTCCATCAGCACCAGGTCGTAACGCGAGGCGGACATCCGCATGAGCGCGGCTTCGCCGTTGCCGGCGGTGTCGCAGTTCACACCGAGCACGCCCAACAGGCGCTGTCCGACCATCAGGTTGACCGGATTGTCCTCCACCAGCAGCACCCGCGCGTTGCGGATCGATGCAGCGGCATCGCCGGTACGTTGCGGCACGGCAATGTGTTCGCTCGCGCCGGCGACAGGGCGCGCCAACAGCGCCTGGCGCAGGTCCGGATCGGGTGCCTGGCGGCTGAGCAGGGTGGTGTTGCGCCGCAGTTCCTCCGGCACATCGTCGTCGCCGTACAGGCACACTAGGCGCACGTTGCCAAAAACTGCCTGCCGTTCGAGGTTGCGGCGTAGCGAAAGCGCGGTGCTGCGCATGCCCGTCAAATCGGCCAGGACCACGGTGTAAGACCACGGACTGCCCTTGCTGGCCCCGGTACGCAGGCGGTCCAGCGCTTCCTGGGTGGTTTCCACCATGCTCACGCGGAAGCCCCAGTTGGGCAGCAGCATGCCCAGGCGCGAGCGCAGGCGCGCATCGTTGCTGATCAGCATCAGGCGCTCGCCGGCGCTGGCGGCGTCCGGCGCCGTGATGTCGCCGTGCACCTTGAGCACCGGGACCTCGAACCAGAACGTCGAGCCGTGCCGCGGCTCGGACTCGACTCCGATCCGCCCGTCCATCAGTTCCACGATGCGCTTGCAGATCGCCAGCCCCAGGCCGGTGCCGCCGTACAGGCGCGTGGTCGAGGCGTCCGCCTGGCTGAAGGCCTGGAACAGGCGCGCCTGCGCGGCCGGCTCGATCCCGATGCCGGTATCGCGCACCTCGAAGCGCAGCCGGTGCTGCGCCGCGGTCTCGCTCAGCTTGCGCACCGCCACCGTGACCGTGCCGCGCTCGGTGAACTTGATCGCGTTGCCGACCAGATTGGCGAGCACCTGGCGCAGCCGCACCGGATCGGCGCGCACCGGCAGGCGCACGTTCGAATCGATCTGCAGGTGCAGGCGCAGGCCCTTGGCCTCGGCCGGACGCTCCATCATCTCCAGCACGGTGTCGAGCAGTTCGCGCAGGTTGAAGGCGGTGCTCTCCAGTACCAGGCGTTCGGCTTCCAGCTTGGAGTAGTCCAGGATGTCGTCGACGATCCGCAGCAGCTGCTGCGAGGACGCGAAGGCGGTGCGCACCAGTTCCTTGTGGTCGGGCGCGAGCTGGGCGTGCAGCAGCAGGTCGAGCATCGGCAGCACGCCGTTGAGCGGGGTGCGGATTTCGTGGCTCATGGTGGCTAGGAATTCGCCTTTCGCCATCGCCGCGGCTTCGGCCACCTGCTTGGCCTGCAGCAGCTGGTTCTCCAGCTCGGTATGCCGGTCGATCTCGCGCTGCAGCGCGGACACGGTGGCTTCGCCATGCCGCGCGCGCGTCACGCTATCGCGTTCGCGCCGTTGCAACACCGCCAGATAGGCGGCCAGGCACAGCAGGGTGCCGCCGGCCAGCCACAGCGCCGCCTGCTGCCAGGGCCCCGCGGGGCCGCTGTGTTCGAGCAGGAGTGCCGCGCCCACGCCGCAGGCCGCGGCGAAGGCGAGCCAGGGTTGCCAGCCCGGCCGTGCGACGGGCGCCGGCGTGCGTGGCATCGATGGCGCGCTCGTGCGTGGCGACGTCATCGACGTCGCATCCGCATTGCGCTTCGCGTTTCCGGGTGTCTCCACATGATCGTCCCCCACGATCATCATCGGCCCGGACCCCACCGCTACAACACCGAATGGTGGAAGTCGAAGTCGAGATCCTTGCCTGCGCCTTGTACCAGATTGCCCTGGATGTAGTCGATGCCGCTCATCCACAGGGTGGCCGCCGCGGACGGGCTTTCGACCCGCGAGCCGATCACGCGCAGGCCCGCGGCATGTGCGGCGGCGACCAGGGCGTGCAATTCGCTGGGCAGGGCCGGATCGGCATCGAGCTGCGAATAGCGCGGCGCCAGCCGGACATAGGCCAGCGGCAGGCGTTGCAGCAGCGCCGCGGCTTCGTCGCCATGCACGTAATGGCCCAGGCAGAAGCGCACGCCGTGCGGCGCGAGGTGCTCGCAGAATTCGGCCACCGCCAGCGCATGCACCAGCGCATCGTCCAGGCGCAGGTCGATGATCAGCGCGCCCGGGTCGACGCCACGGTCGCTCAATGCCTGGCGCAGCCATTCGCCATGCGGATCCTCGGCGATCGCCTGCGGGGATTGCGACACGAACAGGCATTTGGGCCCGTCGGGCCGCGCGAGCAGCGCGAGCGCGTGTTCGATCACCCAGCGATCGACTGCGCCCAGCAGCTCCGCCGCCTCGGCGCGGGCGATGATCTGGCCCGCGGTGAGCATCTCGCCGTGGTCGTCGCGCAGACGCAGCAGGACCTGGAACTGCGCCTCGTCTCCGCCGGCCACCGCAGCGATCGGCTGGAAGGCCAGTTCGAACCGGTCGTGTTCCAGCGCATCGCGCAGCGCCGAGGCGTGTCCGGGTTCGACGATCACCCCCTCGCGCGGCTGGAAGCCGGCGATGCCGGCAGCTTCGCTGCGTGCACGGCGCAGGGCCTGCTCCAGCGCGTCGATCGGATCGTCGCCCGAATCGGCCTGGGCCACGTAGCCGACCGCGGCGCGCAGGCGCAGCGGCAGGCCTTCATGCTCGATCGGTTGCGACAGGCCGTCGCGGATCCGTCGCGCGAACCCGGCCAGCGCGTCCTGGCCCCCCTCATCGCTCAGGACCAGAAAGCTGGCGTCGTTCAGGCGTGCGGCCTCGGGCGCCAGTGCGGCCAGCAGCTTGCCCGCTGCGCGCAGCGCGTTCTCGCTGCCGGTATAGCCCAGGCGCTGCTGCAGCGCGGCCAGGTGCTGCACTTCCACCAGCAGGGCGCCGGGCGCCTGCGCAAGTCGCGGCAGGATCCGGTCGCGGCGCGACAGTCCGGTCAACGGATCGCGGCCGTCGCCCTTGGTGGGGCGTGCGGCCCGCGCACGCTTGACCCGGTTCAGTACGGCGGAGATCAAATGGCGCGGACGGATCGGCTTGCTCAGGAAATCGTCGGCGCCGCAATCGAGCGCGCGGAATTCGGTTTCCGGGTCCGGATCGCCGGTCAGGAACACGATCGGAAGGTGCGCATGCTCCGGTTGGCCGCGAATGGCCGCGGTCAGCTGGGTGCCGTTGGAATCCGGAAGGTGCAGATCCATCAGCACCAGGTCCGGTGCGAAGGCGTCGAGGGCCGGAATCAGCTCATCGGCTTTGGCCACCCACAAGGTGCGTATGCCCGCACCGTGCAGCACGCTCTCGGCGAACAGCGCCTGGCTACGGTCGTCCTCGACGATGAGCACGCGGTAGGGATCTTCGGCATCGGGGCCACCCGGCTCGATCGCTGCGCCGGACGTGTACTCCTCCACCGTCATCCCATTCCCCTGTCCGCGTTCGTCCTGTGTTCGAGGCATAACGGGAAAGGATGATACGGGCGGCCGGTCGTCACGGCATGCAGGCCAGGTGAAGATCAGCCGGCCTGCGCCCGCGGCGCGCGTCGGAACAACTTGCGCCAGAGCCACCACACGAACAGCGCGAAGCCCACGCTCAGCCCGACCACGATCGCCAGCGCGATCCACGGATAGGTGAAGGCCAGGGCCAGTCCGCCCACCACCGCGACGTCTTCGGTAATCGAGGCGGTCCAGTTGCTCACCGGCTCGGGCGAGGTGTTGAGCAGCGCGCGCGAACCGGCCTTGAGCAGGTGGCTGGTCAGCGCGACGCCGGCCCCGGTCGCCAGCATGCCTGCGCTGAGGTCACCGCCGGTGTCCGGAGAGAGCGTCGCCGCGGCCAGGAATGCGCCCGCAGGAACGCGCAGCAGCGTATGCAGCAGGTCCCAGCCCGAATCCACGCCCGGGATCTTGTCGGCGAAGAATTCGGCGACCGCCAGCGCGCCGGAGACGCCCAGCACCCACGGCGATTGCGCCACTTCCAGTGCCTGGGGCAGCTCCAGCCAGCCGAGCGCGCCGGCCAGGCCCACGCCGAACACCGTCAGATAGACCCGGATTCCCGCCAGCCACGCAAGCAGTACGCCAATCGCGAACAGATGGGCCTCGGACATGGCGGCGCCCTCTCCACAACCCGGCCGGACCGGCCGCACGCGGGGACTCTAACCGGATGGCCGGCTTGACGCATGCGCGACCGGCTCGCTATACGTTCGAAGATGAACGAGCCTTCGCCGCCACCGGAAGCCGTGGGCAAGCCGGCACCGGAGCGCCACCAGGGCCATGGCCTGGCCTACACCGTCATCGCGGTCTTCCTGCTGGCGCTGGTCTTCGGCGCCTGGGGCCTGTGGAAGGTGTTCGCGCCCGCGCCCGGAGATGCATCCGCGCAACTCGAGGAGCAGCGCGAGCGCATTGCCGCGCTGGAGCAGAACGTCGCCAACCTCACCCGCTCCGACCAGATCAGTCGCAACGCGAACACCGCGCTGCAAGGCACGCTGGCCGAGCGTGACGAGGAAATCGCCGGCCTGCGTGCCGATGTCGCCTTCTACGAACGCTTCGTCGGTGCCACCGGTCAGCGGCGCGGGTTGACGGTGCACGCACTCAGCCTCAAACCGCAGGATGCGCAGGCCTGGCACTTCGTCGCCACCCTGACCCAGAACCTCAACCGCGGCGCGATCAACCAGGGTCGGGCGACGCTGTCCGTGGAAGGCACGCGCGATGGCCGCATGCAGCAGCTCGACTGGAGTTCGCTGCGCCAGCAGCCCGACGCGCCGGGCGTGGACTACTCGTTCAAGTATTTTCAGCGGGTGGAAGGCGATGTCCTGCTGCCGCCCGGATTCAAGCCGGTACGGGTGATCGTTCGGCTCCAGCCGAAGGGCGGGACGGCGGTGGAGCGCTCGTTCACCTGGGCGGACGCGACCGGGGCGCAGGCGCCGGGGCAGCAGTAGGCGGGGTTGAGCGCGTTGAGTCGTCGGCGGCTCTCCCAGCGCGCTGCGGCGCGGCACTTGGATTCGATCGCGGCACCCCCCATCCTTGGCGCATGAGTACGCTTGACCAGGCCGCACCCCCCGCATCGGCGCCGGACTATCTTTCGCTGCAACGCCCGCTGGATTTCACCCCCGCGGCGGCGGCCAAGGTGCGCGAGCTGATCGCCGAGGAAGGCAATGCAGCGCTCAAGCTGCGGGTATACATCCAGGGCGGCGGGTGCTCGGGCTTCCAGTACGGCTTCGAGTTCGACGAGCAGCAGGGCGAGGACGACCTGGCCATCGTCACCGATGAGGTCACCCTGCTGGTCGACCCGCTGAGCCTGCAGTACCTGATGGGCGCGGCCGTCGACTACACCGAAAGCCTGCACGGCGCGCAGTTCGTGATCCGCAATCCCAACGCCAAGTCGACCTGCGGCTGCGGCTCCTCGTTCACGGTCTGACCGGTCGCGGCGCCCATTTCCGGGCATGCCCGATAATCGCGGCATGACCGTCGCTCCCTTTGCCTTCGTCGCCGAACCGCTCGAGCGCAGCGATGCGCTGCGCGACGATGCTGCGGCCCTGTCCGCCTTGTGGCCGGACGCGCGCGTGATCCTGATCGATACCGACGGTCGCAGTCTGGCCGGCTCCGACCACGCCCTGCACGCACCGCGTGGCGCCGAGGTCGGCGGCGGACCAGGCGTTGCGATCTTCCTCGGCCTGCGCGGCGACGAGGCGTGGTTCGCGCTGCCGGCCGAAGCGGTCGACGACACCGCCCCCGCCATCGTCGATCTGCGCAGCGCCGCCGCGCACTGGCCGGCCTGGCAGGCCACCTTGTTCGCGCAGGCGCGGGCGATGCTGCACTGGCGCGCGCGCAACCGCTACTGCGGCGCCTGTGGCGGCGAACTCGCATTCCAGCGCGGCGGCTGGCAGGGCCGCTGCACGCGCTGTGGCAGCGAGCATTACCCGCGCACCGACCCGGCGATCATCGTCGCGGTCACCGACGGCGAACGCCTGCTGCTCGGGCGCCAGGCGCCATGGCCACCGCAGCGCTACTCCACCCTGGCCGGCTTCGTCGAACCGGGCGAATCGCTGGAACAGGCGGTCGCGCGTGAGGTGCTGGAGGAATCGGGCGTGCGCGTGCGCAGCGCGCGCTACCTGGCCTCGCAGCCGTGGCCATTCCCCGGTTCGCTGATGCTCGGTTTCGTGGCCGATGCAGAACCCGACGTGCCCCGCATCGGCGACGAACTCGAGGACGCCCGCTGGTTCACCCGCGAGCAGATCGGCCAGGCGATGCGCGGCGAAACCGGCGAGGACGGCCTGAAGCTCTCGCCGTCGATCTCCATCTCCCGCTGGCTGATCGAAACCTGGTACGCCGGCTAATCGCTCGGGGACGTAGCCCCGACCTACGCGCGCAACGCGCCGCGGCCGTAGGTCGGCCCTACACGGCCGACGCCCACACCGCACGGTTTGAGGCGCAACCTCGACCTACGCCGCATCCCCCCGCAACACCCGCACCTTGGCCTCGAGCAAACCCGCGGTCGCGAGGCTTCCGTCGACCGCCGGCGCCGCCACCGCGTCGATATGCGCGCGGAACCGGCGCGGCACGCGCATGCGACCCAGGCGGCTGGTTTCATCGAACGCGTGGCGTCGGCTCCACATGCTGGCCCACATGCCACGCAGTGCCATCGGCACTACCGGCACCGGGCGTCGCTGCAGGATGCGCTCCACACCCGACTTGAACGGCGCGATGTCCCCGTCCCGGGTCAGTCTGCCCTCGGGGAAGATGCACACGATCTCGCCCTCGGCCAACGCCGCGTCGACTTCATCGAACGCGCGCTGCATCAGCTCCGGGTCTTCCTTCGGCGATGCGATCGGGATCGCCCTGGCCGTGCGGAAGATCCACGACATCACCGGAATGTTGAAGATCCGGTAATACATGACGAACCGCACCGGCCGCGGGATGCTCGCCGCCAGGATCAGCGCGTCCATGTAGCTGACGTGGTTGCACACGATCAGGGCGGGGCCTTCGTCCGGCACGTTCGCTTCGACCCCACGCACGCGCAGCCGGTACAGGGTGCGCACCAGCAGCCAGCTCAGGAAGCGCATCAGGAATTCGGGCACGATCGTGAAGATCCACACCGCCACCAGCACGCTCGCCACCGCGAGTGCCAGGAACAGCTGCGGGATGCTCCAGCCCAGCACGCGCTGCAGCGCGATCCCGCCCACCGCGGCCAGCACGATGAACACCGCGTTCTGGATGTTCATGCCCGCGATCACCCGCGAGAGCTCGCTGCCCGGCGTGCGGCTCTGGATCAGCGCGAACAGCGGCACCACGAAGAAGCCGGAGAACAGGCCAATCCCCGCCAGGTCCATCACGATCCGCCAGCTGCCCGGCTGCCCGAGGAAGCCCGACACGTCCAGCCCTCGCATCGTCGAGGCCACCGGCTGCGCGAAGTACAGGTCCAGGATGAAGGCGCTCATGCCGAACGCGCCCAGCGGTACCAGGCCGATTTCCACCACCCGCCCGGATAGCTTCTCGCACAGCAGCGAACCGACGCCCACGCCCACCGAGAACACCGCCAGCGCGAACACGTACAGCGTCGGCGTGCCGCCCAGGTATTGCTCGGCATAGACCGGCAGGTTGCCGGTCAGCACCGTGCCGGTGAACCAGAACCAGCTCACGCCCAGCACCGCATTGCGCACCGCAAGCTGCCGGCGGGTCAGCCGCCACACCGCCAGCGATTCGGGCACCGGGTTCCAGCGGATGCGCAGCTCCGGCGCGCCCGCCGCCACCGCCGGGATCATCCGGCTCACCAGGTTGCCAGTGACCGCCAGCGCCACCACCGACACGCCCGCCACCACCGGCCCATGCGTGCCAGCCACGGCGAAGATCAGCCCGCCGAACAGCATGCCGACCAGGATCGAGATCGACGTGCCCATCTCCACCAGCCCATTGCCGCCGGTCAGCTCCTCGGGCCGCAGCACCGCCGGCAGGATCGAATACTTCACCGGTCCGAACAGCGTGCTCTGCACGCCGGTGGCGAACAGCGCCACCAGCAGCACGGTCATGTTCTGCAGCAGGAAGCCCACCGCCGCCAGCGACATGATCGCGATCTCCATCGCGGTGGTGATCCGGATCAGCCGCGATTTCTCCAGCTTCTCCGCGATCTGCCCGGCATGCGCGGAAAACAGGAAGTAGGGCAGGATGAAGATCGCCGGCGCCAGCTGGGTGTACAGCCCGCGCTGCGCCTGGTCGATGGCCATGTAGCCCAGCAGGCCGATGATCGCCTGGCGGAACACGTTGTCGTTGAACGCGCCCAGCAGCTGGACCACGAAATAGGGTGCGAAGCGGCGCTGTCCCAGCAGCTCGAATTGCGAATGCCCGTGCGTGGCCTGCGTCATCGCCCCTCCCATGTGCGCCGCGAGCCTAGCAGAGGCGTTGCGGGGACGCTTCGCTGCTGGCGGGCAAAATCACGCGGATGGAGCGCCACTTCGTGGCGCCGTGCACTGCCATTCCCGGTACGGCGCTCGATCGGCCGCAGCTGTCCTCGACCTCGGTCCCGGATCGGGGCCTGCGATCCCATACGCGAAGGCGCGACGACGTCGGCGCGCCGCGCTTGGCTGGCCGCGAACCTGAAGACCGGTGCGTCGCTCCCACCCAGCCATCTGCTGAAATTGCGCGGCGGCCTGGTCGACCGTGGCATGGATCCTGCTTGCCTGTTACAAATCGAAAATGGTGCGCGCACGTCCGTGACGGGTTGCGACTCCTGCGGGCACGGCGAAGGCGCCCGACAGGCCGACGGACAGCGGCACTTCCGACGGACCAGGCAGCCATCGTGTCGAAGGGCGTCGGATCCATGCATTCAGGGGCACATCAATCGATCGCGGGAATCTGCGTCCGCGGCCGCTGGCCGCGGCGCGCGGCTCTGGCGGTGCTGCTGGCCGTGGCGGGCGCGGCGACCGCCGGCGCCCCGGAGCAGGCGCAGGCGGGAAGCGCGGCGACTGACGTATCGCCGGTCGGCGCAGACCTGGCCGATCTGTCGCTCGAGCAGCTGCTGGACGTGCGCGTGTCCACGGCGTCGCGTTTCGAGCAGAGCGCGAGCGATGCGCCCTCGGCGGTGCGGGTGATCACCGCCGAAGAGATCCGCGCCTTCGGCTGGCGCACCCTGGCCGATGCGCTTGGCAGCCTGCCGGGTCTGTTCAGCAGCTACGACCGCGGCTACACCTATCTTGGCGCGCGCGGATTCCTGCGCCCGAGCGACTACGGCAGCCGCTTCCTGCTCCTGGTCGATGGCCACCGGCTCAACGAACCGATCTACGAGCAGGCCACGGCGGGGCTCGAGTTTCCGGTGGGCATCGAGCTGATCGAGCGGATCGAGTACGTCCCGGGCCCGGGCTCGTCGGTGTTCGGATCCAACGCCTTTTTCGGGGTGATCAACGTGATCACCAGGCGCGGCGACGACCATCGCGGCGCGCAGGCGGCGGTGGAAGCCGGTAGCAACGGCCGTCGCGGGTTTTCGGCGCGCTATGGTCTCAGCGGTGCTGGCGGCGACCTGCTGATCGCGGCCAGCGCGATCGACGTCGACGGCGACGACCTCTACTTCCCGGAATTCGACACGCCCGAAACCAACAACGGCGTCGCCGTGGGCCTCGACCACGAGCGCGTGCGCCGGTTGTTCCTCAAGGCCGAACGCGGCGCATTCGGCCTGTCGCTGGTCCACTCCAGCCGCGAGAAGGGCACGCCGACCGCGGCCTATCTGCAGTCGTTCAACGATCCCCGTTCGCGCGAGAGCGACGAATGGAGCCTGCTCGGCGCGCACTATCGCGCGCGGCCGAGCGCGACCACCGAAACCGCGGCGCACGTGCTGTTCGGTGCCTACGATTACCGCGGTGCGTTCGCCTACGGCGCACCCACCGACGGCCTGAGCCGGGACATCGGCCGGGCGCGCTGGATCGGCGTCGGCGCGCATGCGGTGACCACCGCGCTCGCCGGCCACAAGCTGGTGTTCGGGGTCGACGCGCAGTTCGACATGAAGCGCGACCAGTACAGCTACGACGAGTCGCCCTACGAGAGCTATCTTGCCGACGAGCGCCACGCGCTGCGGGCCGGCGTGCTGATCCAGGACCAGGTCGCGTTGCGCGAGGATCTGCTGCTCAACGCCGGAGTCCGCTTCGATCACGACTCGGTCAGCGGCGGCAACTTCAGCCCGCGCGTCGCGCTGATCCAGCGCTGGTCGCCGGACGCCACGCTCAAGCTGATCCACGGTAGCGCGTACCGCTCGCCAAATGCCTACGAGCTCTACTACCACAGCGGAGACGTCGAAGAAGACGGCTCGCAGCTGGCCAATCCGGCGCTGGGGCCCGAGCGCATCCGTTCGAGCGAGATCGTGTGGTCGCAGCAGCTCGGCGCGCGGACGCAATGGCAGGCGTCGGTCTACCGCTATCGCATTTCCGGCCTGATCACCCAGGTCGTCGCGAATCAGCAGGACAGCGGTCCACTGATCTTCGAGAACTTCGACCGCGCGAACGCCACCGGCATCGAGCTGAGCGGCGACCATCGTTGGCGCGGCGGCGCGTCGCTTCGCGCCAGCTACGGCTATGCGCGCGTCAAGGATGGCGGCAGCGAAACGCCGATCAATTCGCCGCGGCACGCGGCCGCGCTGAACCTGATCGTTCCGCTCGCGGACGACCGGCTGCTGGCAGGGCTGGAAGCGCGTTACCTCGGGTCGCGCGATGCCGAGTACGGGCCGGTCGATGCCTACACCCTGGCCAACCTCACCCTGACCTGGCGCCTGCCGGTGCCGGGCCTGGAGTTGCAGGGCAGCGTCTACAACCTGTTCGACGAGCGCTACGCGGATCCCGCGGGACCGTCGTTCGTGCAGAATGCGATCGAGCAGGATGGCCGCACCTTCCTGTTGCGCGCGACCTACGGCTTCTGACCGGTGCTGCGTCGAGTGCTCATCGTCTTGACTACGGCGGCAGCGTTGGCCGCCGCCCTGACCAGCCACGCACAGGTGTCGGAAGCGGAGCTCAAAGCAGCCTTCGTCTACAACTTCGCGTTGTTCACAGAATGGCCGTCGGACACGCTCGTCGAAGGGCAGAAGCTGCTGATCTGCGCGCCCCCGGACGAACGGCAGCTGGAGGCATTGCGGCGGCTGCAGAACAAGACCGTCGCCGGCCACCAGATCGCAGTGACCGGTTCGGCCGGACAAGCCGACCGCTGCCATGTCGTCCTGTATTCGCGCGTCCTACCAGAGGAGGCCGCCGCCGCGGGCGCGCTGACCGTGTGCGACGGGCCGCCCAGCGCCTGCGCCGACGCCGTGATCAAGCTGTTGCGCGAAGGCGACCGCATCCGTTTCGATGTCGACGTCACCCGCGCAAAGGCGCGGCGACTGTCGTTGAGTTCCAAGCTGCTGCGGGTTGCGAGGCGCGTGCAATGAACCTCCGGAAGGGCAACACGCGGATCGGGCGCACCGCGGTGATCGCCAATTTCGCCACCGTCATCGCGGCGCTGGCGGTCGCAGGGGCGCTGCTGCTGACGCTGCAATTCTTCTCCATCCGGCGGGAGCTGATCGAGGACATGCGCGCGCAGGCCCATGTCCTCGGACTCAACAGCGCGGCGGTGCTGATGTTCGAAGACGCCGACGCCGGCACCGAAACGCTGAACGCACTCCGGCCGCTGCCAGACCTCGAGGCCGCGGCGCTCTTCACCAACGATGGACAGCGCCTGGCGGAATACCGTCGCGGCGACCAGCGCGCGCTGCGCGCGTTGCCGCGCACCGGCTATCAAGGCGGCTTCAACGGCTTCGTCATCGCCGATCCGGTGGTTCTGGAAGGGCGCACCGTCGGTCACGTGGTCATGCGGTCCAGCTACGATCGTCTTTATCGCGGCCTGCTCGCGTTCGCGGGCCTGTTCGTGCTGGCGGGCGCCGGCGCACTGGCGATCAGCTATCCGCTGGTGCAGCGGATGCGCCGCGAGGTCCGCACCGCGGAGGCGCGCCTGGACGAACTCGCGCATTTCGATCCGGTCACCGGGCAGTTGAACCGCAATGCGTTCAACGAACACCTGCGGCTGATGGCGAAACGGCTGCACGACGAGCCGGAGGCGCGGATGGCGCTGCTGATGCTCGATCTGGACAATTTCAAAGCCGTCAACGACACCCTCGGCCATCATTTCGGCGACGACCTGCTCAAGCAGGTCGCGCAGCGCCTGTTCGACATGCTGCGCCGCAGCGACGCGATCTTCCGCATCGGCGGCGACGAATTCGCGATCACGCTGTTTCCGGTGTCGTCGTCGATGGAGGTGCTGGCGGTCGCCGAGCGCATCCTGGCCGCGTTCCGCCAGCCGTTCCAGCTCGGCAGCCAGGAGATCCACGCCAGCGTCAGCTGCGGCATCGGCATGTATCCCGACGATGCCCGCGATCTGAAAGTGCTGACCAGCAATGCCGACGCGGCGATGTACCGCGCCAAGCGCAACGGCAAGAACAGCTTCGAACTGTTCCGCGGCGAAATGAACGACGAGATGCAGCGTCGCCACCGGATCCAGATCGACCTGCGCAAGGCGATCGAGCAGAACGAACTGCGTCTGCACTACCAGCCGCAGGCCGAACCGCATTCCCTGCACGTGGTCGGGGTCGAGGCCCTGGTGCGGTGGCCGCATCCAGAACTCGGCTGGGTTCCCGCGTCGGAAATCGTTTCGATCGCCGAGGAGAGCGGGCTCATCGTCCCGCTCGGCCGCTGGGTGATCCGTCGGGCCGCGCGGCAGGCGCAGCTGTGGCGGGAGCAGGGGATCGGGGGCCTGCGCATGGCGGTGAACGTGTCCGCGCGCCAGGCGCGCGACGAGGATTTCGTCGACTTCATCGCCACGACGCTGGAGCGCACCGGAGGCTCGCCCGAGCAGCTTGAGCTGGAGATCACCGAAAGCCTGCTGTTCGACGACACCGATCGCAACATCCGCTTCATGCGCAGGATCCGCGACAAGGGCATCCGGCTGGCGATCGACGACTTCGGCACGGGGTATTCGTCGCTCGCCTACCTGCAGCGGCTGCCGATCGGGAAACTCAAGATCGACATGAGCTTCGTGCGCGCGATCCCCGGCGACGGCGAGGCGATCACCACCGCGATCCTCGCCATGGCGCACAGCCTGGGCTTGAGCGTTGTCGCGGAAGGCGTCGAGAACGAATATCAGCTCGACTTCCTGCGCCGCGCCGGTTGTGACGTGGTACAGGGCCATCTGCTATCGAAGCCACTGGTGAGCGAGGAGATGACCGCGTTCCTGCTTGCACGCGTCGAAGCGGAGGCCGCGGATGCCAACCATGCCTCGACGCGCGCGCGGCAGCGGCGTCTCGACAACGGACTGGTGCCGGTGCCCCACAAGGCCTGATCCGGCCGGCAATCCCCGGCCGGGCATCCCGGCGTTCCATCGCCCCTGGCCGGCAGCACATGTGCGCCCGCGATTGTTCGACTACGGTCCGGTGTCGAACCATCCGACTCAGCCAGGCGATGCGCGGACGCGCCACGTGCGCGGAGGGCGACCGGGTTCCCAACGAGGTGCCATATGTACAGCCGATATGCGTTGCTGATCATCGCCCTGCTGCTCGGCCTCGCGCCGCTGGCCGCTGCCCGGGCGGCCGGGCTTGAGATCCGCTTCTGTCCGGAACAGACGGTGCGGACCTATCCGCTGGACAGCCTGCGCGGCGTGCAGAGCCTGCTGCTGCAGAACGCCGCGATCGTCAATGTGGGCGATACGCCGGTGACCCTGCGTGCGCTGGAGATCGAGCTGCTACGCGACGGCGCGGTCGTCGATCGCCGCAGCCTGGATGCCGCCACGCTGTCCGCCGCCGCGCAGTCTGGCAAGGGCCTGCAGGACCAGGGCATGGTCGAAATGCTTGCCTTCCAGTTCTGCGACGGCCGCCTGCTGCAGCAACGCAAGCTCGCGGCAAGCGCCACGCTGGCGGCGGGCGAAGCCTTGCTGGTCATGCAGCAGGTGTTCGCCTGGAAGGGCACGCGCGACGCACTGCGCGTGCGTGCGCTTTCCAACGCGCCCGAGGCGGCCGCGTCGCTGCGCATCGATCCGGCCACCTCGCGCACCGTCTTCCGCTGGCCGCTCGCCGGCGGTCCGTGGACCATCGCAGGCGCCAGCTTCCACGGCACCCACCGCTGGGGCGTGCCGGAGGAATTCGCACTGGACATCGTCAAGGCCGGTGCCGACGGCCGCACCTATCGCGACGGCGGCAGGCAGAACACCCAGTTCCATGCCTACGGTGCCGACGTGGTGGCCGCGGCCGATGGCGTGGTGAGCTCGGTCATCACCGGCGCGAAGGAGCTTGCGCCGCTGCTGCGCGAGCCCGGTGAAAGCATGCAGGCCTATTTCGGCCGCGTCGGCGCGCAACAGGCCACGAACATGGCAGAAGGCGACGTCGGCATGGCCGGTGAATCGGTGGTGCTGGACCACGGCGGCAGCGAATATTCGGTCTACGCGCACCTCAAACCCGGCAGCGTCCGGGTGAAGCCCGGCGACAAGGTGACCGCAGGCCAGGTGATCGGCCAGCTGGGCTCTTCCGGCAACTCCACCGAGCCGCACCTCCACTTCCAGGTCTGCGACCGCCCTAACATCCTGCTCTGCGCGGCGCTGATCCCTGCCTTCGACCGGATCGAGATCGCGAACTCCGACGGGCCGCGACCACTGCAGAACGGCGACGTAGTGATCGCGGGGGACTGAACGCGGCGGTTGTGCCTACGCCCGTTCGCGGACGCGCGCGTATCGCGGCATCGCGCCCGGCGCGCCGGCGGCAGGCTGGCGGGGCGCCGATGCGCCGTTCGTCGGAACACCTCCGGACCTTCCATCTCCCATGGCCGCCGGCGTCGGTGAGTGCGTTGTCACTGGTGCCACGTCAACGGCCGTCCTCCTGCTGCCCGGCTCCGCTGATTGAGCAGCTTCCGCAATGGAACTGCATCCCGGGCGAGCGTTCGCGCCGATCGTGGTGGCCTGGCGTCCGCAGCGACGCGGGGCCGGCCGTCGCGCCCGTCATTGCCGCGATGCACCTACCACCGCGCTCTAGGAAACACTTCCATGAAACCGCATCCCCTGTCCCGGACCAGGACGCCCCCGCGTCCGTTCCCGTTGCGCTGGCTGCTGGCAGGCGCCATCGCCTCCCTGCTGCCGGTCACTGCGTCCGCCGACGCCGTCACCGACTGGAATGCCATCGCCAATGGCGTCATCGCCGGCGCGGGCGCGCCACCGCAGCAGTACCGCGTGTTCGCCATGACCCATGTCGCCATTCACGATGCCCTCAACGCGATCCAGCCGCGCTACCGCAGCTACAACCCGATCGGCGCCGCCAACCCCAATGCCTCGAAGGAGGCCGCGATCGCCGCCGCCGCGCGCACCGTGCTGGTCGAGACCCTGCCGCCCGCGCAGGACGCCATCGTCGAAGGCCTCTACGCCAGCTATCTCGCTGGTTTGTCCTGCCCCGCCGCATATCCGGCCTGCATCGATGCCGGCATCGCCGTCGGCACCACGGCGGGCCAGGCGATCATTGACCGGCGCGTCGGCGACGGGTCGGAGATGCCGCATCTTCCGTACACGCTGGCGCCCGCGCCGGGCGTCTACCAGCCGACGCTGCCCCTGCCGCCTGCGCCCGCGCCGTATCCGCAGTTCGGAAACTGGGGCAACCTCGCCCCATTCGCGTTGAGCAGTTCGTGGCAGTTCACGCCCGGACGCAGCGCGTTGCAGACCCTGACCAGCCCGACCTATACGCGCGACTTCAACGAAGTGAAGGCGCTCGGCTCGGCGCTCGTGCGCGCCGCCGCACCGGACTCCGAGGAAAGCCTCATCGCCATGCACTGGGGCGTGCTCGGCGGCGCCAACGTCAACGGCTACACTCGCACCATCGTCGCCGGGCGCAATCTCAGCCTGTGGCAGAACGCGCGCCTGTTCGCGCTCGTGAACATTGCCGTGAACGACGGCCTGATCGTGGTGTTCAAGGCGAAGTTCCGCTACAACTTCTGGCGCCCGTACACCGCGATCCGCGCAGCGGCGAGCGACGGCAATCCCGCGACCACGGCCGACCCCGACTGGAACGCCTACGTCACCACCCCGCCGTACCCGGATTATCCCTGCGGCCTGCCCAGCACCATCGCCAGTTCGACCCAGGTGCTGCGCTCGTTCTTCGGCACCGACAACGTGCCCTTCACCTTCGGCACTCCGGCCCGCCATTACGACACCCTGTCGCAGGCCGCGGCCGAATCGGCCATGGCCCGCGTCTACGGCGGCATGCATTTCCGCAGCGGCTGCCTGGCCTCGTTGCACCTGGGCCAGAACGTCGGGCGGTACGTTTACAACACCCAGCTGCGGCCGCTGTAGCCAGCAAGCGCCGGCGGTGCGGTCGCGGTGTGCGACCGCACCGCATGCCTCAAGCGTGCAGCGTGCATCGACGCGAGGCGATCGTTCGTCCGCGTCGATCCCATGCGTGCGGCCGCACGGCGGCTTGTTGGACCGGGGCGGCTTGCATAAGCTCCCGTCATTGCCACGGGAATGCTGGCCGGAGCGGGAGTAGTCATCGTGCGCCGATCGTTCTGGATCAGCATGCTCAGTGCGAGCCTGTTCCTGGGCTCGACTGCCCAGGCGGCGCGTCCCGCCGGCCCGGGTTCGCCAGACGCGCTCGATGAGGCCGCCGCGGGCCGCTTCGCGCAGCTCGCGCTCGCCTGCCTGCACCAGGAATATCCCAACAAGATTTCCCACGTCATGCAGGGCGATGCCGATGTGCGGCCGCCGCGCGCGCTCACGCCGGCGTTCTACGGCTGCTACGACTGGCATTCCGCCGTGCACGGGCATTGGCTGCTCGTGCGGCTGTTGCGCCGCTTCCCGGAGGCGCCGTTCGCGAAAGAAGCGCGTGCCGCGCTCGCGCTGAGCCTGACGCCGCAGAACATCGCCGGTGAAGTCGAATACCTCGGGCACGAGAAGCGCGCATCTTTCGAGCGTCCGTACGGGCTCGCGTGGCTGCTGCAGCTGTCGGCAGAATTGCGCGGATGGAACGATCCGCAGGCGAAACAGTGGGCGGCCGCGCTGACACCGCTGGAATCGCTCGCCGCGTCCAAGCTGAAGGACTGGCTGCCCAAGCTGCACTATCCCATTCGCATCGGCGAGCACGACCAGACCGCGTTCTCCTTCGGCCTGATCTGGGATTGGGCGCGCGTCGCCGGCGATGCCGGGATGACCGCGCTGCTCACGGATGCCACGGCGCGCTTCTATCGCGGCGATCGTGACTGTCCCCTCGGTTACGAGCCCTCGGGCCAGGACTTCCTGTCGCCATGCCTGGCCGAGGCGGACTTCATGCGGCGCGTGCTCGCAGCCGACGATTTTGCGAAATGGCTCCAGGCCTTCCTGCCCGGAATTCCGTCGACAGGCGGTAACGAATGGTTGCCGCCTGGCGTGGTGACCGACCGCACCGACCCCAAGCTGGCGCACATCGACGGGCTCAACCTGAGTCGTGCGTGGATGCTCGAAGGAATCGCCCATGGGCTGAAGCCGGCCGACAAACGCGTGCCAGCACTGCTTGCCGCCGCGGCAAGCCACCGCGCGACCGCGCTGCCGGCAGTGACCGGAGAACACTACGAAGGCGGTCACTGGCTGGGGACGTTTGCGGTGTATCTGACCAGCCAGGCGGGGAGGGAGTAAGGCTGGGGCGGCCGCGCGCCAACTCCGTCCTCAGCGCCCAGCGCCTGAGGAGTTGACACGCCCGCGCCAGCGCATATAGTTGTCACTAACAACGTTATCGCCAGGCTGGACGATGGCCAATCCGGGCTCAAAGCCGATCTCCAACAGCGCCCTCCGGCAGGACGCCGAAACGCTGCACGCGGCGGTCTCGAACCTGGTGCGGATTTACCAGTTCCGCGACCGGGACAAGATCTGCTGCTACGACGTGTCCGTGACCCAGTGCTATGCGCTGGAAGTGCTGGCAGAGCGCGGGCCGAGCCGCAGCCAGGCGCTGGCCGAGGCCTTGCGGCTGGACAAAAGCACCACGACCCGTGTCGTCGATGCCCTGGTGCGCAAGGGCTATGTAGAGCGACTGCCGGATCCGGAGGACGCGCGCGCCGTGTCCCTGCGCATCACCCGGGAAGGACGGAAGCTGTACGAAAAAATCAACGGCGAACTGATCGAACAACAGCTCGATCTGCTGCGCGACCTGGACCCGCGGGTTCGAGCAGGGGCGACCGAACTCATCCAGCGCCTGGCGCGTGCCGCGCAATCCCGTTTCGTCTCAGGCGTCAGCGTCGGCAGCTGTGCGCCGGCGTGCGGTACCGATGAGAGCGGCAAGTGCGGCTGAGTTTTTTTGTCCAATTAGTTGCTACTAACAACAAGGAGATGCCGATGTCGCAGATTCGACCCGCCCGTACCGCCGATGCCTCTGCGATCGCAGGCATCTACAACCAGGGCATTGCCGAACGCTCCTCAACCTTCGAAACCGCACCTCGAACCACAGGCGACATCGAACAACGCCTGGCCGACCTGGCGCGGTTTCCGCTCCTGGTGGCCACGGACGACACCGACGCCGTGATCGGCTGGGCGGGCCTCAGCGGATATCGTCCCCGCGACTGTTACGCCGGCATCGGCGAGTTCTCCGTGTATCTGGATGCAGCCGCTCGTGGACGCGGCGTTGGCCGTCGGCTGATGCTGGCGCTCATCGATGTCGCCCGCGATCGGGGCTACTGGAAGCTGCTCTCGCGCATTTTCCCGTTCAACACCGCCAGCCGCGCGCTGTGTCGCTCCGTCGGCTTCCGCGAAGTCGGCGTCTACGAAAAGCATGGCCAACTCGAAGGGCGATGGCTCGATGTCGTCATCGTCGAGCGCCTGATCGCCGAGAACATTCCTGAAACCCAGCCTGCGGTCGAAGCCGCGGCCGTTATTTGAGAGAACCTTGCATGAAAACAGTGCTTCCTGTCGTCGTGATCGGCGCCGGCCCGGTCGGCCTGGCCGCTGCCGCCCACCTCCTCGAGCGCGGACTGACGCCGCTGGTGTTGGAGGCCGGCGCTACCGTTGGCGCGGGCATGCTGCGCTGGGCGCACGTGCGCATGTTTTCTCCCTGGGAATTCAACATCGACCGGGCGGCCGGAGCGCTGTTGCGGCGCCACGGCTGGACATCGCCTGATCTGACGCAGTTCCCGACCGGAAGCGAAGTAGTCGAGCGCTATCTAAGGCCGCTGGCCGCTCTGCCAGAGATTCAGCCCCACGTGCGTACCGGCGTGCGGGTGACCGATGTTGCCAAGCAACGCCGCGATCGCATGAAAGACAGTCTGCGAAATGATGTGCCCTTCGTCGTCCGCTACGTGGACGCTGTCGGCGAGCATGAAGTGATCGCACAGGCCGTGATCGATGCATCAGGCACGATCGATACGCCCAATCCGGCAGGTGCTTCCGGCGTTCCAGCACTGGGGGAGCGTGCCGTACAGAAGCACATCTTCTATGGCATTCCCGATGTGCTGGGCCAGCATCGTGAGCGTTATGCGGGCAAGCGCGTTCTGGTTATTGGCGGTGGCCACTCCGCCTTCAACGCGCTTCTCGACCTCGCGCGTCTATCGGGTCAGGAACCTGGCATGCGGATTCAGTGGGCGATTCGCCGTTCTTCCTTGGGTCGAGTGTTGGGTGGTGGTGAACACGATCAGCTAAAAGAGCGGGGCCGACTCGGGCTCGCCATTGGAAAACTGGTAGACGATGGCGTGCTGGCGGTGGCGACCAATTTCCATCTGGAGCGTCTTGAGCAAACGGCCGAGGGCATTGTGGCTCATGCCGAAGGGACGGCGCTTCGACCGGTCGACGAGATCGTTGCCGCGACCGGCTTCCGTCCGAACCTGGACCTGCTCTCGGAGCTTCGGATAGCGTTGGATCATGGCACCCAAGCGCCCATGGCGCTGGCGCCGTTGATTGACCCCAACCAGCATAGCTGCGGCAGCGTGCGGCCGCATGGTGCGGAGGAGCTCAAGCATCCGGACGCGGGTGTCTATATCGTCGGCATGAAGAGCTACGGACGTGCACCGACCTTTCTGCTGCTGACCGGCTACGAGCAGGTGCGTTCGGTGGTGGCTGCGGTCGCCGGGGACTGGGAAGCCGCCCGACGCGTGGAGCTGGTGCTGCCCGAAACGGGCGTGTGCATCACCCAGTTCGCGGAGGAAGATGGCGCGCAAGCCGGAGCCGCATGTTGCGGCCCGGTGCCTGCCAACGAAGAGAATGTAGCGGCAGAGGCGACGGGTAAGACCGGTGAATGCTGCGGCGGCCCCGCACCAGCAAACGTCGACGCCTGCTGCGTTCGCGACGCGGATGCCAAGGCCGAAGGCAAATCGGGCTGCGGCTGTGGTTCGAAGCCTGCCGTGATTGAGGCACCTCGCCCGGTGGCGTGCTGTCGATGAACTCAATGCCGGTGGCGTTGCGTCGCGCCATCTGGCTGCTCGGCCTGTGTCAGTGCGTGCTATGGGGCGTGCTGTACTACAGCTTCTCGGTGCTGTTGATGCCTATGGAAACCAGTCTCGGCCTCTCGCGCATGGCCGTGGCAGGCGCGTTCTCGGTCGGATTGGGTGCGATGGCCGCTGCAGCGCCGGCCATCGGGCGATGGCTCGATGCCGGACACGCGGCAAACCTGACGCGGCTCGGTGTCGGGCTCGCCATCCTGGGCTTGTTGCTCGTCGCGCTTGCGCAGGGCGCAGCCATGCTCTATCTGGGCTGGCTCAGCATCGGCATCGCCATGGCGATGCTGTTGTACGAACCGGCCTTCGCGCTGGTGATCCGGGCAGTGACCGACGAAGGCCACCGGTTGAAGGCACTTGCCGCGGTCACCGTACTGGGCGGCCTGGCGAGCACGGTCTTCCTGCCATTGCTGGCTGCAATCGTCGAGCGATGGAGCTGGCGCATCGCGGTGCTGGCTTGCGTCGGTGTGATGATGCTGATCGCCTGGACGATGGAGCGATACGTCGTGCCCGCGCTACCGGCTGCTCACGTTGCCGAACGGAAGGAAGAATCGGCCCGTCTCCCGTGGCCGCCGTACCTGGCAACGCTGGTGGCCATCTTCGCGTCCGGGACACTGGCCAGCATGGCGTTGACCACGCTGCTGATTCCGCTACTGATCGAACGTGGCGCGTCGGCACCGGTCGCGGCGTTCGTGCTGGCAGCCCTGGGCCTGGCGCAAGTGCCCGGACGGATGTGGTTGCTGCGCGGCCGCGGGCGGGTTTCACCGGGCGCCATGAAGATGCCTCCCATCGCGTTGCAGGCAATCGGGTTGCTAGGTGTCGTCTTTGCACGCTCGCCGGAATGGGTGGCGGCAGGCGTTGCAGTGTTTGGGTTGGGCGCGGGCCTGCAAACACTGGCACGGCCCTGGCTGGTGCAAACGCTGTATGGCGTCGCCGATTCCGGACGCTGGAACGGAGAGGTAGCGCGTGTGCAGGGCTTCGCCCGCGCTGCGGCTCCGGTCGCGGCGGCGGGGGCGGCATGGCTGGTGGGCACGTCGTTCGTGCTGGCCGGTATCGGTGGGCTGCTTGCCCTCACCCTGCCGCTGGCACGTCGACTGCCGACATCCGCAGCGCAGAGCCGGCTGCCTGGCACCGGACGAACGTGAGCCGCTGCAGCGGCTCGCCGAAATACAGCGTATGTCCCTGGTCGTCGTGGATGGCGGCCAAACCAGGGGTGGCCACCGTGCATGGAGGAATTGACGTTCCTCACCCCTTTGATCTCGCACAACCAATGCTGCGTCGTTGTCGCGGGTATTGGGTTCATGGGTGCGGCAAAGGCCGCTTTCGGGTACCCGATCGTCCCCGAGCCGGCTCTATAGTCTGGATATGGACCGCGCCAAGCCATCCGCAGATCCTGGCCTTGAGACCACGACACCGGGGCCGTCGACGCCGGAGCCAGGGTCTCGCCAGCACCTGTGGACGCAGGTATTCGCGCGTCGCGAGGGATGGCTGCTGGGCTATTTCCGCAAGCGCCTGGCCCAACCCGCGGATGCCCGGGACCTGGTCCAGGAGGTCTATCTGCGGATCCTGCACACCGACCGTGGCGAAGCGACCACGATCGCCGATCCCGAAGCCTACCTTTTCACGGTTGCCGCCAACCTGGTGAAAGAGGAGGCGGTCCTGCACCGCAGTCGTGCCCGGCATGTAGACGTGACCGAGGTCTTTCCCGAACTCGAAACGCGCGAAGACAGGGCCGAGGACCTTCTGGAGCGCGAACACCGGGAACGGCGACTGGCGGAAGCGCTGCGGCGCCTGCCTCCGCGACACCGGGCCGTCATGCTGATGCAGTATCGCGACCGCCTGAGCTATGCCGATATTGCCAAGCGCCTGGGCGTGTCCACCCACATGGTCAAGAAGTATGTGGTCAAGGCACTTGCCCTGTGTCGCCGCGATCTGGCGGAGCACCGATGAACGAGTCCGGCATCCCGCTGCAGGGCATGAACACCCAGATTGCGCTTGAGGCGGCGCAGTGGTTCGTAGCCAACCGCGAGGGGGCCCTCGCGCCGGCCCAGGCGCATGCCTTCATGCAGTGGTTGCAGGCCTCCCCGCAGCACGTCGCCGAATACCTGGAAGTGGCGGCGATCGCCGGTTACGCAGCCGGTGCCGCGAAGCAGGATCCGGTTGCGCTGGAAGATCTGCTCGCGCAGCTGCGGCCCGAGGACAACGTGGTGGAGTTCGAAGCCGCCGGCGGGTCTCCGGCCTCTGCCGGTCGGGCGGGGGTTGCGGCCACGAGGCGCACCGCTCACCGACGACCGCGCCGCCGCGCGTTCGCCTGGGGCGCGGGCATCGCCGCCATGCTGGCGCTTGCCATCGTCGGCAGGGTGCTGACCTGGTCGATGTGGCGTACGGAGGTGCGCAGTTACGCAACGGCGCACGGCCAACAGGGCGATTGGCGGCTGCCGGACGGGACCCGGCTGCGGCTGAACTCCGAGTCCGCGGTAACGATCCGTTTCGACCGCTCGAAACGGCGGGTGGAGGTCGCGCATGGCCAAGCCCTGTTCGACATTGCGCAACAACCGGCGCGCCCGTTCGAAGTGCGCACCGGCCCGTATCTGATCGAGGATGTCGGGACCGTCTTCGATGTCTATCGACAGGCGGGCGAAACAACGGTGACCGTAGTGGAAGGGCGGGTGCATGTCTGGGACCTGCCGGAAGCGTCCCAACCCGCCCGTGCGCAGAGGCCGCTCGCCGACCTGCGCTCCGGCCAGCGGGCGCATCTCTCCGCGTCCGGTACTGTCGCCGCGCAGAGCGGGGTCGACACGAGCAAGGCGGTGGCGTGGACGCGCGAGGAAATCGTGTTCGAGGACGAGCCGCTGGCCGCAGTCGTGGCCGAGTTCAACCGCTATAGCAAAGTGCAGGTGCGCATCGGCGAGGACGCCATCGGTGAGCTCAAGGTGTCCGGTACGTTCGGCATCCACGACGAGGTCACCTTCCGGGCCTTCCTCGACAGCCTGCCCGGGCTGCGCGCCGACACCACCGCAGACGGTGTGATCGTGCGGCGCCGCACGACCGAGCGTCGTTGATACCGCGCCGCGGCAGGTCTCACCGCGCCGACCGATTCAACGCGCCGCAGCGTGCACGAAGAAGCCATGGGCTCGTTGAACCCGGTCATCGAATACCCGGGCGCGAAACGCCTGCTGCGGCGCGGTACCCGATCTGCTCGCCGCAGACTCTTTACTTCTTCAGTGGGCACGGCTCGCCGGGGAACGGCCGTCGCGATGCCCGCGCCATCAGCACCGGACGGAACCCTTACATGCGTGTTCGAACTCTGAGTTTGCATTGCGCAGTGGCCCTTGTCGCGCTGAGCGGCCCGGTGCCTGCTTCTGTGCGCGCACAAACCCCCGCCACCGCGCCGGCCGTCGCCATCGGTCGAATGCCCCTGAAAGATGCGTTGGCGCAGTACACGGCACAGACGGGCCTCAAGTTCGTCTACGCCTCGCAACTGGTGGATGGCGTGCAGAGCCCGGGTGCGCCGGCCGGCTTGGCACCCGAGGCGCGGCTGCGCCGGCTGCTGGAGGGGACGGGCCTGAGCTACCGGTTCCTCAGCCCGAGCATCATCACCCTGATCAAGGCGGAGAAGAAACCGTCGGCTCCGCCCACGCGGACCAGGCGTGCCACGCACGCATCGGAGGCGCCCCCCGAAGTGACGGACCTGGAAACCATGATCGTCACCGGAACGAACATCCGCGACGTGGTGCCGCCGGGGACACCTTTGATAGTCATCGATGCCGAGGACATCCGGCGCAGCGGCTATTCCGGAACCGAACAGGTGCTGCAGGCGCTGCCGCAGAACTTCCGCGGTGGCCAGGCAGGCGCGGTGGCCGATGTCAACATGAGCATCGGAGGCCAGCGCGGGTTCAATGCAACGGCGGGGTCCGGCGTGAACCTGCGTGGCCTGGGGACGACGGCAACCCTGGTGCTGATCAACGGGCGGCGCATCGCGGCCACGTCGGCGGGCACCTTCACCGACGTCTCGCTGATTCCGATCGATGCGATCGAGCGCATCGAGATCCTGACCGACGGCGCGTCGGCCATCTATGGCGCCGATGCCGTCGCGGGCGTGGTCAATATCATCCTCAAGCAGGACTACGACACGGCCGAGACCCGGCTGACCTATGGCGGTACCACCGATGGCGGGCGTGAGGAGTTACGGCTCTCGCACAGCTTCGGCAAGCGCTGGGACAGCGGCCGCCTGATGCTGAGCGCCGAGTACCTGCGCCAGGGCGAGCTGATGGCCGACCAGCGCGAGGCCACGGAGGACGTCGACGACCCGACGTCGATCTTTCCGTCCAACACCCTGAAGAGCATGGTGCTGTCCGCCAGTCAGGACCTTGGCGACGCGCTGACGCTCAGTACGGACGTGCAGTACTCGCATGCGGAGCGGAAGCTGGTTTCCACCGACTGGGACTACACCGAGAACTTCGCCAAGCCGATCCGGCGCAACGCGCTGGTCAGCCTGGAGTACCGGGTGCCGCACGACTGGCTGTTCACCGTGGACGGGTTCGTCAGCGACGAGGACTCCAAGAACCGGCAGGTGTCCTACACCCTCGAAGGCGATCTGGACAGCGTCTTCAACCAGCACCGGACCCAGCAGCAGCGCGGCGGCGAAGTGCGCGCCAGCGGTCCCGTGTTCAAGCTGCCGGGTGGGGCGGCGAAGCTGGCGATGGGCGCCTCGTACAAGGACGAGAAATACCGGCGCACGATCGATCGGAACAACCTCGAACAGAACATCAGCAGGCGGAGCAACTCGCTGTTCGCGGAGCTGTATGTGCCGATCGTGGGCGACGCCAATGCCGTGCCCGGCATCCATGCGCTCGACATGACCTTTGCCGTGCGGCGGGACGACTATTCCGACTTCGGCAGTTCGACCAACCCGCGCGTGGGGCTGTCCTGGTCGCCCACGACGTCGCTCACCCTGCGATCGAGCTACAGCACCTCGTTCCGCGCACCGTCCGTGGGCGAGGAGATGCGCTTCAGCGACCTGGGCGTCTTCGCGCTCGATGTCGCGCCCTATTTCAACGCGGACGGCACCGACTTCGTGCCAGTGGTGACTCTGGCCGGCTCGGACGACCTGAAGCCGGAGGAGTCGGAGAACTGGACGGTGGGCCTGGACTGGAAGCCGGAGTTCGCGCCCGGCCTGAATATGGGTCTGACCTACTACGATATTTCCTATTCCGACCGCATCGTGCTGCCGCCTCTGGACATGGGCGCGCTGGGCAATCCGGAACTGCAGCAGTTCATCGATTACTACGACTCGCCCGAAGAAGTGCGGGCGCTGGTCGAGGCGTATGTCGCCGACGGCGCGGTGTTCGACGATTACACGGACGGGATGTTCGGTCCCGACCCATTGGGCGAGGTGTTTGCGGTGTACCGGTACCTGTTCACCAACGCCGAGCGCGTCGATGTCAGCGGCTACGACGTGAACATCGACTACCGGTTCAAACGTGGCGACAACCGCTTCGAACTCGGGCTCAACGCGAACCACATCCGCGAGATGCTCAATCGCGTGTCGCCGGGCGCACCACCGTACGACCTCGCGGGGACTTTCGCCAATCCGCCCGAATGGCGCATGCGCGGCAGCCTGGCCTGGGTGCGTCGGGAGCTATCGGCCAACCTCAACGTCAACTACACGCACTCCTACATCGATACCTCTGGCGCCGTCGATCGACCAGTCGACTCGTACACCACCGTGGACGGGGTCGTGAGCTATGCGTTCGCGCCGAAGGGGAACACGCTCATCGACGGGCTGTCGTTGTCGCTGATCGTGACCAATCTGTTCGACGAGCCGCCGCCCTACGTGGGATTCAGCGGCCTGGGTTCGCACTACGACGCGGCCAACGCGAGCCCGCTGGGCCGCACGGTTTCCATGCAGATCGCCAAGCGGTGGTGAACGACATGCGCATCATGAAAGCCTTGGCCATCCTTTCCCTCACCGCCTGCCTGGTTTGGCTCGTGCCGGGACCCTCCGCTGCGGCCGATGTCGACGCCGCCGATGCACCGACATTCGCCATCGGCGATACCCCGCCGCCGCTGGTGCCCATGGCCTGGATCAAGGGCGACCCGGTCGAGGCCTTCGAGCGGGACCACGTGTACGTGGTCGCATTCTTTGCCACTTGGTGTGGCGCGTCCCGGCAGTCGATGCCGCTGCTGAGCGATGTGGCGCGTCGTTACCAGGGCAAGCTGACGGTCATCGGGATCAACGTGCGCCAATCCGAGCGCGGCGAGGCGAGCGTTGCCGCGGTGACACAGTTCGTCCAGGGCCGGGGACGGGATATGGACTACACCGTCGCGATGGACGATCCGGTGCGCAAGCCGATGTTCACGTCCTGGATGCGCACTGCCGGCATGTATGCCATCCCCACGGCGTTCATCATCGGTCGCGATGGCAGGCTGGCCTATGTCGGCATACCGATCGATCCGGAGGCTTCGTTGGGATTCGAGCGCGCCGTGGAACAGGCCGTCGCAGGAGCCAGCGACCTCGCGGCGGCACGCCAACTGCAGCGCGAACTCGGCGAGCAGATGAAGCTATACCTGGCGGACAAGGAGCTGATGAAACCGCTGGATGAGGCGATGGAACGCAAGGATTATCGGGCCGTGCTCGTGGAGGCAGACAGGCTCGTCGCGCAGGATCCAGAACGGGAGGGCCGGGTATTCGGAGATCGATTCACCGCGATGCTCCACCTCGACGAGGCCGAAGCGCTGGCGTTTGCACGCAAGGCGCATGCAGCCGCCGAAAGCCGTGAGATGTCCCTGGGCATGGCGAGCACCGTGGGCAGCGTGATCGCCTATCGACCGGGTCTGTCGCGTGGCGCGTACGAAACGGCCGCCACCTACCTGGAAGCCGCCGTCGCCGGACAGGGCGACGACTTCAACGCGATGTTCGATCTGCTGGCGCTGGCCCGGGTGCAGCAACAGCTCGGCCGGGGGAAGCAAGCGATCGAAGCACAGCAGCGAGCCATGTCCATCGCCCGCGGCAGGAAGGACGTTTCGGCAGAGATGATGGCCGACATGGAGAAGACACTTGCCGGGTACAAGGCGGCAGGTGGCGATCGATCCCCCTGATCCTCGCTGGATGTCCGGGTCGCGCTGGCCACGCGCGTCGCTTGCTTCCCCTAGAGCCCGATTGATTCGCCCCGCTGGATTCTGGCAATCATCTCCTGCGCGTGAGCATTGGCGGGATTCAGGGCCAGGGATCGACGGAAGCTTGCGATCGCCTTGCCTGCATAACCGGGGCCTGCCGCCGCATAACCATCGCCCAGGCTGTCGTGCACATTCCAGTCGTCGGGATACTCACGGGCGTTCAGTTCCCAGATGGCGATCGCGTCATGCACCCGCCCTTTGTGCAGCAGGGAATAGCCGAGCCGATTGAGCTCGTTCGCATTGAAGATATGGTCGTTGCGGGCGGCGGCCTTCAGTGCCTGGTAGCGGGCGATCGCCGCGGCGACTCCAGCCTCATGGAGCGGCCTCAGGATGGTCGCGGCGATCGAGGATGGGATCGGCAGCCGCGTGCCTGTCTTCCATTCCATCCAGTCGGCCACAAGCTGGTTCGAGACGTTCCAGCCGTTCGAGCCGTTGGTGAGAACGACCAAACCGTCGCGTTTGGCGCGGCTCACCCAGAAGAAGCTCTGCCATCCACGATTGCCGCCGTCATGGCCCACCCGCTCGACGCCGTCCGGGAATCCCTCGCCGCGCGGCTGGATCGCGTAGCCCAGGCCAAAGCGGCCATCGGTGGCGGGCGCTGCCGAGGTCATCTGATCAAGCATGGCTGCCGGCAGCACGGGGGCGGCCCGGACACCGCCGATCGTCGCCAGCGCATAGCACGCCATGTCGCCGATGGGCGCATACATGCCCGCCGCTGCGACTTCGACGAACCTCGGAGTGGGCGTCTCCTCGCCGAGTTCGTCGTAGGCGCGGGCGGCCCGTCCGAGCACCAGTGGCGTGAGGCTGAAGCTGCTCTCGGTCATGCCCAGCGGACCGAGCACCGCGTCCCGCATGTAGTCGGCAAAGGGCCGTTGCGCAGTCTCCTCAACGAGCAGTTGCATCAGTGTGTAACCGCCACCCGAGTAGGACCAGGCGGTGCCCGGCGCGGCCGTCAATGCGAGCGCTCCCGCGCCATTTGCGTTGCCCGAAAGCGACTGTTCGAGCGTCGGGATCAGGTCGTCCGGGCCCCAACCGCGATAGCCCGAAACCGACAGGCCGGCGGTGTGGCTGAGCAGCCGCCGCAACGTCACGCCGGTGATGTCGTGGCTGGACGGCGGCAGGTGCCATCGCTTGAGCCGCGCATCGACTGGCTCGTCGAGCGCGAGCTTGCGCTCGCTCACAAGCCGCATGGCGCCCCAGGCCGACACGGACTTGGACGTGGAGCCGATGTTGAACAGTGTTCGCTCGCTGACAGGCGTCTTGGTGGCGGCATCGGCCATGCCAAAGCCTCGTGCGAGTATCACGTCGCCATTCTCGATGACGGCAACTGCTCCGCCGGGAACGCTGAAATCGTGCAGGTAGGACGGCATGCGCTCGACGACTTGTCGAACGAACGCGCTCTCGCGCGAACCAGCCGGCGGTGGCGCCTCAGCGCAGCCAGCCGCCACCGGTCCGACCACCAGCGTCTGCGCGACTAGACCGATCAAGAAGATGGGGCCTGGCTTCATGGGGGAATGCTCAGGCTTCATCGGTATAGCCATTGGCAGCCGCCTGACCGGCATTCTCGAATATGGCCATGGCCGTTCTCATGCGGCGGAACCCGAATCTGCGATAGAAATCCTCTTTGCCCGGGACGGCGTAGAGGATGATCTTCCTGTGCCCCTGGGATGCGGCGATGAGGCGCTGGATGACATCACGCCCCAGCCCCTGGCCCTGATGCGAGGGGTGAACGGCGATGTCGCAGATGTAGGAGCAATCGACCCCGTCGGCAACGGCGCGTCCGGCGGCGACCAGCGCGCCGTTGTCCCGCGCGAAAAACCTGAACATGCTGTTCGAGAACGCGGTTGCCAGCCAATCGGGGGATTTGTTGCCGAGCGGAGCGAGCCGATACATCTCGGACAGCTCCGACCAGTCGATTGCATCTGTTGAACTGCTCCACTGGATCACATGGTCACCTGTTGAAGCCTAACGTCTGAGTTGCGCTGAGCCGCGAGGTGGCTTCGGCTTGAAGGAATCGCCAGATGGCTACCACTCGCCACTGGCAGGCGGCCGAAGCACCGTTTTGAGGTGTGAGAAATACTTGGGATCTTCCTCCGCGAAGATATCCTTGCCGGCGCCCATGTAGGCGCGGGTCAACTCCTCATTGGCCCGTTGCAGATCGCCGAGCTCGAACTGCGACTGGCCAAGCCGCAGATGGATGAAGGGGTTGCCGATTGCACCCGGGCAGCCCATGGCGTCGGTCAGAGCCGCCTGCGCGTGCTCATAGTTCCTGGATTTGAAATTCGCGTCACCGATCGCGGTCAGCAGCCAAGTACAAGCTTCCCAGTCGGTCTTCGGCTCTGGCAGAAGTTCAAATGCCTCGTTGTACTTCTCGACGGCCGCCCGATAGTGACCCCCTTCGGCGCGCTGATCTCCCTCCTTGGAGAGTTGCACCACTCTGCCGTGAATTGCGTCGGACAGTTCCATCGTCTGAGCCCGGGCGGTAAAAGGCGTCAAGGGGCTCAGGACAAGCGCCAGGACTAAAAGCAGATTGCCGTAATGTCGCATAGCTACCTAATGTTTGAACGAATCCGAGCCGCCAACCGACTTCGGCTTGAACGGATTGTCAGACACTGCGCCGGATGGCAGCAAGGCTGGCAGAACGGCGAACAGGACGAGCATGGCCAAGAAGGCGCTACCGGAGACCGGGTCGCGGGACGCGACGTACGCAGACGGCGAGGCCCCAGTCATCAGGAAGGCGAGCAACAACTCCGCCGATGCCAGAAGCACAAGGGCGATCGTCCCCATCAGCAATCGGGTGCGGCGATCTGCCAGGGCGTAGCGGCGTATGACGTAACGCGCCGCCATGAAAACCACCGCCAGCATGACCGGCATCTCGAGGAGCTCGGCAAATCGCGCGCCGAGCCGCGGGACCAGGAAGGGAACGCGGATGGAGCCCAGCACGAACCCAGCCCCAAAGACCAGGACGAAATACAGCGCGCCGGCTTTCAGTGTGCGCATATCTTCTATGGGCTTAACGCCTGGATTGCACCGAGCTCCGAAGCGGCTTCGGCCCGAATGAACGATCAGACTTCGGATCCTTGCGCAGCGCGCTCCTGCACGACGCAGTCGGCCTCTACCTCCACAAGCCAGCCTGGGTCGATGAAGCGGGCCACCTCCACGAACGTGCAGGCGGGCCTGATCTCGGAGAACGACTCGCCATGCGCCCTGGCTGCCTCGCGCCAGGTCCCGATGTCGGTGAGCATGATCCGGGTCCTGATGACATCGCCCAGACCCAGGCCGGCATCGCTGATGGCGGTGGCAATGATTTCGAGGCAGCGCCTGGTCTGGCCGTACACATCCCCTGGCGCTGCCACCGATCCATCGGGGGCGATGGGCGCAGTGCCTGCGACCGCCAGCATGTTGCCCACGCGGACTGCACGGGAGAAGCCGATCTGCGGCTCGAGCGGGGAGCCGGAAGCAATCAGGGTACGCACGGGAGAGGGTTCCTCTAAGGTCTGATGCCCGAACCGGGCCATCGCGAAGCGGCTTGGCCGGAAGAATTGTCAGGCGTGCCTGCGCGCGAGCCAAGTGTCCGCGAGTCCATGCAGGGGGTCATGCCTCTTTGGAATCGAACATCAGCAGCTCGACACCCGCCTGCGCGAAGTTGCCCAGGTCGCCAGCGGTGGCCTGTCCCTCTGGCGAACCAAGCGCTTGCCGTATCGCGTCGAGAGAGTCAAAGCTCAGCGTTGCCACCAGGTGATACGGCGCATCGCCTTGCGGCGTGGTGATCGGCCCGGCGCTGACTTCATAGCGGCGCAGGCCAGGAATTTTCCGGGCAAGCGGAACGTGGGTAGAGAAATAGTGCCGGTCGAAGGCTGCGGGGTCAGCCGGGTTCTTGTACAGAACCAGAAGTGTCGCCATGAACTGCGCTCCTTCTCTTGCTGGTCGAGATGTTGCGATTCGCCATCTGCAGAGCCGGGGCGGGGATACCGACTCAGAATGCCGACACCCAACAGAGACGGGCCCGGGCTGCTACGAAGTATGCAACAGCCATGGGCGCCAACTTCAGCCCCACAAGAAAACGCCGCCCCAAGGGGCGGCGGCGTTTTCCATCCCCGAACCGCGCTAGTTGTTGTTCTTCGGCACCTCGACCGTGGCCGAGTCCTGCGCATCGTTGCCAGAGCCATCCACGGCCGTGTAGGTGGCGGTGTAGACGCGGCCGTCGCCGTTGCCCGCACGCTCGGCGCGCAGGTCGAACTGCAGGTCGGGCGTGCCGATCGCGGCATTCTGGATGTCATCGACGGTATTGCCGTCGGCCACGCCATTGTCGGGCTCGTCGCTGATGATGCTGGTCAGCGCGTAGTTCACCACCGGGCAGTTGTCGGTGGCGACCACGGTGGCCCAGACCGGCTCCATCTTGTGGTTGGGCGGCCACAGCCGGTCTGGATCCAGGCTGACGGCGATGGTGGGCGGCGTGTCGTCGACTACCTGCGCCACGGCCGTGTCGTTGGTCGATGCGCCGCACGCATCCTGCGCGGTGACGCTGACCGTGAGCTGCGCCGGCGAGCTGAGCAGGCCGGACACCACCACGCTGCCGCTCACGTCCACCTGCGTGGACGAGACCTGCTGCACATTGATCGTCGGCGTGCCCAGGGTGAAGTTGTTGGCGCCCTTGATCAGGTCCACATCGACATCGCCGGCCAGCACGCCGCAGGTATCGGTGGCCGTGGCCGTGAACTGCACGGTGAACTCGCAGGCGTTGTCGACCGCACCGCCAGCGGTGCTCACCTCCACGCTCGGCGGCGTGTTGGTGACGGTCAGGTCCTCATCGTTGATGTCGAAGAAGATGTTGTCCACCGATTGCAGCTTGATCCGGTTGTCCGAACCCAGCGAACAGGGCACCACGAAGGAAGACGCCCCGTCGTTCGCCGTCGGCCCGACCAGCGGGGCGGTGAAGTTCTGCCCGCCGTCGCTGGAGAACAGCGCGCTCACCTGCGGCGCCACCGAGCCGCCGCCCACCTGCCAGGTCAGCGGCACGCTGCAACCTGCGGCCAGCGAGCCGCTGTTGGGCGAGAGGATGAAGAACGGGTCGCCTACCACCTGGATCTGCATGCTGTCGTAGGCCACGCCGCCACCGCCCATGCGGTTGTCGCGTGCGATCAGGCGGAAGTTCAGCTCGCGATCCACCTGCGGCAGGATCTCGCCGGCGCGGGTGATGCCGTCGAGCAGGTCCTGCAGATTGGGGATGATGCGCGCGCTGGACGCGCCCGGCGGCACCGAGCGGACGATCGGTCCATCGCCCGGATCGGTATTGATCGGCCGCTGCGTCACTGCGCGGTCGTACTGCTCCCAGTTGTAGGTGAGCACGTCGGCATCCGTCGCCGAGCCGTCGAGTTCGAACGGTGTCTGCCGCGGGATCGTGTAGTCCGCGCCCGCATCCACGCTGGGCGGCGAGTTGGTGGTGTTCACCAGCGTGCCGCAGGTCGCGCCGTCGCCGGAGAACACATTGGTCACGATCTCGTCGAAGCTGCGCGAATGGAAGTACGAGCCCGCGCCGACCACCGAGGTATCGACGTCGTCGGTGCCGCAGTTGCCGTTGTAGGACATGCGGGTGGTGCCGCTGCCCGGCTCGTAGCCGCTTTCGCTGTCGCCGGCATTGAACTCGACCAGCGTGCAGCTGCCGGCCGAACCGGTGAAGGTATGCCGCGCGCCGAGCTGGTGCCCGACCTCATGCGCGAGCAGCCCGCTGGCGCTATTCATGCCGTTGTTGCCCATCTGCCCCGCGCCGCGTCCCTTGTGCAGGGTGTCGTCGGTGGTCAGGCAGACCACGAACCATGCGCAGCCGCTGGCGCCGCCGCCCGCACGCGTGGCGAACAGGAAGCCGATGTCGTAGTCCGCATCGTTCAGCGCCACCTTGTTGTTGTCGCGGTTGGCGTCGCGCAGCGTGCACGGGCTCTGGGTGTTGTCGAAGGGGTCGGTGTCCGGGTCGCTGTACATCACGTCCTCGCTGGCATCGGCCACCACCAGCCGCACGCTCACCTCGGGCTCGAACACCGCATTGGCGCCGGCCACGTCGGCCACGATCGACGACAGCACATCCGCCTGCCCGCCGCCCGCGTCGCGCGCCTGGAAGAACTCGCCCGTGGTCGAAGCCGCCAGCCTGTAGATGCGCAGCTGGGTGCCGGCTTCCACCATGGCGTTGGCCTGGATCTGCGCCACCAGCTGGGCCGAGAAGCGCGGCACCGGTACCGGTTCGTGATCGTCGTGATCCTGGTGGAAGTCGTTGGCGCCGTCGGTGCGGTCCTGGTCGCGATAGCTCAGGTACACGCGGCCGTCCGCGGTTTCCACCGGTTCCACCCGCAGGATGCCGTCGTCGGTCTGGCCCGAAATGAACACGCCGCGCGTGCCCACCGTGATATGCCCGGTGAACCCTTCGCGCTCGTCCTCGAACACATAGGTCCTGATCTGCGGGTACTGGCTGGCCAGGCCTGGCTCCAACAGCTGGCTCTGCGCGAGCGAAATCTGCACGAAGCCGCCGCTCGCGCGCGGCAGATAGATCTGCGTCTGCGGCGGAATCGGCCCGAAGGTCTCGCGCGGCGTGCCGCGCAGACGCGTTTCCAGCATCTGCTCGTTGAGCGTCAGCGGCACGAAGGCCGTCGGCGCGGGGAACCGATCGGGCAGCTGCACCGCCGGCAGGGTCTGCCACATCCCGTCGGGCGAAGCGCCGCCGTTCTCCTGCAGCGCCACCAGCACCAGGCGGGGAGCCGCTCCCGCCGCGCCCGAGCCGCCCTGCGATGCATCGACCGCGCCGGCGTCCAGCCTGCTCGCGGGCGCAGGTCCCGCCATCCAGGTCGCGAATGCGTGCGCCGCCAATGCCAGCAACGCAACCAAGCCGATCGCGGCCCACCAGCGGGCACCGCGCCGGAACGTTGAATGGGTAGTCATGACTCAGGTCCTCGGCATCGGGGGAAGCCGGCGCAGCGCAGCGACAACGGGGGTAGCGCCGACACCGGGGACAACGCCAGCGCATTTCACTGCCGGACAGCCGAAAGGCCGTGAGATTCGAAACCTGCAATGCGCGTCACGTTTTCAAACGCACGCGATGACCCGCGCCAGGCAACAAGGGTCCCCGAGATCGCGCCGGAACGACCGCTCAGCGCGGATGCAACCAGCCCGGCAACAAGGTGTAGGGGTCTATCCGCACGTTCTCGTCGAAGCCAACGCCGTGGTCACGGAACAAGTCCTGCAGTCGGCCTTCCCTGAATGCGTCGAGCGTCTCCGTGCAGCCGCCGATGTACTCGCCACCAACGAAGACCTGCGGGATGGTCTTGCTGCCCGTGCGCGCGGTGAGCACGGCACGGATCTGCCCGCCGCGGTCGTCGCGCTGGTACGCGGTCGAGTCAAGGTCGACGGATCGATACGGAATGCCGCACTGCGCGAACAGCTTGCGCAGCGACCAGCAGAACTCGCACCATTCCAGCGCAAACATCACCAACGGCTGTTCGCGATCGGCGAGCACCTGGGCGACGAACGCTTCCACCTCGGCCGAGACCGCAGGCGCAGGGACAGGGCTCGCCGATTTTGTCGCCGGCGGCGCCGGTGGCGGCGCGTCGAACCGGGCCCCCGGCGTCGAGCGCGAGATCTCCATTTCCTCGGCGGACATTTCCGCGGCGACGCCTTCGAACAACGGCGTGCTGAGATAGCGCTCGCCGGTGTCCGGCAGCATGCACAACACCGTTGCACCGTCGGGCGCCGATGCGCAGACCTGCAATGCACCCGCGAGCGTGGCGCCGGCGCTGATGCCGACGAAGATGCCTTCGCGCTGCGCGAGTTCGCGCGCCAGCCGGACCGCGTCTGCGCCGTTGATCGGCAGGATGCGATCAACCAGCTTCATCGCCACCGCATCCTCGGTCAGCTTGGGAATGAAATCGGGGGACCAGCCCTGCATCAGGTGCGGACGGAAACTGGGATGACTCTCGCTCGGCGTGCCGTCCGCATCGCGCGCCTGTGCAATGCCGCTGCCCAGGATCGGCGAGTTGTCCGGCTCGCAGACCACGATGTTCGTGTCCGGGCGCTGCGCCTTCAGTACGCGCGCGACCCCCTTCAACGTGCCGCCGGTGCCGTAACCGGTGACGAAGTAGTCGAGCCGTTCGCCTTCGAAGGCGGTCAGGATTTCCGGCGCCGTCGTGCGCGAGTGCATGTCGGCATTGGCCTCATTGTCGAACTGGCGGCACAGGAACCAACCATGCGCGTTCGCCAGCTCCACCGCCTTGGCCAGCATGCCGCTGCCTTTCAGCGAGGCTGGGGTCAGCACCACCTTCGCACCCAGGAAGCGCATCATCCTGCGCCGCTCAACGCTGAAGTTTTCCGCCATGGTCACGACCAGCGGATATCCCTTCACCGCGCACACCATCGCCAGGCCGATGCCGGTGTTGCCGCTGGTCGCCTCGATCACCGTCTGCCCTGGCGACAAGGTGCCGCGACGCTCGGCGTCCTCGATGATGCCCAATGCCAGCCGGTCCTTGACCGAGCCCATGGGATTGAACGCCTCGATCTTGGCGAACAAGTTCACATGCGGCGGCGCGAGCTTGGTCAGCCGCACGATCGGCGTATTCCCGACCGTCCCCAGGATGTTGTCGTACTTGCCGGTTCCGTTGTCTTGCATGGGAGTGGCCTCCGCGGTCGGCAGGCGCGGGACAGGATCGCCGCGCCGCAACCAGCACACTCTGCCCAATGATCTGGGCTGTCAACGCCGGGGCGGTAGCGTGGTGCGGATGCCTTCAACCCGGGTCGCGGTATCCGAATACCGCTATCGACGCCGTTGGCGACGTGGATCCGGACAGACTTCACTGCCGACTTCCTCGACGAAAGCGGCAACGATGCGAGCCATGTCCGAACCAAGCTGCTCCGGCACGAAATGGCCGAAGTCATCGAGCACCGCAGTCCGGTGATCTGGAAAGGCCGCTTCCCAGCGACGAAGCTTGTCGGGCGTACCAACGGGGTCTTCCATACCCCAAATGATCTGAAGGGGCTTGGTCTGAAGAATGTGGCGCCGGCTCCAGAGCCCCGCGAGCCATTCGCTCTCCCCAATGATGGCCTTCGCAAAACAATACGGACCGTGGCGCGAGTCGGGAGTCAGAAACGGAGCCATGTAGTGACGATGGATTTCGGGCGGCAGAGTGCCCGAGCGCCCGTAGACCGCCTTCATCACATACCTCGGGAAGGCATTGAAACGGCGGCAGAGCACGCGCCCAATGGGCCCGCCGACCACGCGGCTGAAGATCTCCGCCCCGCGGATGCCCTTAAGCGACCAGAAGTGCGTGTTTGCTATGACCAGGCGCGCGACATTGTCCGGGTGATCCAACGCATAGGCCATGCCGATCGGGCCGCCCCAATCGTGCAGCACCAGCGTCAGATTCCTCAGGTCGAGAACCGAAATGAACTGCGACAGATTCTCGCTGTGCAGGCGCGGGCCATAGGGCGCGGCTTTTGGCTTGTCGGAAAGTCCGAATCCAAGGTGGTCGATTGCAACGCATCGATATCTGTCGCGCAAAGCGGCGATCTGCTTGCGGAACATGAAAGACCAGGTTGGGTTGCCATGTACGAACAGCAGCGTTTCACCTTGGCCTTCGTCGACGTAGTGCAGGTTGCCGTGGCGACCGGGCCAGAAGCGAGACACGAACGGGAATTCGGCGCGATCGAGCCAGTCTGGTCCGCGCAGCATGGAGGGGTTCCCTGGAGTGGTGCTCATGGACGCTGGCACAGCGGGCCGGCCTACCTGCTAGACGAACCGCGCGATCGCCATTCCGATTACGGCGATTGCCAGTAGACCCGCTGCCGGGTAGTGCAATGCCGCCACGCGTCCGGTTGCCCTGGTTCTGCCCAGATAAAAGAACGCGGCGAGTTGCAGCGCAAGGGCGATGCCTGCGGCCACGATGCCGATCGCCAAGACCTGCTCCGCTTTCCCGAAAGCACCGCGATGGAAGGCGTTCCACAAGTATCCACCGGTCAGGATGGTCACGGCGGCGGCCCCGGCCTGGGCGCCAAATACCCGTCGAGTGTCCAGTCCACCGAAGCGCGCAACGACGAAACTGCTGCCTGCCCAGAAAACTGCGCCCAGCACGTGGAAGGCCATCACTATCGTCACGCTGCCATACATGTCCGCATCTCGTATTGAATATACTTACTGTATATTCAATCAACAGCGGATGCAACAGCGCCGCAGCCTGCCTAACAAGGTCGAGCACCACCGTTCGGTGCGGAGTGCCGCTATGCTCGCGCGGCTATCCGGAATTCGCCCTCACCCCGGTGCCCAGCGACCAGAGATGACACCGCGCCCCTATACCAGTCCCGCACGCACGGCTGCCGCAGCGGAAAAGCGGGGCGAGGTCGTGCGTTGCGCATCCAAGTTCCTGCGTGAGCAGGACATCGCACGATTCTCGCTAGATGCCGTGGCCAAGGCGGCAGGCGTTACACGCCTGACGGTCTACAACCAATTCGGATCGCGCCGCGGGCTGCTGGAGGCGGTTTTCGATGAAATCGCCCGCACCGGTGGGCTGACCCGGCTGCCCAAGGTCCTCGCAGCTGAGGATCCAATCGAGGCGCTCAAGGGTCTGGTCGATGTCTTCTGCGATTTTTGGGCCAGCGATTCGGCACTGGGCCGACTGTTTGACGCGATCGGGCTAGACCCGGAGTTCGGGGCAGTTCTGCTCGCTCGCAACGAATTGCGCCGAGATGTACTGACGCGCCTTGTCGGCCGTATGCCCCTGGAGCGCGCGTCGGCTACCGATAAGCGCGATGCGATAGCGTTGATGTTCATGCTGACGAGCTATCCAGCCTACCGAATGCTTGCGGCTAGCAGACCCGATAAGGCAATCCGCAAGATGGTCAAGGAGGCTTGCCTGGATGCGATAGACCGCCTCGGTCGAACCTCGCCGCGGTGAGGGCAACGACGAATCTCGCCGGCTGGCAACCTGTCGCGTAGCGCACTGCGCGCGGTGGGCGGCTCGAATGAATGGCCATGGCTCAACCGTGGCATCTGACAACCCGGCAGCCCGGTGGTCGGTCGAGCACGTGACATCCATCATCACGAGGCCCTCCATCTGAGCCCTACGCCTGCATCAATCCGAGCGCCAGGCGGGTCCGCTTCATTGCACGGACAGCCCTCAAACGCCGCCGTTGCGGACTGTCGGGCCCACGAACAATGGGTCTTCGACACAACTTTCGATGGAGCCGGACCGCTGGCCAGCATCAATGACAAGCTCGCACAAGGCGCGCTTGTAGTGGAGCTTGCCCTTGCAGGAATTCCGGAACCGAATCCTCGATTCGCGCTCCAGGCAGGGATCAGCGGCGATGATGTCGTCGGTTTCGGTCATGAAGAGACAATAGTCGGCCCGCCAATGCTCGAACTCGCCTGAAATGGGGCAGGCCTCCGGCGGCGATGCAGATGCGCAGCCGCCAAAAACGATCGCTGCGGCCAACAGGCAGGCGGGACGCGTCACGATCGCTGTGCCTGAATCACGCCGCGCCGCGAAGCGGTGGCTGCTTGGACGAATGGTCATCGCGCTTACGCCGCGTCACGAAATGCCAGACAAGCCAGGTGACCAACACCAGGGCCAGGGGACATGCCCACCCGTAGGCAACCGCAATGGAAAGGCTGGAGCCATCAACCTGCGAAGGCTCTTTCGCGGCGATTGCCTCAGTGGCGAAAATACAGGCCACGTTGAATGACCAGCCTGCCGCGACAGCAACGGCTGCTGCACCCAGGGCGCTCAGGCGGGACCGCGGGCGGAACAGCAAAAACAAGACGACGGGCAGCGCCAGAGCCGTCAGCAAAAGCATAATGGTTGCGAAATTTTCCATGAGCCTTGACGTCCTAATTAGTCCGACCCGCGAAGCGGCGTCGGCTTGAATGAATGGTCAGACCCCGCCCGATGCTTGACGAGGCCGCCAGATCGACAGAATGAAGCCCAGCGCCAGGAGTGCGACAAGCACGAGATTGATCGTGGAGCCCGGCGCGTCAATGCGCTGGACCGGCCAGAGAAGCCGAAGCGACATGCGCCCGGACTGCTCGATGAGCAGCAACAGGAACGCAAGTGGGACCAGGCTGCGGTATCGCAGCAGTACCACGAGACTAGCCAAGCCGAGCACGAGCTGACCAAGGCCCCACGCTGCAAAGACAAATGAAAAGGCTGCTGCGGCAGCTGCACCGAAAGAGCTCACCGGTACGCCATCGGCCGTTTGCGCGACTTCCGGTGCATTGACCATGACGTTCAAGCCCATGGCGATCTTCAGCGGCATGAGTCCGAACAGCCACAGGCCAAGGCGCCGACCGGGGTACCGATTGTCGGCGATCCGAGGAAAAAGCATTTCGACCATGTTTCCTCCGATAGGCCTCGCGCGGGTCCTGACGCCTGGATTAGGCCGACCCGCGAAACGGCATCCACTTGAATGAATTGTCGGCACCGGTACGGCGAGCCCGCACCTCGCGCAACTTGCCGGTAAACCACTGCTTGCTCTCAACCGGCGTGGCGCTGCCGCACTTAACCAAATAGGGTTTGCCGGACATGCTGCTCTTCGACGCGGCACGATCGATGAAAACCTCGGCCGATGAGGCGAGGCCCTTCTTGACAAGGTAGTTGTACTTGCGACGCAGGTGGACACTCGCCTCTTCGGCGGCATGCCAGGATCCGTTCCGATAGAACTGACAATGGGATTGTTCGAGCGCAAGAAAGAGCTGTTCTATCTCGCGACTGGCCGACGGCGGCAGCGACTGCTGGGCCATCGCAGCCCCAGGCATGAGCACCAACAGCAGCAACAGGATCGACCTCATCTCATTCCGGCGCCAACGCCTGAACTGAACCGGGCCCCGAAGCGGCTTCGCCTGGATGAACTGTCAGGACTCATCCGGTGCCCAGTCCGCGACCGGCAGGAATCTCTCCGACTCGGGCGTCTTCTCGAAGGCGCTGCCCTCCGGGGCCTCAAGCAACGGGACAATGCTCGGGTCGTAGTTGGCAATCGTGTTGACGTCGTAGATGGCCAGGTTGTCCGGGTCATCCATGTATGCGTCGTCCTCAAACCCGGACATGAAGCGCCAGCCGCTATCGAGCTCGTTGTCCGGTGCTTCCCGATACATGAATCGAACGGGGTAGCCCTCGACCGTGATCTTGTCGGTGGCGATGCACCCGCCATAGCCCTCGGCGATCGGTTTGATCTGGTCTGCGGAGAGCTTGAACTGCTTGGTCATGAGCGCTGATACCTGGGTTGAGCCGGCCGCAAAGCAGCAACGGCTTGAGTGATTTGCTAGGTGTCGCCCCGGCATGACTCAAGCGCTGCTTCCTGGGCGTGGATTGCCGTCGTGTCGAATAGCGGGACTCGCGCATCACTTGCATCGACGAGCATGGTGATCTCCGTGCATCCCAGAATGATTCCTTGGGCGCCCTGGTCCGCCAGGTCCGCCATGATGCTTCGGTAGGCCGCGCGCGACTCTGGCAGGATCCTGCCCTTGCACAGTTCGTCGTAAATGATGCGATGAACCGTGTCTCGTGCCTGCTTGTCAGGCGTGATCACCTCAATCCCGTGTTTTTCGGTCATCCGGTCCCTGTAGAACGCCTGCTCCATCGTGAAGCGGGTGCCGAGCAGGCCCACCCTCGAGAGTCCCGAGTGTTTGATCCGCAGTGCGGTTGGATCGGCGATGTGCAACAGGGGAATGTTTGCAGCCGATTCGATGGCAGGCGCAACCAGGTGCATGGTGTTCGTGCAAAGGACCAGTAGGTCCGCGCCGGCAGCTTCGAGCGATGTCGCGACACGGGCGAGCTCCCTGCCGCATGTGTCCCAGTCGCCCTTGTGCTGCAGCTGCTCGATCTCATGGAAGTCGAAGCTGTACAACACGATCTTCGCGGAATGCAGGCCGCCCAGATGTTCCTGAACCGTTCTGTTGATGATCTGATAGTAGAGCGCGGTCGACTCCCAGCTCATCCCTCCGATCATGCCTATGGTTTTCATGCGGCCTCTTCGTTGCAATCGGTGACGCCTGACGCCACTCGCCCCATTGGGCGCGGTGTTGCGCTGAGTATGCATCAGCCATGGGCCGGCAGTGCCGCGCACGGGGCGCCATCCGCCGGTGGGACAATCGCAGTTACTCGGCCTCATGCCGTACCCACAACCCGCCCGCATTCGGGCACGCGCGCATGCCTGCTCTCGACCCAAGCGGTCGGCAGGAGCGGGCGCCGATCCTCGGTGGCGTTGTCCGACAGTTCCCGGGTTCGGCGTTGGGCCGTTTGACACCTTCCGCGAAGAGACTTCGAGATGGACATCCGGGGCCTGGCTCCAGCCGTTGTCGCTTACCTCGTCGCCATCGGGATCTGCTGCGCGTCGGGCGCCGGAGCGCAGGACCACGATCACCATCCAGCGCCGGCGGTCCTGGGAGACGTCCGCTTTCCGGTCTCCTGCACACCCGCCGCGCAGGCGAAGTTCAACACCGCGGCCTCGCTGCTGTATTCCTTCTACTGGGAGAAGATCGACGCCGCCGTCGCGGAGGTCCTGGCCGCGGATCCGAGCTGCGCCATGGCCCATTGGGTCAAAGCTGTGGCGAGCCTGGACAACGCGCTTGGATCGCCGCCCACGCCCAAACAGGAGCAGCAGGGGTGGGCGGCCGTGGAGCGGGCCAAGCAGCTCGGCGGCAAGACCCAGCGCGAGCGCGACTACATCGCCGCCGTGGAGGTGGTGTTCAAGGACCACGGCACCGTTCCGTTCGCGACCAGGGCGGTTGCGTACGAGAAGGCGCTCGAGCAGCTTCACCGGCGCTACAAGGAGGATTCCGAGGCCGCCATCCTCTACGCCCAATGGCTGCAGGTCACCGCGGACCGCAACGACCAGACCTATGCGCAACAGCTCAGGAGCGCGAAGATCCTGGAAGCACTGCTAGCCGCGCAGCCGAACCATCCCGGCATCGCGCACTTCATCATCCACGCCTACGACTTCCCTGCCATCGCCGATCGTGGGCTGGATGCCGCACGGCGTTACGCCGCGATTGCGCCGGACTCGCCGCACGCGCTGCACATGCCCTCGCACATCTTCTCCCGGATCGGCCAGTGGCGGGACTCGATCGGCACCAACCTGCGCTCGCATGCGGCATCGGATTCCGATCGCGATATCTACCACGCCATGGACTACATGGTGTACGCCTACCTGCAGCTCGCCCGCGATGCCGAAGCACGCAAGTGGGTGGATGTCGTCAACTCCGGCCGCAAGCCGGACCAGGAAGCCCGCCAGATCGCGTACGCAGGCGCGGCGATCCCGGCACGCTACGCGCTGGAGCGTGGCGACTGGGTCGCGGCGTCGCAGCTTGCGTTGCACCCGGTGCGCGAGCAGTTCAACTGGAGCCTCTTTCCGGAAGGCGAGGCCGTGAACGCCTATGCGCGGGGCCTGGGCGCGGCCCGAAGTGGCGATACAACCACAGCCAAGACAGAACTCACGCGCCTGGCCGCACTGCGCGACGCCATGGTCGCGCAGAAGAAGGACTACTGGGCCAGCCAGGCAGAGATCCAGGCAGGCGCGATCTCGGCGTGGATCGCGAAGGCGGAGGGACGCAACAACGACGCGCTCGAGCGCATGCGCGAAACCGCCGAGCTCGAGGACAAGACCGAAGAGCACATCATGATGCCTGGCAGGGTCATCCCCGTGCGCGAAATGCTCGGCGAACTGCTGCTGGAACTGGACCAGCCCACCATGGCGCTAGCGGCCTTCGAGCAGTCGCTGCAGAACGACCCCAATCGCTTCCGCAATACCTACGGCGCTGCACGCGCCGCGGAGCGTGCCGGCGATCTTCCCAAGGCCAGGGCGTATTACGCACGGCTGCTGGCACAGGCCAGTCCGGATGCAGCACGCAGTGAAATCGATCAGGCCAGAGCCTTCGTTGCGAAGCACTGATTGGGCGGAGTTTCAGTGAGTTGATCGCGCCCTGCTGCCGCGCGATCGGAATTGCGTGCGGCCTGACCTGACGCCAGAGTCAAGCCTCGCTGCGGAGCTTATCCGTTACTCGCCCGGACAATTGGGTTTTGTAAGCTGGCCCGCAGCTATTTTCCAGCCGTCCTGCTGCTTGGCGACAACCAATAGCAGCGTTCTTTCAAGGGCAGGCGCATCGACGCCAGCGGGTGGATTCACCAACACGTTGAAGTGCACCACAGCGGCGTCTCCGGGTAGCTGCTGGACCGATATTTTGCTGGTGGTGAGGGTCGTGTCCTTAGCCCAACTTTCGTGTGCCCCATAGATGCCAGTGACTACGTTTTCTCGGCCCTCACTCACCAAGTCGTATGTCGGGATGAAGTGCACGTCATCAGTAAAGATCTTATCGAACGCCGCCTTGTCGTGAGCATTCCATGCCTGAGCGAACTGTTCGGCAATGCCTTCTGGCGTGACACTCTGAGCGAAGCAGGGCGGTGCAAATAAGAATGCTGCAACCGCGGCTGCGGTAATCTGGTGTCGCGTCATGTTCAAACTCCTTGCTTTGAGTTGGTGGCTGAAAGAGAGCTGGCTTTTCGTGCCTAACGTCTATTCGATCCATTGGGCAGCGTGCGCTCGGGGTATGCATCAGCCATGGATTGGCGGCGGCGCCGTCAGATCCACACTCCAACTCATGGACTACCCTGAAACGCGGTGGCCAACCCGCTCCGGCCATACACCCGCCGCTTCCGGCGCCGTATGCCGTATCCGGCAGCCGCACGCATTTTTGGGGGCGCGCATGCACGGACGGACCAGTAGCACCGCAGCTGCAGCCGTAGCCCCAACAGACACTTCAGAACCCGTTGGTCCTGAGCGTAGCGCCCAAGGCGCGAAGTCGAAGGGCGACCGTTCCACCCTCAAAGAAGGCCGCACCTCCTGCTACGACGGGTAGCGCCAGAGCCGTCAGCAAAAGCGCAGTGGTGCGAAGCGTTCCCTGAGCCCTGACGCCTGCATCAAGCCGAGCCGCGAAGCGGCTTCGGCTTGAATGAATGGTCAGGTGCCACCTGCGCCGGCTATTTGATGGCCTCTCGTTTCAAGAGGGTATCCGCATGACGGTGCGTGACGCGCCAACCCTCCGGCTCACGTCTGAAGATCGTGGTCACCCGATAGTCTCTTTTGGACTGCTTCGACTGCCCGGGAGGATAGAAGAGAATGTGCTCGTACTGGACGACATAGGCAAAGTCGCCGCTCACCGTCTGCTGAATCAACTCGACTGCTTTTGATCCCCTGGAGAACTGGGAGCTGGCCCAGTCAAGCCGTTCGCTGACGTTCTTCCAGCCTTTCGCTGTCTGACCGCCTGCCGCCCCGGAGAGCGTCACGTCGTCTCCGTGTGACCAGAGCTTTTTCACCGCATCGGGCTTGCCGTCATAGAACAGCTCAGCTGCCTTGGCGTACTCGGCGAAGGTCCCTGCAAGCTCCGGATCAGGAGCGACAACGGGCGATTCCTGAGCGTATCCAGTGCGTGCAACCAGTAACAAAGCAGCCGCGATAATCAAACATTGGAATGACTTCATGTTTCGGCTCCTGCGAAGTGGTGGATGCAGTGCATGACCCCTGAGTTAGGCCGGCTCGCGAAGCGGCTTCGGCTCAAATGAATTGTCAGGCCGCGCTCGTAGAGTCGGGCCTGATCTTTGCTCCCTTCAGCAGCAGCCAGAAGCCGAGTGTCACCTCATAGATGAACATGGGAACCATGGCGGCCAGTACAAATCGCCCGACGGCGGGGAAAAGAATCACGGCGATCGCCGATGCGCTCAGCAGCAACGACGCAAACACGCCCCAGCCCGCCAGGATTTTCGGCACATAGCGCGATCTGAGGAACAGGTAGGCGAAGGCAGCCGACCCCAGGCCAAGAAGTACGAATCCAAGGTTCAATCCGGCGCCTTGAGTGTTGAGGGAAACCCGTGCCAGGGCGTGCAGTTGATCCTCGCCGAGTGGCGCCAAATAGTCGGCTCCGCTGAGAAGCACGAGGGCGCTCAGGCTGAAAAGGACCGCAACATAGTGGACCGCTACCTCGACCAGCCGGAATAGCACAGCCAGCAAGGCGAGGTTCTTGCCGGCGGGTCTGAGCAGGACGTAGAGGGCCCAGATCAGCACCACGACACCGGTGAACGTGATCAGATCGGTAGCGATGCCGACGCGGAACAAGCGCTCGGACTCGATGATGTTCAGCGCGGTCTGCGTGGCGTCGCCACGCACCAGCAGGGAGCCCCGGACGAACGATTGGCCAAAGATCCCGGTGCCCATAGTGATGAGGTACATGGCGCCAGCGAGCCTGGCCGCCCTGATCTGATCCGCTTCCGGACTGGTGATCGTCATTTCTGTGTCTCCTCGAAGTATTCGAATGCGATACGACTTGGAAGTGCGGTCTGACGCGTGAATCGAACCGGGTCGCGAAGCGGCCTCGGCTCGAACTAATTGCCAGGAGTCGGCTGGACGAAAAAGACCCCGAACTTGTTCTTGTCCGGATCGCGGAAGTACGCAGCGTGCACTCCGGGCTTTCGCTCGCCCGGCGCGCCGTCGCAAGAGCCACCCAGGCGAAGGGCGGTCTCGTAAATGCGGGTCAGCTCCCCCAGGGACCCGGCTCTGAGGCCAACCATCGTGCCATTGCCATGGGTTGCCGGTTGCCCGTCATGCGGCGTGCACACCGCAATGCCGCTGCCGCCATCGCCCGGCTTCCAGAGAATGGACCGGTCGTTCTTCATGACCTGCCTGGCGCCAATGAGCGCCAGCAGGGCGTCGTAGAAGACCTCCGCCCTGTCCAGATCGTTGGTGCCGAGAATGACGTTGGTCAGCATCGCAATCCTCCTGGCCTAACTCCCGACGCGTTGTCAGACCACGCCATCCTGTCCAGACGGCGGATGCCGCTTGCTTCTGGTGGCGAAATTGAACGCCATGTACGTGGCGACCAGTGCGAGCAGCACCGAAGCGCAGAGAATGGCAGGGAGCATCCACGCGGGCGAACCCTGAAATGCCGCCACGATACGAGGCCCCGCAAGAAGTCCGGTGACCGACCCTGCGATGGCGAGCAGAAAGACCGTCAGTGGCCGGCGAGATGTGGCGGCAGCAGTGTTCGTCATGGTCCCTCCGAACCAGGTTGTACGACCTGGCGCCATTGGGCGCGGTGTCGGGCGAGTATGCAACAGCGATACGCCGGCGGTGTCGCATGCGAGCCGCCAGCCACCGCACGACAAATCCCCGCTCCATTTCCGGCGCTGCGCCTGGCCCCCACGGATACCTCAGACCCCGTTCGTCCTGAGCGTAGCGCCGCAGGCGCGAAGTCGAAGGGCCCAAGTCCGCCACAGCCACCTCAGCCACCCCACACCCGTTCGCCCTGAGCGTAGCGCCGCAGGCGCGAAGTCGAAGGGCCTTCTCTTCCAGGCCACCACCACGGCCTTGCGCTGCGACATCTCACCGCGCCGCCGCCGAAGCCAGCTTTCCCAGCGTCCGCAGTGCGTCGTCCACCGCGTCGCTCCATGGCACGCCAAAGCTCAGGCGCAGGTGGTGGCGGTGGTCGCCGCGTAGCGAGAACAGATCCCCCGGCAGGCTGCCGATGCCGCGCGCCAGCCCCGCTTCGTACAGGCTCCGTGCGTCCAGTTCCTGCGGCAGTTGCACCCATAGCGACAGGCCGCCGCCAGGATCGCCTACGCAGGTGCCGGCCGGCCAGTGGCGCAGGATCGCATCGCGACTGCGCTGCGCGTTGTCGGCCAGCGCGCGGCGCAGGCGGCGCAGGTGAGGATCCAGCCCGTGCCGCGCCAGGTAGTCGGCGATGGCCAGCTGCGGCAGCGTGGCGGTGGCGACGGTGGAGAAGCCTTTCGCGTGCAGCAGCTGCTGCGTCCAGCGCCGGCCCAGCGCCCAGCCCACGCGCAGGCCCGGCGCGAGCATTTTCGAATACGAGCCGCAGGTGATCACCTGGCCGCGCGTGTCGAAGCGCCGCAGCGGCGCCGGCCGCTCGCCGGAAAACGCGAGCTCGGCATACAGGTCGTCCTCGATCACGGTGACACCGTGCGCGGTGCAGGCCGCGACGATCGCGCGCTTGCCGGCGTCGCCGGTCAGGCTGCCGGCCGGGTTGTTGAAGTTGGGCACCAGGATCGCGGCGCGCACCGGCTGGCGCGCCAGCTGCTTTTCCAGGCAGGCCACGTCGATGCCCGACTCGGCATCGGTCGGCACTTCCAGCACCCGCAGGCCCAGCGCCGCCACCGCCTGCAGCAGCCCGTGGTAGGTCGGCGTTTCCAGCAGCACCACGTCGCCGGGGGAGGTCACCACGCGCAGCGCCAGGCTGATGGCTTCCATCGCGCCGGCGGTGATCACCACTTCCTCCGGGTCCACGTCCACGCCCACGCGCGCGTAACGCTCGGCGATGCGCAGGCGCAGGTCGGCCACGCCTTCGGCCGCGGCGTAACGCACCGCCGCGTCCGGATCGCGGCGCATGACCCGCTGCAGCGCGCTGTGCAGCGCCGCACCCGGCAGCAGCGCCGGCGCCGGCGTGGCCGAATGCAAGGCCATGCGCGCCTTGCGCGTGAGTTCCTCGGGCACGCACAGCAGTTCCGGCTGGCGCACCGGCTGCGGCGTCCGCGCCAGGCGCGCGGGCGCGCGAGTGCCCACCGCACCGGGTGCCGGCATCGCGCGGATGTAATAGCCCGAGCGCGGCCGCGCTTCCAGCAGACCCTGGCGTTCCAGCTGCGCGTAGACCTCAACCGCAGTGGAAACGCTCACGCCCTGGTCGCGGCCCAGCTGGCGCAGCGAGGGCATGCGCTCGCCCGCGCGCATCACGCCGCGGCGGATCTGCTCGCCCAGGTGCGTGGCGACGCGTTCGTACAGCGTTTGCGTCGACATGCCGGCCTCCACATCTGTACTGGTCGAATTCGATGGTATCTGAAACTGTACTGGTCGGCTCCGCGGGCCCACGCTACGCGCTCCCTGACTCCCCGGCGCACCATCCCATGCCTGGCGAAACCCGCACCGCCCTGATCCAGCTGCTGCTGGCCGAAGTCCTGATCGGCTCGGTCGGCGTGTTCGTGCACGAGAGCGGCCAGGATCCGGTGACGGCGGTGTTCTTCCGCTGCGTGTTCGGCAGCCTGTTCCTGCTGGCCTGGGGCTGGTCGCGCGGCCTGCTGCAGGACCTGTGGCGCGATGTCGCGCTGCTGCGTGCGGCGGCGATCAGCGGCGTGCTGCTGGTGCTGAACTGGGTGCTGCTGTTCGCCGGCATGGAGCGCTCGTCCATCGGCGTGGCCACGATGGTCTACCACTTCTTCCCGTTCGCCATGCTGGCGTTCGCCGCGCTGTTCTACGGTGAGCGCACGCGCGCCGTGGACATCGCATGGTCGGCGCTGGCCTTCGTCGGCGTGCTGCTCTCGGCCGATCCGCAGCGCTTGTGGCGCGAGGCCGATGCCGGCTATCTGTTCGGCATCGCCCTGACCTTCGGCGCCGCCCTGCTGGCGGGCGCCTCGCTGATGATGTCGCGCCGCATCAGCCGGCAACGCCCGCTGGCGGTGGTGCTGGTGCAGTGCATGGTCGGCATCGTGCTGCTGGCGCCGTTCGCCGACATCGCCGCAGTCGCGGTCCCCGGCGCGCACTGGTGGTGGCTGGCCGGGCTGGGGCTGATCCACAGCGGCGTGTGCTACGTGCTGATGTACTCGGCCTATCCGCGTCTGCCCGTGGGCACGCTGGCAGTCATCGCATTCGTGTATCCGGGCGTGGCCCTGCTGCTCGACTACCTGCTCTATGGCCAGGCGCTGGGCCTGCTGCAGGGCGCGGGCCTGGCCCTGATCGTGCTCGGCACGCTCGGCGTCAACCTGAAATGGCGTCTGCTGCGCACGCGCAGCGATGCGGCGGCGGCTATCGAATGCGGCGAGCCGGAGCACGCCGCCTCGCGCTGACCGCAGCAATGCCTGTCACCCTCTCTCGCTTGCGGGGGAGGGTTGGGGTGGGGGCGATCTTCGCCCCTATCCACACATCGCCCCCGTGGGAGCGGCCTCGGCCGCGAATGCCCTTACGCCATGCCCGATCCCGCAAGCCGCACGCACCCGGTGCGCATGCACACGCCCACCAGCGCCACTGCAGCGCCACACACCCCAGCCCCGTTCGCCCTGAGCGTAGCGCCGAAGGCGCGAAGTCGAAGGGCCAGCGCCCGTTATGCCTCGTCAGGCGTCACGGCGCCGCAGCGCAACCAGAAAGTCATAAGTGGCGGTGTCAGAAACACTTCTGCTCTAGGTAAATGAACCTGACCCTTCAGAAGTGGGGTGGCCACGCCGCAGGCGTTGGCTTGAATGCACTGTCAGGCCGCGTCGCTACCACGGCAAACCGCAAAGGTCGATCACATGTGGCTCGACGCGCTCTCGTGCTGGGCTGAGCACCATGCAGTTGGCCGTCCATACATGCTTTCTTTCGGGCTGAGAGTAGCGAACCTCCGATGAAACGCGCTGCCAACCCAGCCGCGCATAAAATGGAATCAGATGATCGGCGCAGAGTAGCAAGCCATACCTTGCTTTCAACGTAGTGAACCACTCTGCTTCGGTGTTCCTGAGTAACTCAGACGCCAAGCCGCGGCTCTTGTAACCCGGAGCCGTGACAAGATTGTTGAGCCCGACGATCTCAACCGGCTGGTCGTCAAAACGGACGACGCGCTCCACAAGGTTGTAGAAGCATGCAAGGTTGTGCTCGTCCATGCCGAGAAACGACCAGTCCGGAGTGGTCCAAACGGTCTGGCGAACGATCGGAAACTGATCGAATTCATTGTTCGCGAGCAGCCTCAGCTCGTCACTCCACTTGGCCGGCAAGTCGCTATGGCGATATTTATGGATAGCCAGCATGTCAGCCATCACGCCGCGGCAGCGGCACCAGAAAGTCATACACCGGCTCAAGCACCAGCTCCGGCAAGGTTTCCGCAATCGCATCGCGCAACTGCTGCCAGGCCTCGGCATCCACCGATGGTCGCGCCAGACCTTCCGCCTTCGCCTCGGCCGATGGCCACTGGGTGTAGCTGTACCAGATGTCGTCCGGGCCACGATGCAGGCGCGAACCCAATGAGCCCCGCTCGGTCACCAGCAACTGGGTAATCCGCGACCAGGCCCGCATGAAAGTCTGCTCGGCCCCCGGATGCAGGCGCCAGCGGTAGATGGCGCAAAAAACAGGATCGACGTTGCTCATAGCCTCTGGCCCGGTCATGCGTGGCGGGGAATGCGTGACACCTGACGCCTGAACCAAGCCGACCCGCGAAGCGACCTCGGCTTGGATGAAACGTCAGGCGCCAGCTTCAAGTTGCCGGAGAACGAATGCTACCCGCTCCTCGACGGGCAACCTGGGTACAACACAGGTGTCATAGCCTGCTTCAGCGTAAGCAGCCACGGTCGGCTCGAACGAGCGTGCTGCGCGGTCGAATGGCGCACGGCGCCAGCGATCGCAGACATAGATCTCCGGCCAGGGTTCTGCCACAAACACCGTGTTGGCATAACGGCGCTGCCCCGATGCCGCTTCATGCGCGGCCTTCAGTTCCAGACCAAGCAGCCGCATGTGCCCCAGGCATTCGGGGATTGCGCGATCGAAGAACACGGGCGGCGGTAACGCCTGAGCCGCATCGTATGCCTGGACATTTCTCGCAACGACTTCGTCCATGAACGCCTGAAGATTGGTCCATGGGAAGAGGTCCCCTCCACACTGCTCTTGCTCCTGCACGAGAGTGAGGGCCACCTCGGGGACGACGGAGTAGCCCAGATTGCCAAGCGCCTTCAACAGGGTGGACTTGCCGGCCCCGGAAGCGCCGGTGATCACGTAAAAGCGCGGGTTGTTCAAGGTGCGGTCTTCTTCCTCTGGGGCCTAACGCCTGAGCCAACCCGCTCCGCGCACCGGCCGCGGCCCGAATGAGTGGTTGGAGCGCGCCCGCATGACTACAGCGAGTGGGCTGCCGCGACCAGCAACCCACCGATGATGGCGAGGTTGGACTGCCACGTGGTGATCGCACCAGCACGTGCTGGGCCTTCCATGTCCCAAAAGTTCACCAGCAACACAGAGGCCGCAATGGTAAAGACAACCAGGCCCAGGGCGGCCCACACTGGATAGAAGCCGGAGATCAGCGCCAAGCCAGCCAGGATCTGGAACACCGAGCCCGATACCAGAACGAGTTTTGCCGCAGGCACGCCACGGGCCGCGAGTGCTTGAGTGATGGCAGGCAGGGTGAAGAAGTGGTGGGTACCGCCAACAACGAACAGGCCGCCCAGTAGCAAGCGGCCAATGAACCACAAGATTGCCTGGGCCTCAGTGTGCATGGTGACTCCCGCGTGCTCTATTGCCTGAACTGAGCCGACCCGCGAAGCGGGTGCGGATTGAATGATCTGTCAGGCGCCATCACGCCCGGAAAACTCCTTGTCGGAGCGCGGAGCATCCGGTAGTTGCTCATCCAGCGATTGACGATATTTGAGACAGCCGCGGAGAAATACTGGCCACTCCGGAACAATGGGATTGACACTGGATTTCTCCGGCAGGAGATTCCACAAGTCGGGATGGTGCCAGCACAGATTGTGGCCTGAGCTATCGCGGTGCGCTCGCACGGCATTGCGCAATTTGACCAGCTCAGCGAGCAGCTCCTCGCGGCTTTTATCGTCGAGGTCAGAGTCCATAGCAACCTCCAGTTTCGAAATGGCGCGTAGCGCCTATTCAACCCACAAACGGGGCGTTGGAAGGAGTATGCATTAGCCAATGGCTGGCTGCCGCCGCCCGCCCCATCGACCGAAGCGGCTTCGCCTTGAATGAATCGCTAGGCCGCTGGGTTCGCAAACGACTCCAGGCGGCCGCAACTCCTGCAACGGTACGTGATCACAGGCAGCGTCTTGCTGCCGGATTGAACCGCGGACAGCTTCCACAACGATGTGTTGGGCTCGCCGCTAGCCCACTTGGCCTGCCTGGTGATGTCGCTGTCGCCCTTGTCGATCAGGAAGCCCTTCTCGAGCTGGCCGTCGCATCTAATGCATTTGTCCATGGGTAGCTCGATCTGTGGTGAGCGGCCTGGGGCCGGGATTTAGCTGGGCCCAGAAGTGGATCGGCTTGAATGAGTTGTCAGGCGGCGCGGCCAAGTGCCACCGCCGCAAGAATGAGACCACCCATAGCCAAGGAAACCAAGCCAAGCAACGCAATGTAGCGCGTGAAAAGGGGTACGGCCCGCTGAGCGAAACGATGATGCCACCGCCAGGGAATCAGCAGCAGGCATGCGGTAGTGACAAGCAGCACCCAACCGAAGAGATTGAAGGCGCCAGATAGCGCCATGCGTGGGGCATGGAGTACAAGCGCTGCACCAGCGACAAAGCGCAGAAACAACTCCGTGAAGTGCACAGGTGCAGAACTGGCGAATCCGAGCAAGAACCGACTGGCTCGCGTTGGCGCGAGCAGCGATGCGCCTCCTAAGGCAAGCAGGTACAGGCCAGCAAGCACAACGACAGCAAGAGCAAAGGTTTCAAGTAACGACATTGTCTGATAGCCGCTTAACGCCTGAGTTAAGCCGAGCCGCGAAGCGCTTCGGCTTGAAGGAATTGTCAGGCCGCGTCACCGTCGACCTCCGGCCAGAACTCATGAAGGAAATCCTTGAACTCATGGCCATCCTGGTCGCTGATTGTAAGCAACGTGGTTTCCGCCAGCGCGGAACCGCCGTCAAGGGTAACGAGCGCTGAGTGGATGAGTCCGGAAAGCAACTCAGACACCGCAGTGGTGAACGCCACCTGGGCCTCTTGGGTATTGAGGAGGCTGGATAGCTTTGCCCAAGCCTCCGGATGATCGCTCCAGGCAAGATCAGCGTTAGCCAGGCTGTCAGAAGCGGTGCGAGCCCATGAGGCCCGCGACTCCGCGAGATCCGTCAGGAAAGCTGCTTCAGAGGGATGAAGTTTCATTAGCGGCCTAACACCTGACTTGAGCCGCGCCGCGAGCGGCGCCGGCTGGATGAATTGTTGGGCCTCAGCGATTGCTCGGTTGAGCGATGCGCCGCGCCGCGTAGAGGATGATGCTGGAAACAACGAGTAACCAAGCGCCGACGCCAAGCACAATCATCATGGTTGATGGGTTGCCATGGGGATCAAAGACACTAGAAACCGTGGCGGCGAGTAGAAGACCGGGGAATGCAAATACGAAGCCAAAGTAGCTCGCGGAACGGGCAAAAGGCGAGCACATGGAAGAGCCGTGCAAGTCGTACGGACAAGCAAATATTGAATAAAAGGTAGCTATCCAGACAAGTGCGACAACGATCCACTGGATCTTCATGGGCTCTTCCTGAGGCCTAATGCCTGAACTAGGCCGACCCGCGAAGCGGGTTCGGCTTGAATGAATTGTTAGGGCGAGCCGTCAAATAGGTTCCATGCATTCTCATACCCAAACGCTTGGAGCCGCGGCGTAATGGCGACCCTGTCGACTCTTCTGAACGATAACCCCAGATATGTCATCACTTCACCCTTTGCATCGGCGGCGAAGCTCACCGAGTCGCCGGTCATGCTGGGTCCAAGCCCGCCAGTCCTGGCTTCGTCCCTGGACAGAGGCACCAGCGGATAAACGAACGTTCCGGTGTTGTAGGTGATCCGCAGTATCGGCAGGCCATCGTCCTGCAACGCGACTTCAGCCCCGAGCAGCTTCTCGAAGCCAGGCAGCGAATATCCGAACAGGCGATATTCTCCGATTCGCTTCGCCCAGGCGGCATCAATCGATTTGGCCGCAATGCGATAGCCCTGCTGCTGCTCACGCACGCCGCGGCGCCAGAACAGCACGTGATACGGCCCGACGTCGCGGAAGTAGTAAACATCGCCGTTCGCTTCGCCAGCGGTCTCGACGACGAACGCGCCGGGAGAACGCTCCGTCGCCTGCACGGTGTCCGTCCCACGACGGATGGACAAGCCATCAGAGGTGATGGACACCTTCGCGTAGCCGTTCTTCTGCGCGTAGTAACCGGCATGCCGCCCGCGCGAGGCCCTTGGCTCGAATGCGGGTGCACCCAGCGGTTCCGGTACGATGTCCGCAGCGGCGAGGCCATGGCTCTCGAGCCAACGGAAGGCGAACTGTTCGCAAAGGGCGTCGCTGCCCACGGTGTTGGCCAGGATGATCGCGGCCGCCTTCCGCTCCGGGATCAGCACGAGCGCGGCATTGGAGTAGAACGTGCTGCCGGCATGATAGGCCGCAAAGCCGCTGTCATTGCGGAACAGGAACCACCCCAGGCCCTTCTTGTTGGTGTCGATCGGTATGTCGGTCTGCCGGGTGAACATCGCCCGAGCCATCTTCTCACTCACCGCCGCGGATGACTGGCCGTGGTAGGCATCCATCAGCGCGATCGCATATACGGCGAGATCCCCGGCCGTCGAGTAGATCCCGCCGGATGCGATATCCCGCAGTTCGAACGGCGTAGCCACGGCGCGGTCCGGTCCGTAGGCCTTGCTGCGAGGCTGTCCCTGTCGATCCATGGCGAAACCGGTACCGGTCATCTCCAACGGCAGGAAGATCCGCTGTTTCAGGAGCTGCTGATAGTCGGTGCCACTGGCCGTTGCCAGTGCATGACCCAGCAGGTTGTAGCCCGCGTTGGAATACAGGCCCACGGTTCCCGGCGAATGCGCCAGCGCGGTTCGGCCGATGAGTTTCACCACGTCGGTATAGGACGCCCTGTCGGCTTCCATGTCCCGGAACACGTCGGTCGGTACGCCGGCACTGTGGGTGATCAATCGCTTGAGCGTGACCTGGTTCAGGTCCTCGCCATGCGTGCGCATGCGGAACTGGGGCAGATAGCGCGACAGCGGCCGTTCGATATCTACAACGCCTTGTTCCTGCAGCTGCATCGCTGCCAGCGCCGTGAACGTCTTGGTCACCGAACCGATCCCGACCTGGGTGTCGGGTGTCATTGCGATGCCGGCGCCTTTGTCCGCGTAACCCAGCCCTTGCATCCAGACTACTTTCCCATCCACCACGAGCGCAGCCGAGACACCAATCACGCCGCTGGCCTGTTGGCGTTGCTCCAACCATTGGGCAAGCGTGGAAACCTCGGGGTGAGGCTGCAGCTCTGATGCATGCACCACGGCCGACCAGGCAACGCATGACAACGCTATCCAAGAGACGGCCTTCGTCATCGTGTCCGCTGCGATAGCTGCAACATGCTTTGGCTTCGTGAAATCCGTCATAGCGCCATAACGCCTGAATCAAGCCGAGCTGCGTGGTGGAGGCTGCAGGCATGGCAAGCTCTTTATGCCATGCCCGTGTCCGGAACGGAGCGGTGTCGGCTTGAATGAACTGTTAGGCCTGCTGCTGCTGGAACGCCAAGTGATAGCCATTGCAGTCCTTGATGCCAAACTCTCTGGAGCCGTACGACATGTCCTGGATGGGCCAAGCCACAGCTACTTTGCCTTGGACGGACGCAAAGTAACTGTCCGCATCCGTGATAGTGAAATAGATGGTGCCAGAGAAGCCAGACGAACCTTCCCACAGATCACTACGCGTGAAGATGAGCCTGCCGCCTTGTTTCTCGGCCGTGAGTGTTTCCTCAGCTGAGTCAAACACGTTGAAGCCAAGGGCTGACTGATAGAACTCGCGGGTCTTTTCAAGATCGCGACAGTGCAGAAGAAGTGTCAGCGGCATAAGAGGTCCTCACCAGGCCTAACGCCTATTCGCCCCGTTTCGCGAGGCGGTGCGCGGAGTATGCATCAGCCTGAAGGTGTCGCAGCGCCACATACGGGACGCCAGCCCTCGCCAGGCAAGTCACCGCTCCAACGCCCCGGCTGCACTGAAACGCGATGGCCAGCCCGTCCCGGCAAGCCCGCCGCCCGCCGCATCCAACCCTATGCCGCATCCTGCAACCCGCACGCATCCGGGGAGGGCGCGCACGGTAAAGGCCTCTTCGGTGTTTGCGTAATCCAGACATTACCAGGGCGGCCCGTCGCCCATGCATCACACGCCTTGGGTGGCTATGCCATCACTCACCCGTGGCGGGTCGTTCCCCATCCCTCAACGCCACCGCATGCTTCCACAGGCCATCGAAGATCTCGCCGTAATACCTGCTGTCCTGTTCCGACAGCGAGGTGTTCGCGAGGAGAATCACGCCCACTTCCCTGTCAAGGTCGGAGAGCATCATGGCCATCACGCCGGGATCGCTGCCGTTATGCCCGATCCTGGTGACGTCGAACTTCGTCGCCCAGAAGATGCCGGAGTTCACCGAATCCTCGCCGCTCACGTTCACGTTCTCCGGCTTGTTCGGACCGGTGTACTGGAACCTGAGCATTTCGGCGCCATGCTGCTGCTCCAGGATTCTCGCCCCCTCGAACTCGCCGTCATTGAGCAAGGCAATGAAGAACTTCGACAGGTCGGCGACCGACGTGCGCACCCCACCATCGGGATAGGTCGTCAGCCCGTAGAGCTGGATGGGGATGGTGAGGCCTTGCGCAACGTACAGCTTCGAGTGCTTCGCCTCTGGAATCTCGGAGAGAAACCAGCCCGTGTTCTGCATCCGCAGGGGCTCGAAGATGTGCCGCTTCGTATACGTGTTCAACTTCTCGCCCACGGCGAGTTCGACGATGTAGCCAGCCAGCCCGGCAGCGATGTTCGAATACTCGCGCTGCGTACCGGGTTTGGCGTTGAGGAAATTGTCTTTCGAATAGGTCTTGCCGCCGGATGCAAGGTAGTCCTGCAGGAACTGCCCCAACGGCTCCGGCCAGTCGCCACCGTAATGGTAGGCAGCTTCGTAGACCGGCTGCCGGTCCGTGATGCCCGAGGTATGCGTGGCCAGCTGCCGCAAGGTGATGCGTTCGGTCGGGAAAAACGGATTGACCACCTTGAACGGCAGGTAGCGATTGATGTCCTCGTCCAGGGAGAGCTTCCCTTCCTGCACCGCGCGCATCAGGGCCGCGCCGGTGAACGTCTTGCTGATCGATCCGATGTTCATGACCGTGTCTGGCGTAAAGGGCACCGCGCGCGCCTTGTCGGCAAACCCGTATCCCTGCGTCCAGACGACCTTCCTGTCCACGATGATGGCTGCCCCAAGGCCCACGATTCCGGCGTCCTTCATCCGCTGCTCGACCAAGGTGTAGAAGGCGGTGCCTGCATTGGCGGCCGACGATGGCGCCTGGTCTGCGGCCGCAACCTTTGCGGAAAGCAAAACAAGTGCGACGGCCGCGATGTTTGTGAGCACTTTGTTGAAGCGCATGCGAACCCCTATTGGTGTCTAACCATGAATCAAGCTGCGCCGCGAAGCGGCGTCGGCTTGAATGAATCGTCAGGCCCCTGACAGGAAGAGGTACAAGACGTCTTCTTCCGCGGCCGGCAGAACTTCTGCGAGCGCTGCATCTGGCGGGACCCGCTCGTGCCGAAGGATGCGGAACGCCTCGTCCAGCGGCCCGTGGTAGCTGTGCAACAACAATCCGAGCTCTGCAGTAAGCCCCGACTGCAGTACGCCGGACACAAAGCCCTCCAGGCTTTCGGCCAGAGCGCGATCTGCCTGTTCCTTCGCCTCTTGCTTGAGTGCTTCCTTCTCCCTTCGCTGCTCCAAGGCGCGCGCCGCCTTTGCCCGACTCCAACCCTTCTTCAGGAGCTTTGCTTCCTCAGCGGGCCAATCCGATGCAAGGGCCGCGGTCCTGCGGGCTGACCCCATGACCGTGCCGCAATCGCAGTGGGCGAGCGTGGTGAGGAAGTATGCCGCGCCCGGAGGAAGCTGGGTGGTGACAGCTGGACTTGCCAAAGGCTGGAACTGACGCCCGAACCCGCGCGCGATGGTGTTCAGCGCCTCGCGGTCTGCAGCTTTAGGAAGCGTGGCGGTTATGAAGTGGCACATAGGGGTCTAACGCCAGAATAAAGCCGACCCGCGAAGCGGGCTCGGCTTGAAATGTTAGGCGGCTACACTAAGAACATTGTCAATTTTGTGCCCGCCTTAGTGATCGCTTCTTCTGCCCGATCACATCGCAGCTGCGATTCACTTGCGAAATGCTCGTCATCCTCGATGAGACCGAGAAATCTAGGCTTGTGGTGGGCGAAACCTGATTGGCTCATCTCATACGTCTCTTCCCAGAGTGACCACGCCTGCCGCTGGCATCCCTCTAGGTACTTTAGGTCTGCCCTGAGCCTTTCAGCCTCATCTGCCAGCACCGCGACCTCGTCGTCTGATCCACGATCAATCGCACCGAGCAGGGCTTTCAACCTCTGCTCAAGGCGGTCGAATGTTTTTCTTGCTTTATCGATTCTGACCAGGAACTCCGATTTCTCACGCGAAAAAGTGAGCTGAAGTTCCTCTTCTCTCGTACGTACCGTATAGCGATAAGCGCGGTAGCTTATCCATGCGGATAGTAGCGAGACGACTAAGGCAAATGCTGCAATGAGGTCGGATGCGTCCATAGCCCCCTCCCGTCCGTTCGCGCCGTTGGACGAGGTGTCGCGCGGAGTATGCATCAGCCATGGATGGCAGCGCCCCCGCCGCTCCAACTCCTGGGCTGTTCTAAAACGCGCTGGCAGCCCGCCCCAGCGAGACCGCCGCTCGCCGCTCGCGGCGCCCCATGCCGTATCCTCCACCCCGCACGCATTCGGGGGAGGGCGCGCATGCACATACGGACCAGTGCCACCGCGGCCGCAGCCAGCCTGCTGCTCGCCGCCTGCAGCCAGGCCACGCCGCCGCAGGCCGAGACCGCCCAGACGCCCAGGCTGGAACGCGCCGGCCAGCCGGTAGACCCGCTCAAGACCGCCGGCCACATCACCGGCGCGCGCGTGGCCGCTCTCACCGGCGACCAGGACGGCGTGCGCCGCAACATCGAAGCCATGTCCGACGACATGCGCCGGGCCATGAAGCTGGCCGACGCCGCCCGCCCCATCGACCGCGAAGCCGCCCGCGCCGCAGCCCGCACCGTGCCCGGCGTGCGCTCGGTGGCCTGGGTGGACCGCAGCCACCTGCTGGTGCGTGTGGACAGCAACGCGCGCCGCAGCCACCAGCTCATCGACGAAGTCTGCTACCAGCTGCAGCCGCTGGGCGACACCCTGGCGGTGGTGGTCAACGTGCAGAGCACCGCCGCCCGCACCCCGGACGAGCTCGACACCCTCAGCCGCAACTGCCAGCTCGCCCCCGGCGACCGCGCCCTGCTGCAGCGCGAGCGTCAGCTCGACGTCCTCGACCCCGCCATCCGCGCCCAGTACCGCGCCAATGCCGAACACATGCGCGCGGAGCAGCGGCACAGGCAGGATGCGGGGGATCGGGCAGCGTTGGAGGCGATTCCGGAGATGTGATCGGTAGGTTCAAGCGCTCTGTGCCAATTGGATACAGGCGCAGCAAGCGTCTCGACGCACGTGAAGGGATAAACCAATCTGACCTCTTGACCCCTTCTGGCGGCTCAAGCTCAACGGACAGCGGCCGCTGGCGGAGGTGCGGGCGGAGTACTTAGAGCAAATCGCGACGAAAGGCGGTGACTAGCCCCAGGCGTTTAAGATGATGGCGATGACAGCGACGGTTCGCCGTCCGGCGTTACCTAGGAAGACACAGAGTAAGGGTGCCAACGTTGAGCAGGAGGGTGACAACATGGTAGAGGTTCAGAGGGTTGCTTCGGTGGAGTCGGTGTGACTGCGAAAGATTACAGTCACCTGGAGCGCGAGGACCTCATCCGCCTACTCCAACGGCGCGATGCTGACCGTCAGCTAGGGCTGGTGTGGGAGCGCGATGACATCGAGGCCGATGCCGCGCTAAATGCCGATTACGTTGCGCTGACCTTGGACCCAGCCCTTAGCCATGGCGATGCGCCGTGGCAAAATCTCATAATCGAGGGAGACAACTTCGATGCGCTGCGCGCGCTACGAGTGAGTCACAAGGGCAGGGACAACCCGATTCGCTGCATCTACATCGATCCGCCGTACAACACCGGCAACCGCGACTTCGTCTACAACGACCGCTTCGTAGACAAGACCCACCGCTTCCGCCACTCGCTGTGGTTGGAGTTCATGTACCAGCGCCTCATCTTGGCCAAGGAGTTGCTGGCCGATGATGGGGTGATCTTCGTCAGCATCGACGACAACGAGTTGTTCCGGTTGGGAATGTTAATGGATCGGGTGTTTGGGGAGGAGAACTTCATTGCCAATGTGATTTGGCAGAAAGTCTTCTCCCCAAAAGGGACTGCACAACATTTCTCGGACGACCATGAGTACATAGTCGTTTATGGACGGGACAAGGCTAAATGGCGTCCAAACCTGTTGCCTCGGACTGCTGCACAGGACAAGGCGTACAAGAATCCGGACAACGATCCGCGCGGCCCTTGGACTTCTGGTGACCTATCTGCACGAAATTACTACTCGAAGGGAACCTATTCCATCACTGGCCCAACGGGCCGTGTCATTCCGGGGCCGCCTTCTGGAATGTATTGGCGTTTCTCTGAGACAAAATTCAAGGAGCTCGATGCCGATGGCCGAATTTGGTGGGGTAAAGACAGGTCGAATGCTCCTCGGCTCAAGCGATTTCTTTCCGATGTCCAGCAGGGAACGGTGCCGCAGACGTTGTGGACCTATGCCGATGCGGGCCACACGCAAGACGCAAAAAAGCAGTTGCTAGATCTGCTTCAATTTGAGTCATCTGACGACGTATTCTCGACTCCCAAGCCGGTGCAGCTGATGGAGCGAATCCTGCGTATTGCGACAAACCAAAATGACACAGTGTTGGACTTCTTTGCCGGATCGGGAACACTTGCGCAGGCCGTTGCCAAACTCAATGCTGAAGACGGCGGCAACCGTAAGTTCGTACTGGTCAGCAGTACAGAGGCGACCGAAGACCGCCCTGAGAAGAATCTGTGCCGTGATGTCTGCGCAGAGCGCGTGCGTCGCGCGCTGGGTGGGTACACCAACTCCAAAGGTGAGGCAGTGCCGGGCCTCGGGGGCGGCTTTGCCTACTTACGTGCCCGCCGCATCCCGAAACATCGGCTCTCACTAAGGCTCGACCACCCAGAGATCTGGAACGCCCTGCAGCTGCTGCATGGCATTCCACTCACGCTGTGGCCAGGCGGAGGCTTCGCAGCTGATGAACAAGAAGGACAGTCCATAGCATATCTGGCAGATGCGTACCCAGCCAGCCGTGCGCGTTTGCAGGACTGGCTGACGCAGCGCGGCACGCGGCCGGCCACGGTCTACAGCTGGGCGCCGGAGCGCTATCGCAGTGTCGATACGCCGCACGACTGGCGCCCAATCCCGCAATACCTGCGCGAACGCTTCGGACGCTGACATGGCCGCAACCTTGAAACCCTTCCAGGAAGCAGTCTGCGACGGCATCGTCGCTCGCTTCGAAAACGTGCGGGACCTGTATGCGCAGCTGTCCGCCAGTGCGCCTGCACGGCTCACCGAAGCGCGACAGAGGGACGCCGCACTAGTGCTACAAGCCCCCACTGGCGCTGGCAAGACCTTGGTCGCGGTGGAGGCCATACGGCGCTTGTCGGCGAAGGAGCCGATCCTCTGGTTCTGGTTCGCGCCATTCACTGGCCTGGTAGAACAGTCGCGCAAGGTGATTGCCGCGCAAGCGCCGGAACTGGCCCTGTTCGATTTGCAGGCGGATCGCCAGCTTGATGCGGTGCGCGATGGCGGAGTGTTTGTGGTGACTTGGGCCTCATTGGCGGCGCGCAGTGCGGAGAGCCGGCGTGCGCGCCAATCCGGCGATGCCGGTCTGGCTATCGACGAGTTGATTGCGCTGGCGCGCGCCGAAGGTCTGCATATCGGCTGTGTGGTGGACGAGGCGCACCACGGCTTCCAGCGCGCCACACAGGCTCGCGCTTTCTTCAGCGAAGTGCTGCAGCCAGACTACGCTTTATTGATGACCGCCACACCGCGCGATGCGGACATGGCGGCGTTTGAACTTGCCACTGACTACACGGTGCGCGACCCGGCAGATTGGGCATCGGTAAGCCGCTTCGATGCGGTCGATGCAAAATTGTTGAAGCAAGGCGTGCGCATGGTGCGTTTCATCGCCCGTGATGGCGATACCGCGCAACTGGTGGATTTCGAGCATTTGGCCCTGCGCGAATGCGCATCGATGCACCGGCACATTCGCCAGACACTCGTTGATGCGGGCGTACCATTGACGCCGCTGATGCTGGTGCAGGTGCCGGATGGCAGGGCCGCGCAGGAAGCCGCGCGGAAATACCTGGTGGAAGAATTGAAGTTCAATGCCTCCGCCGTGCGCGTACATACGGCGGACGAACCCGACCCCGACCTGCTGGCGTTGGCGCAGGATCCAACTGTCGAAGTGCTGATCTTCAAGATGGCCGTCGCCCTTGGGTTCGACGCACCACGCGCGTTCACCTTAGCCGCATTGCGCGGCGCGCGCGATGTGGCTTTCGGCGTGCAGGTCATCGGTCGCATCGTACGCCGACACGCATTGCTGCAGTCGCTAGACAACCTGCCGCCGTTGCTGGACCAGGGCTATGTGTTCCTGGCTAATTCCGAGTCGCAGGAGGGCCTGCTGCAGGCCGGCGAGCAAATCAACACGTTGACCACGCAAGCGCCTGAGTTGGGGACGCAGACGGTGGTCACCGTGATTGGCGATGCTGCGCAGGTGCAGGTGGTGCGCAGCGGCGAGCCGTTGAGCCTGCTGGTGTCTTCTGCGGGCGCCAGCATCGTGGACAGCCGCGATCCATCACATGTACAGCCGCTCCCCGACGACAATGTGGCCGCGTTGGACGCGGCAATGAGGGATGCAGGCTTCGCAGGCTTCGGAGCTGCGGCTCAGGCCACGCTGTCCATGTCTGCTGGTGAAGGCGGAGCGCCACGGCCACTCGATCAGATCATGGCAACGTACGCACAAGCTGTAGTGAAGCCGTACGAATATGTCAGACGGGCAGATGCCCCAGCCAGCTTGCGCGGTGAGAAGCTGCCGCCAGTCACCGAGGATTTCGAAGCAGGTTTGGCGGCGCATGTTGATTTCTCGCCTGTCGTGCTTGCGGATCGGCAGCGGAATCGCGTGCAGGTGCAGCGCGAAGAATCAAATCTGTTCGTCGGAGGCGAGTCTGTAGCTGAATCGACCGAAGACGTCTGGGCTACCATGTCGGTGGAAGCCATTGCAGCTCGCGCCGAGCAGATCCGTCTGCGATTGGGGGAAGCCAACGACCGCGAGCTTCAGAGGCGCCTGTTGGCGCGATTCGAGCGTGCGATTGTGGATTCGGGTGCCGAACCTCCAACCGATGAAGAAGTCCTTGCGCAGCAACTGGAGCTAGTCCTCGCGAGGCGACCGCTCCTCTTGGGTGTGGCATATAAGTCGTTGCGGATGCGGAGCGTTGTGGACATTGACGTGCCATTGCCCGGCGCCATCGAGTCCAACCAGCGCCTGCCAACCGCCAGCCGTAACTTGTACGGCGTGTTTCCACAGGATATGAACCCGGATGAGCTGGCGATTGCCCAACAACTCGACGCGAATCGGTTAGTGATCTGGTGGCACCGCAACCCGTCCAGAACTGGCGTCGGCCTATATCGATGGGATCAGGGCGCCGGCTACTACCCTGATTTCGTGGTGTGCCTGCAACAACGCCCCGGCGCCGGCATAGCGTTACTGGAAGTGAAGGGGGACTTCCTTTCCGGTAAGGACAGTGAAGTCGAGAAGGCCGCGGCTGTGCATCGTGAATACGGCCGGGTCTACATGGCTGGCCGCAAGCGCGGCGAGCGTGATTTCATGTTCCTGCGTGATCTTGGAGGAAAACTGCAAAGCGCTGGCGCTTTCAGCGTGGAGCAGCTGCAGTTTCCGTGATTCCAATGAATGGGTCGCCACCTATCTTCTGGGAAGTATAGGTGGCGTCTTCTCGCGTCGAGCAGGAGAGGGAATGGAAAACGCGTCGCTTTCGTTCAAAGCGCTCGAGGCACGCATCAACGCGATGTCCGACGGGCCTGCGTCGGTACTCGACACACCACGCGCGCTGACGGCGTTCAATGTGCTTGGTACAGCGGGCACAATCATAGGCATCCTTCCGTTTCTGCTCATTCAATTCATGCCGGCGGAGCAGTGGATGGTGGGCATGGCGCGAGTTGGCGTGTGGACGGCGATTCTTGGCTACTTGCCCACATTCGTGCGTAGCATCTGGGTGCTCGGACGCGAGTTCTGGCTCTGGAAGCCCAAACTCGCCGAGCAAAGCGATCACGACCTCAATCAGTTCCGAGCTTTGCGCCGCTGGCTGCGCAAGTTCCCTAGTGAGGATCTGAAGGATCACCATCGCTTCGCCAAACTATCGCAGGAGCGGCTTTCCGCCAAACTCGGTCTGCTGCAAGGCGGTTTCAATAAACTCGGGGTGTTGCCTGCGCTATTGGCGGTGCTGGTTCTGCTTAGAAGCGCCGACAACCTTTCAGTCGATACGCTGTTAGAAGTACCTTATTGGCAGAGCTGGTTGGCCATTATCTTCGTAATCATCTACTTCATCAGCTTACTCGCAGTGCGTATGCGCCTGCGTCTCCAGCTCTATGAAGTCGTTTTGCGCGATGCGCTGGAACTAGAGCGCGGAACGAAAGAACGCTGAGAAAACTGGACGTCGATTCGCTGAGGCCGGGGCGATTGTCTCCACCCTACATCGCTCAGCCGACGCAGACAGCAAGCCATACCATTGGGTAGGAATCTTCTCTATGTGGATTCGAGAGATAACACGAATGTCCGTTCATCTGAATTCTGCGGCCGATGACAGGTAAGTGCTCAGGCGGTGTGCTTTCCCGAGAAAGCAGCGAGTGCTATATGCTGTAGTTGAAACTTCAAGAAGGGGAACGGGATGTTCGCAAAGAAGAAGTTCAGGGACATCGATCTAAACGATGAGTTCTTCGACTCCCTTAAGCAGGATTACGCGGAATTTCCAGCCTGGTTTGCCAAGAAGGCGGACAGCGACGCGTATGTCTTAACTGATGACGAAACGCAACGCATACACGGCTTCCTCTACCTAAAGATAGAAGAGGGAGAAGTTGAAGATGTGGTTCCTCCGCTTCCGCCAGCGAAGCGGCTCAAGGTCGGTACCTTGAAGATAAATGCGCATGGGACAAAGCTCGGCGAGCGGTTCATCAAAAAGATCTTCGATCATGCGATCTATGAAGATGTCGAAGAAATCTACGTGACCGTATTCGAGCAACATGAGGGGCTTATTCGGTTATTGAATCGATATGGATTTCAACAGGCCGCGCTAAAGCCAACTATCAACGGTGTTGAGCAAGTACTCATAAAATACATCTTCGCTCCATACAAAGATGTGCTTACTAGCTATCCGCTAGTGGCGATAAATGGGTCAAAGTCCTACTTGTTATCAATTCAACCTCAGTGGCACACAAGACTTTTGCCAGATTCGATTTTGAATAACGAAGGACAAGACATAGTCCAAGATGTTTCACACACGAACAGTATTCATAAAGTCTATTTGGCATCAATGCGGGGAATGGACGTTTTGCAGCCTAGAGATGTGCTCTTAATCTATCGAACTACGGACAATCAAGGTCCGGCGCGGTACAGGTCAGTCGCGACCTCGCTCTGCGTCGTTGAGGAGTATCGATCCATTCATTCGTTTAGATCGGAGGATGAATTTCTGATCTATTGCAGCCCTTATAGTGTTTTTGACGAAGCAGAATTACGTGAATTCTGGCGACACAAACGCTATGTGCATGTTGTTCGGTTTGCGTACAACATTGCATTGAAGCGAAGAATTACGCGAGCTGAGTTGATTGATGAAGTGGGTCTGAACAGTGATGTCTACTGGGGCTTTATGCCGTTAACAAACGCCCAGGTTACTGAAATAGCAAATCGAGGAGGAGTTGATGCGCGTCTTATTGTCAATTAAACCAGAGTACGCCGAGAAAATTCTCATGGGTCAAAAACACTATGAGTTTAGAAAGGTTATTCCGAGGGCGGAAGGTGTCAAGACAGTTGTAATCTATGCCACAAAGCCGGTCGGAAAGGTGGTGGGCGAGTTTGAAATTGACTCGGTATTGACTGAAAAGCCGGCGCGGCTCTGGTCGCAAACATCAAATTTTTCAGGGATATCAAGACGATTCTTTAACGAATATTTTCGCGGTCGTGCTAAAGGCCACGCGATCAAAGTAAAAAAAGCTACGCGCTATGAGACGCCATTTGAGCTGTCGATGATACTGAGCAGTGGAATCGCACCACAATCTTTCTGCTACTTATAGTCGTTGGAACAGGTCTTATTTTTTTACCCTAAGTTTCTTATTGAATTCAGACCTGGAGTTCTCGAAGAAATTAGAGTTTGCCTTGTGTTGCTCCACCAGCCATTCCGCGAACGAGTCACTGTACTGCGTTGTTCCGAACTTGGGGGTGTGGCAGTAGAGCGCATTGCCGTCTATCGAGAGTGTTCGTCTTACCGCGAGCAGGTCTCGAGAATTTATAGTTACTAAGTCTGGAAGCATCGCGTTAACGACCCTCAAGAGCTCGGTTTGTCGATATGGATAGGTTACATCGTGGTCGATGAGCCTATAGCCCGGCGCATTTGGATCATCTACAAATCTGATGGGGCTAGCGTTGGCCGATTTACTCTCCAGGACATCTCCAGTTAAGGCGGACACCACGGATCCCGCAGGGGATGTAACAACCTTTTTTACTCCACGCAGCCACTCGGCTCGTATTGCTTTTAGCCTGCGTTCCAATGCCGCCCTAAGGTCCGCGGTAGTGCCAGGCTCACTTTTTGCTCCGTGCCGAAAGTAGACCGTACCTCTTGCAAAAGCGGTCTTCTGTTTTTTATCAACCTCGTATGTCCCAACGCTCTCAAACACAACGGGCAGATCCACAGCTGATATCTCGATTGCTGCTACCGTTTCTCCATCTTTCTCGGCTTCGTGTATTTCGATTCCATGTAAATGGTGTGACGTGTACTTGAAGACCTTATCAGCAACCACTGCTTGATCTAGCTCCAGTACTTGTGAAACGTCCTCACCGGATGGAATGCCGTTATTCTCTACGCCAATCAGGATTGCGCCGCCGCCTGAGTTGGAGAGAGCGACTATGTCCTTTACGAGCTCGCACCAAGCTCCCGCGACGCTCGGGTCGAAAGACCGCTTGAACTCGATATGCTTGGATTCTCTTTTGGCGAGTAGCGCTCGGTCAACGATCTCAGACATTGAATCCTCCCGTCAGATGTCTACCCGGATTAATCTTGACGCCAGTAAAAGCGGCAAATGGTCACCTCGCGCGTGCGCGGGAAGGCTCCGTACGCCTTTGTGAGAACGCGTAAGAGTCCGGCAACGCTTCTGCATTCTGGATCGTGTTCCAGTGCTAGGTCGAGATCCACCAAGTCGGATATCTTTTTAATCTCAGTTTGTAGACGTACCGGCGCACTTAGCGAGCCGTCGGGCAGTCGGAGTTGGGCCAAGGGCTCATGGAGCCACTTCCGTCCGAGTCTGACGGTGATGTTCCATCCATCGTTTAGAGAGGGGTTTGTGAACTCAAGAATTGGCGTCATTAGAGGACGAGCTCTTCATCTGGCATTGGTAAGCGTCCCTGCTGTGAAAATGGCGGTTCGCAGGTAGCGAGCTCGCTTAGTCCTCAAGCGTCGTCGCGGTGAGGTGGGCACATTTCACGATACGAAAGAACCGACGACAACATCAATTACCGCCGCTTCGGTGTACTGCGGTCCGGGCCTATAGCGGGGGAGTTAACCCGGATGATGCCGCCACCGCTCCATTGGAACGAAGCCAGGACTAGTAAGGGGGCGGAGGGAATTAGTGTGCACTAATTCCCTCCACCTCCTTCTTTGTTGGTGTGGCTCGGCGTGATCGAAGCCTCAGCGGCCACGTAGGGCACGAAGTGGAAATCACGGATGCCCGTGATCTGCCCGCCAGCGTGCGTCAACTCGACGAAGTAGGTGGGGCGCGGGTCCGTGGGGCTGCGGTAGACGGCCAGCACTTCGCCGCCATCGAGCCATGCTGGCACGAAGTGCCAGTAGTCGAACAACCGCCCGTAGTTGGTGAAATACGCCTCGACTTCGCGCCGTCCCGCCCCTGCGAGCGCGCGACCAGGTCCAGTCGTACATCGTCGGCCAGCATGGCCCGCACGCCATCCCAGTCGCGCGCGTTGAACAGGGCCGCGTAGCGGGCGACGATCGGGGACGCCGGCCGCGGCGGTGTTTCATCGACACTCGCCAACGGATCCCGCGGGCCGGTCCGCCGGCCCGACGGAAGCCGCCGCAAGCCCTGCCCGCTTGCGCGCAAGTCCCGGAGCCCGGCCTTTCGACCAATTTGGCTTGCGCGCAAGCCAAATCCGGTTGCGCGCAAACGAAATCGGCTTGCGATTGATATGCCGGTGCCTTGCGCGCAAGCGAAATCCGGTTGCGCGCAAGCCAAATCGGCTTGCGCTTGATATGCCGGTGCCTTGCGCGCAAGCCAAATCCGGTTGCGCGCAAGCGAAATCGGCTTGCGCTTGGACCAAATCGGCTTGCGCGCAAGCCAATTCCGGTGGCGGCCGGACCAAATTCGCTTGCGAAGGGGCCGCCGGGGGCGGTGGGCTGCCCGTAGCGGGGCTCGACGCGGGTGCTCCCGGCCGGGGCCGGGGCGGGCGGGCCCGGGTTCGGAGTTTTCCGAGCCGCCTTTCGGACTTTTCCCAGGCGCCGCCGCGGGGTTGCCCGAGGGCGCCGGGCCGCGGGCTGGGCTGCAATACGCCTGCCGGCCGGATGGGCCGGTCTCACTCACAAGGAACAGGGAGCAAGCGTGATGTCACAGAATCTGATCGACCTGGAATTGAACGCCGAGCGCGTCGCCCGTCTGGATACCGCACTGGCCGCGGTGGAAGCCGAACTCGCCGGGCTGGTGGCCCTGGCCCCGGACGAGCTGCGCCAGCTCACCAAGATGGGCGCCAAGTCCGAGGCCTTCGTCCGCCAGAGCGCGGTGGCCTTTGGCGAAAACCCCGGCGTGCTGCCGCGCAACTTCGACCTGGAAGGTTTCCAGCGCGACCTGGCCGCGCTCGACGCGCTGCGCCCACGCCTGCAGCGCGTGAGCCGCATCCACGAGCGCATGTCCGGCGCCGAAACCGCGCTGGGCAGCGACCTGATGAACGGCGCGCTGGAGGGCTATGCCGTGCTCAAGGTGTCCGGCAAGGGCGAGGGCATGGAAGCCCTGCGCAAGCTGCTGGCACAACGCTTCAACCGGACGCCGCGCGGTGCCCAGCCCGCACCCGTCCCACCGCCCGCTGCGTGATCGCGCTTCACTCCGTTCCCGCGGTCATGTACGGAAAGGCCCCGCAATGCGGGGCCTTTTTTTGTTCCGCGTGTGCGCATCGCAGACGCTTTTGTAGGAGCGCCGCTTCGGCGCGACCGTTTTTCTGGCCGAGGGTCCGGTCGCGCCAAAGTGGCGCTCCTACATGGGGGCTACTTCGACCGCGCGGCCTGCGCCCCTTTCGCCGCCTGCTCGATCACATCCGCCACTGCCTTGGGTTGGGTGAAGTACAGCGCATGGCTGGCCTTCACGTAGGTGGTCTGCGCGCCGATGCGCTGCGCCATGTGCACCAGCATCGCCTGGTCGAAGGCCCTGTCTTCGGTGGCGATCACCGCCCAGCTGGGCTTGCTGCGCCAGGCCGCGTGCTTCACCGGGGTTTCGAACTCGGCCATGGTGATGGGCACCTGCGAGTCGCGCAGGAAGGCGGCGTCTGCGTCGCTGGCGTCGTGCGCGAAGCCGGCCTTGAACTTGGCTCCGTTGAGGTAGCCGATGCCGTCGGGGTGCACGTCGATCACGAACTCCGGCGTGGCGGCGAAGCCGGCGTACTGCTGCGCGGTGGTTTCGCCGGCGTCGGGCGCGAGCGCGGACACATAGACCAGGCCGGCGACCTTGTCGTGCACGCCCGCTTCGGTGATCACCGTGCCGCCCCAGGAATGGCCGACCAGGATCGCCGGGCCGTCCTGGCGGTCGAGCACGCGGCGGGTGGCGGCCACGTCGTCGGCCAGCGAGGTCAGCGGGTTCTGGACGATGCTCACGCGGTAGCCGCGCGCGGTGAGCACGTCGTACACCCCGCGCCAGCCGCTGCCGTCGGCGAAGGCGCCGTGCACCAGCACGATATTTTTCACGGGATCAGTACCGGCATCGGCAGCGGGCTGTGCGGCCTGCGCCTCGGCGCCGAGGGTGGTGGCCATGGCGGCGGCCAGGAGGGAAGGGATCAGCTGGTTCATCGTGGTGTCCTCGGGTCGGGGGTGGTGGCCGTGCGTTGAGGCGAACTGGCCGGTGAGGTCACTGTGCCGGGGATGGCTGGACGATTGGTTATGGATCGTCCTGAAAAGTTGATCGTGCGTATGGGGCGCGTTGATCGCTCGCAGGGCTCCCCGCTTGCCGACCGCCTCCGCCCCAACCTGTGCGGCCCGGCGCAACAGGCCGCAAGCGGGGAAGGGGCTGGTCATGCCGTGAAGGCGGCGCTTTGCGGGGCCCTTCTTGTCGGGCATTTGCAGGAGCGCCGCTTCGGCGCGACCGTTTTTCTGGCCGAGGTTTCGGTCGCGCCAAAGTGGCGCTCCTACAGGGGCGGGCCTGGCTGCTCTCGCAATGCTTCAACCAGGCGCCGCGCGCCGCCAGCCCGCGCCCGTCCCACCGCCCGCTGCGTGATCGCGCTTCACCCCGTTCCCGCGATCCATGCACGAAAGGCCCCGCATTGCGGGGCCTCTTTGTGGCAGCTGGAGGAAGAGAGGCAGGGCAGAGTCCCTTTGTTGGTCTTGCTACCCTGAGCCCCTGTTCTCCGTGAATAGAATGATCAATGCGCGTCGATCTAGCGTTCTTTGACGGAGACGAATTGCTCGACCGCGGTGAGCTCCGCATCGGCGCCGCGGAGTTGGTGAGTAATTTCGCCTTGTTCCAGGCCACCCATAGGCTGGGCTCGGATGCGGCCAACATTGTGCTGGCCAACTTTCCGGCTCACGTCGACCTCAAGACAATCAGCCTTGACATGCCGATCCACGAGTCCGCAGATTGGGAGTCAATCGAGCTTGGCAGGTACACGCTGGCGTTCTGGTGTCGGCTTGATGCCTGACAATTCATTCAAGCCGAACCGTTTCGCGGGTCGGCTTAATTTAGGCGCCAGGTTGCGGAGGAAGGCATGGACGCAAGCCAGTTGGAACAACTGATCCAGTCGGTCACGGACAATCCTGAAGGTCGTGCTGGTCTGATTGAGGCGCTACGCCAATCCAGGATTGCGATCCCTTTGAACAAAGGATTGGAGAACGGCTCGCTTCCCAAAGATTTCCGGCCTCTCACGTTGAACTCTCCCGCGGGGTTCGCGGTGCTGGCCACCTTCACCACTGTCGAGAAGGCGAGTCCATGGGTCAAGAATGAACCCGCATACTCCAACGTGCTACTCACGGACTTTCTTTGGGCATTGAGCATTACCCGCCCGCCATTTGGTCTGGCGGTCAATCCTGGTTACAAGTACTCATTCGTAATGTCGCCGTCGGATGTTCAAGCGGTTGCTGGCAGCACAAGACCCGCAACTTGACAAATCGTTCAAGCCGAAGCCGCTTCACGGCTTTGCTTAATACAGGTGTTGGCTGCCAGGAAAAGTTATGCGCCTACTTGCAACCATCCTGGTCGCTGCTGCACTGGCGCTGCCCGGATGCGCTTCGATTCCCTTGTCCACGGCAATCAGGCTTTCGTCCCTGAAGCCTCGAGCGTTGACGCAGATTGACCCGGGCGAAGTGCGAGTGAGGGTTTCGGTCCCAGCCGGGTTTCATCTCAACATGGACGCCAGTCGGCTTACCCTGTCGCTCAAGGCGCCCAATGGCAGGTCGCAGCGACATGAGATGACGCTTTCACTGCTACAGACAGCACGTGAAACCCGCTCTGCCGGGCTGTTCTCGCGGGATATGGCCGTATCCACATATACGCTCGCACTCAGTCCCAGTGGCGCCAGCAGGCTCCGCTCGGCCCAGCAGTTCGTGCTCGCCGAAAACCCCGACAATTTCGAGTTCGGCGTGTACGCTCCGCTCGCCAAAATGCCAGCTGGCGCACGCGAGATCACATTCTGGGCCGATCTGCGCCTGTCAAGCAAAGAGCAGTACATGCCGCTAATCGATGGCGCGAAGTTCATGTTCGATGCTCGCGCGGCTGGCGGCTGACAATTCGTCCAAGCCGACGCCATTCGTGGCATGGTTCAACTCAGGCGTTAGGCCTCACGCACACACCTCCCTGGTGGAGATTATGCAAATCAAATCAGCGTTGCTCACCTTTGTAGCAGCAATAGGCATCCTCGCCCAAGCCGTCGCCGTCGCATCGGAACCCGCTGATGTCGCGAAGACCACATACCTACTCATCTATCGGCCAGGACCTGCTTGGCCACAAGGGAAGCCCGTTTCTGAGCTGCCCCTCCGTGATCACGGCAAGTACATGCTGTCTCTGTACGCCAAGGGCCTCATGAAAATGGCAAGCCCGCTCACAGACAATGCCGGCGGTGCTGTTGTGCTGGAAGTATCTGATGAGGCCGAGGCTAGAGAGATTGTAGCCAATGATCCGGCAGTCAAGGCGCGCATTTTTATGCACGAGCTTCACCCATGGGAGCCAGTGCAGTGGGAAAAGCATCTCAAGAAGTAGAGTGTTCGCGGGCAAAAAGTGAGGCCTGACAATTCATTCAAGCCGGATCCGCTCCGCGGCTCGGCCTGATTCAAGCTTCGTCTGCTTGTGGCAAACCAGTTAGTCGGAGAGGGTAGGGGCAAATGTTCGAACTTCCCGTAAGAGATCCGTGCGACCTGTGTGTGGCAGCTCGTGAAGAAACGTGGAAGGTCATCGACGAGAGCGAACATACGCTCACCGTGATCAATCCGTGGCAGTTCGAGGTTGGCCAATGCTGCGTCATCACGCGCCGGCATGTCGCGACGCTGCTCGACCTTTCCCAGCAGGAATGCGCGGAGATAATGGTCTCGGCCAAGAGAATCGCAGAGGCGCTCGCCAGGACTTACAAACCCCTCGGGATACTTACGTTCCAGAACAACGGGGTCTTTAGTGGACAGGAAACTCCGCACTTCCATTTCCATGTCGTGCCCCGGCAGAAGGGCAGCGATTGGGGTATCGGTCCGCCGCAACTGGCAACATTCGATGCCGCCGGACGCAAAAGGGGGACTCCACACGATCCCAGCGGCGATGCACTGCGCCGGGAGCGGGTTCAGGTTTCTGCCAGGCAACTTGCTGAAACCGCGGACCTGATTCGGTCGAATCTGCCGGAGTAGCCAGGTTCAGGCGCCAGACCTGCAAGAGGCATGACATGTTGGCGAAGATCTCGGAGTTCCTTTTCGGCGGCACTCGCGGCTTCAACGAGGCGGAAACGCGTTTGCTCTCATTCCTGATGGATGCTTTGCCCGCCCAGGAACGGGACATCCTGGCACGCCAGCTCAGGTTGGTCCGCAAAGTACAAAGGCAGAAGCCTGGCCGGCTGGTCGCTGCCTACTACAAGCGTGGAGACGAGATACCGCGGCTGCCATATCCAGGGTATGAGTATTGCCTGGCAAATATCACCTACCTGTCGGGAGGGCGGGCCAGGACAACGTCGCTAGTCCTTCACGACGGACGGTTCATGACATTTGAGCGCAATGTTCCGCAGCGCCTCTCCGACATCGAGACACTGGGTTCGGTTGTCCTGCACCCGAAGGGTTTCAAGAGCGTGGCTCCGGAAATCGATGCGCAAGAGCATGCAGATCCTTCCACGTGATCTGTCCCCATCCCAACCTGTCGGGCACGGCGCAGCGCGCGGCAACGCAGGAAGTGGTCGCGGGCGACGTTCCAGCGCTATGTATTGGTAGGCCGGGGCTACGTCCCCGGCGTTGGTGTGGCGGAGGCCTGGACGTCGGGGGCGTAGCCCCGACCTACGGGCCTGGCTGCTCCCGAAACGCTCAACCGGCCGCCGCGCGCCGCCTGGGCCGCGGCTGTGCCACCGCCCGCTGCGCGATCGTGCGTTCATGCCATTCCCGTGATCCATGCACGGGACGTCCCTGCGCTGCGGGGCCGTTTTCTTGCGCGGAAGGGTGCGCACGCTCGGGTTCGCCGTAGGCGTGATCCAGGCAGCGCGCGAAGACCTCGATGCCCTGCTCGATTTCGCTGGGCGACATCGCGCCGAAGCCCATGAGCAGTCCGGCCCGATCGGGCGGCATCAGGTAGGACGGGGCGATCGGATTCAGGCCCAGTCCCTGGGTGCGGGCGTAGGCGATCAACGCCTCGCCCTGGGCGCGCGATTTGTCGCGCAGCCACACCGCGACATGCATGCCGGCATTCGAATCGGCGATCTCCAGACGGCCGCGGCTGCAGCCTTCCAGCCCCCGCATCAATACGGCACGCCGCTCGGCGAGGGTCTTGGCCGAACGGCGCAGATGACGCTCGAAACCGCCGCCGGCGATGAAGTTAGCCAGGGCTGCCTGCTCGATCGCCGGTGAGCCGAAGTCTTCGGCCCATTTCGCCGCGATGAAGTCCTGGCGCAAACCGGGCGGCATGACCAGATAGCCCAGCCGCAGCGCCGGGAACAGCGTCTTGGAGAAGCTGCCGACGTAGATCACGCGGCCGGTGTCGTCCAGGGAGCGCAGCGCCGCCAGCGGCTGGCCGTTGTACCGGAATTCGCCGTCGTAGTCGTCCTCGAAGATCCAGCACGATTGACGCCGGGCATAGTCGAGCAGGTCCAGTCGCCGCGGGAGCGACATCACCGCACCGCTGGGAAACTGGTGGGAAGGCGTGACGCATACCAGCCGCGGCGCGCGCACGGGCAAGGCGTCCACGACCAGGCCATCGCCGTCCACCGGTACCGCGCACAGGGTTGCGCCGTGGATCTGCAGCACCCGGCGCGTGGCGAAATATTGCGGGTCTTCGATCGCGACCGAGTCCCCGGCGTCCAGCAGGACGCGGCTGGTCAACGCGATCGCCTGCTGGGTGCCGGCGACGATCAGCACATCCTCGGGCATCGCCTGCACCCCGCGGCGGCGCGCGAGGTAGTCGCACACCGCCTCGCGCAGCGCAGGCAGGCCCTGCACCGGCGGATACGCGGGCCGGGTGTACAGGGCTGCGCGCGAGAGCTCGCGTGCCCACAGGTTGGTCAGCGCCGGATTGGTCAGCGGCATGCCGTACTGGAAGCGATGGCGGACCTGCTGATCCATCGCGCTGGCCAGCCGGGCGTTGTCGTGAAAGGCGCGCATGCGCCGCGCGTAAGCCGACTGCGCCGGAGATCCCGGGCCCCCGCTCGCGATGGCCGGTCGTGACGCCTGCAGCGGTGAGGCGACGTAGCTGCCGGAGCCGACGCGACCATCGACCAGGCCCTCGGCGCGCAGCTGCTCGTACGCCGCGAGTACCGTATTGCGCGACACGCCCAGCTCACGCGCGAGCGACCGTGTGGCCGGGAGCCGCTCGCCGGTGCGCGCGCTCCCCGTGAACAGGGTCGACTTCAGTGCCCGGGTCAGCTGCGCATGCAGCGGGCCGCGTCCGTCCAGTAGAAGATGCATGGGTCCACTCCTCGATTGGCCCCATTGCATGGCAGCGCAGTGGACCTTGCCAGAGCCAATCACGCGGCGCCTGATGGAGCCAATCCACGAGGGAGATGCGCATGAAAACCTTGCACCTGCCGCTTGCAGCGGACACCACGCGATCCGTCGTGCCCTGGGTGCTGCTGGCAGGGTTGAGCGCCGGCACGCTGGAGCTGGCGTTCTCGAGCTTCTACTGGATCTTCCACGGCGTGTCGCCCAGCCGGATCCTGCAGGTGATCGCGGGCTGGATCCTCGGACGCGAGACGGCGCTCGCCGGCGGTTGGGCCAGCGTGCTGGTCGGCGCCGCGCTGCACTATGCGCTGATGACGGCGATGGCGGCCGGGTATGCGCTTGCGGCGCGGCGCCTGCCGGTGCTGCTGCAGCAACCGCTGCGCTATGGGGCGCTGTATGGCGCCTGCATGTATGGGCTGATGTTCGTGGTCCTGGTGCCTTTGCTCACTGGGTCGCGTCCGCTCGCCACGCTTCAGCCGCTCGACTGGCAGGTCGCGTGCTTCGCCGCCTATGTCGTACTGGTCGGCATTCCTTGCGCCGTGTTCGCGCGGGCGGCGCGCCGCAACTGATCCCGTGCCGGCCGCGGGCTCAGTGGCCCCACATGGCGGCAAGGATGTTCTCGCGGCAAGGCGAGTGGCTCCGCACCCGGAGCTGTGATTGGCGCTGCAGTTGCACGGGTCGCGCGATTAGCGTGCACCGGCACCCGCAGTTCCGCCAATCACAGGAGATTCGCCATGAAGACCGTGCTGTTCGCCTGCCTTGCACTTGCCGCATCCACAGCGCACGCCAATGAATGCAAGGCGATCCACGCCGACCTCGTCGAGATGTATTCCACCGAGGGCTGCAATCCCGGGCTGAGCTATTGCTACCTGGGTATTGTCGATGGCAATCATGGCCTGCGCGGGACGACCCATTTCCGCGCCAACAGCGGCGGCACGGCGCCCTCGGGCGCACCGGACGCCACGCCCTACGCGGGCCCGTTCGAATATCGCACGCCCACCGGCAACCTGTTGATGCGCGAGGCCGGGATCGTGCCGCCAGGGGCCGTGACCGCGCATCAGAAGATCGTCGAGGGAACCGGCGAGTTCGCCGGCGCCACCGGATATTTCTTCGTCAGCGGAACACGCGAGGGCGGGGTCATCACCACCAAGGTCACCGGCGAGGTGTGCCTGCCTTGATGCGGCCTATCCCGTTCGCAGTCCACGCAGCGAAGGCCCCGCAGTGCGGGGCCTTCTTTTTTGGCTGGAAGCTTGTGTAGGGGCGCCGCTTCGGCGCGACCGCATCTCCGGAAAATCCGGTCGCGCCGAAGCGGCGCTCCTACAGGGGCGCGTGGCAATCCATCACGCCAACCTTCCCCGAACGCGGGGGAAGGGGCTTGCATGCGCGCGCATGCCGTGTGCTCACCCCTGCGTCAGCACGTTCCCCTGCGCATCGACCACCAGCCGCAGGCGGCGCTCGCCGTAGTAGAAGGTGGCGCGCCACAGGCCGCTGTCCTCGCCGGTGCCGCGCTCGCAGAGCAGGGCGATCTTGCGCTCGGCCATGAGCTGGCGGAACGCGGCCTCCTCCAGGCCGAGGCCGCGGGCGACGCGGGTGCCGTCGATCTCGACGGAGGCTGCGTGCGGCTCGTCGCTCAGGCGGATCGGGATGGTGGGTGATGGGGTCATGGTGCAAGCGTGCGACGGCTGCGCGCGAGATGCCATGACCTGGGTCAGGAGACGGCCCGGCACGACGCGTTCCGACCAACGGTAGGCGCATCTAACGCGCAGATCACGACAGATGGCGCACAGTGGGAGCGCACTCGGCGAATCTTCACCCTTTACCGTGCTTCTTCGGGCCTCCGTGCAGCTCGCTGCCTTTTCCGGTTGGCCCCAATGCGTATTTCCCTGTATTCCAGCCCGGCCTGCTGGCTGATCGTGCCCGCGGACATGGAACCCACCGAAGCCGGGAACCAGCACGGCCCGCTGCAGTTCGAAGGCACGGTGCCCTCCCAGCTCATTCCAGCGGAGATCCGGACGCATCTGCTGTCCCAGTGCGAAGCGCACGCCTTCGCCAAGGTGTCCGAAGACCTGGCGCTGACATTGATGGACCAGACCCTCAGCCGTTACGGCACGCTCGAGCTTCCACCTTTTGGGACCAGGGAAGTCGTCTAGACGCCACCGCGCGGGCGCATCGCCTGTCGTGTGATTGCGGACACTCCCCCTGATGCAATCCCACGCAGAGAAGGCCCCGCAACGCGGGGCCTTCGTTTGGTCCGGAAGCTTGTGGACGAGCGGCGGCAATATCGGGATTGCCCACAGAACGCCCATGTCAGGTCGGGTCCAGGAGCGATCTTCAACGCACGCGCCCGGTTGCGCGGTACACCGCGTCGCGCGAGACCTGCTCGCGAGCAGGGTGGCAGTGGCTTTGACATAAACACACCTTATCGATAGCGGGAAATTTCGCGTTGTCTGCGACGCGGTCCGGTACCTAGGATTGTCCTCATGCAGCGACTTTCAGCACCACCATGAGCCCCACGCGCTTGCCCTGTCGGGCGTAGCCGCGTTGGGGCGGCGCTTGCGTTGCAGATCGGGTAGCGAGTTCCCCGGCTCCGTGCGTCGCCGTGATCTGGCGCGCCGGTCCATCGTTGCCTGAGCGTCGCCGTCATAAACCCCACCGGATTGGACCATGAGCAAGATCGTTGTCACCTCTTTCACGACCATGGACGGCGTCGTCGAAGCGCCGGAAAAGTGGTCGATCCCGTACTGGAACAATGACATCGAGCGCTTCAAGGACGAGGAGTTGCGCACCGCCGACGCGCAGCTGCTGGGACGCAGCACCTATGAGATCTTCTCCGAGGCCTGGCCTTCGCGCTCCGGGCATTATGCGGACCGGTTGAACGAGACGCCCAAGTACGTGGTATCGAACACGTTGCCACGCGCTCACTGGAACAACTCGCACGTCATTGCGGGCGGCAACCAGCTGGATGCGGAGCTGCGTCGGCTCAAGGAGCGTCATGGCGGGAGCCTGCTCGTGCACGGAAGCCGCACGCTCGTGCAGGCGTTGGTCCAGCGCGACCTCGTTGACGAATACCACATCCTGGTCTACCCGCTGGTGCTCGGAGAAGGACGGCGTATGTTTGCCGACGGAGTCAAGGCAAACCTGGAGCTCGTCAGCACGTCGTCGATGAGCTCCGGTGTCGTCTTGCTGATCTACCGACGCAGGTGACGCAGTCGAAGATTGGCCCCCCGCGTTGCGGAGCTTTCTCTTTGGAAGGCTGCGGAGGCAACCCCGTACCGGAGCGTCCGCAAGACCCTGATCGGCATCGTTCGCCTGGTGAAGCCGGAACGACGATCGGGTGCCGTTCTCGCACCTGGCGCAATGGGTCGCGAAAGACCCTGGCGCGGTGGCCCGCACGTTCGATGGCCGCGGTCACTCGTTCACCGGCACGGATTTCGTTGAGCTCGTCGAGGATATCCGGAGCCTGTAAGCCAGCACCCAACTATTTCCATACGCGGAAGCCGCATCGCGGCTCGGCCCAAGCCAGGCGATAGCATTCATGAAAACCGTCCTCGTCATCTTCTTTCTCGCCGTACGAAGCAGCTACCTCGAAAACTCAGAAGAAGCTGCGACCGACGAGGTCTTCGACACGGTGCAATTTGTGGCAACGGACAGCGGCGCATGGCGCATCAGGACCTACGCCACTGACGAGGACGTACACGTCTGGTCGATCGGCGGGACGGCCGAGGACATCGTCGAACTGGCCCGTCAAAACACCCAGAAGCATTACGGGGATGTTCTCTCCGAGGGTTACATCATCGAGACCCATGACGGCATTGAAGGGCTGCGCCGCGAGCTTCGGGAGCGGGGCCTGTCGGACCACCTGGAGATTTCAAAGTCCGGCGCCCTTTTCTGGGCTCCGGAGGGCACGGACTACCGGTCGAAGTCGACCCCTCGGCAGTGAGCCCTGGAAGCAAAGGGTGGCTCGGAGGTCGATCCGCATCACGCCGCGGCCATTCCTCGCCTGCACCCGACAGGGCGGCTGAGCGTCGGGGGATAGCCAGCGCCGTCGCGTTGGGATTCGCAGGCGATCCATGAAGGTGCGATGCGCAAGAGTCACCTTCACTTCAAGTGTTGCTCGATCATCTTGTGCAGCGCGGTCCATTTCTGTTTACCCTGATCGATCAGGGTCTCGAGTGTTGCGGATTGCAGGCATTGGAGAGACCGGTCCTGGCCGAAAGCGGGTATCACCCGGACCAACAACAGGAGAGCAGGATGACGTCCATGGTTTTCGCCGGCCAGGTTGCCATGGTCATCTTGTTGGCAAGCGCGGGAGCGCAGGCGCAGACCATGCGGCCGTTCCTCGACTTCAAGACAGCCGACGCCATCCGCGACCATTGCATGGCCAACGCCGGACAGGCCGGGCATGCGGTCGCTGTCGCGGTTTTCGACGACGGTGGCGATCTGGTGAGCTTCTCCAACCATGGCGCCTCGCCGGCTGCCGCTGCTTTGGCGCAGTGGAAGGGACGTTCCGCGGCGGTCTACCGCAGTTCGACGCGCGACACCGCCACATGGAACACGCCGGCCGCACCGATGATCGCCACCATGGAAGGCGGCGTGCCGCTCTTTACCCGTGACGGCACGGCGATCGGTGGGGTTGGCGTTTCCGGTGCGTCGTCGGAGTTCGATACCGAATGTGGAACCCGGGCGGCGGAGGCGGCGGGTCTGCTGGTTTCGCCGCCGAAACCGGAGTCGGATTAGCTGTCGACGCAGGTCTGTGCGAGGCGGAAACAACCGGATCATTGCGTCGCGCCACTGAACGCGCAGTTCGATGCCGATGCGATATACCGTTGCCTGCATTCCAAGACTGGCATCGCGAGCGGTGCGGCAACTTGCCCCCACGGCATTGCCACCGCGAGTCAGCACTCTGTGAACATTGCGGGTGTTACATCGCGGGCTTCGAGCCTTTCGCGTGCACGCAGCTTTCTGGCTCGGACGCGACGTCGTAGTGCTTGTAACTGCTCGCGCTGCTGTCCATGCAGCCGGCAAGGTTGAGCAGTTCCACCTTGCTCCCCACCCCTCTCCCGATGGGAGAGGGGCTTCAATGGGTGGATCAGAACCGGTAGCTCGTCTCCGTGGCCCACGTCTTGCCGTTCCCCGCCTGCGCCAGCGGAATGCACGCTTGATACGCACCGGGAACAGGGCGGTACTGCAACACCTGCGTGGCGCCGGGTTCGGAGGTGAAGTAGCCGAGCAAGGTGAGTTCCTTCATCGTAAGGATGAAAGGACGACGCCGCTTTTCGAGCGGAACGGTCGATTCCCGATCTGCTTCGACGGCCGGGTCATGCACCTGTTTCACCTGCGCCGCGCGTTGCGCAGGCTCCAGCTCGAGGAAGGCGCGCCCGCGTTCGCGCTTCGCCCGTGCCTCGAAATCCGCGAGCCCGGCGACGAAGCGCTGCTGCTCATCCTTCGAATAGGTGTCCTTCATCATCTTGTCGATGAACGGCGCGATGCCGACATCCGTTGCGCCCGGCGTGTCGGTGCGCGGAATCATGATCTCCGCGACTTCCGCCACCACCGCAGCCTGCGCCGCGGTGAGGAACACCGGCTTCCATGCCACACCCGTATCCGGCTCGGCCTTGCAGCCAGCGAGCACGCCCAGGATGGCCGGCGCCGAAACGGCGCCTCCCATCAGCAAGGCAACGCGCCGTATCGCCTCGCGGCGGTTCATGTCGATGTCGGTCTTCATAGGTTCATCCGTTTCAGTTCCTGGACAGCGTGATCCGCGGCGCGAGCGGTCAACGCCATGTACGTGAGCGACGGGTTCTGGCAGGCCGCCGATGTCATGCACGAGCCATCGGTGACATACACGTTCTTGCAGGCATGCACCTGGTTCCAGGCGTTGAGCACGGACGTTTCCGGGTCGCGGCCCATGCGCGCGGTGCCCATCTCGTGGATACCGAGCCCCAGCTCGTCGCCGCCGTCGCCGCTGCGGACATCCTTGAATCCCGCGGCCTCCAGCATCGTCGCCGCCTCGGCCGCCATGTCCTTGCGCATCTTCAGTTCGTTCTCGCGCATCACGGCATCGATGGCGAGCACGGGTAGGCCATGCTTGTCCTTGCGCGTGCGATCGAGCGTGACGCGATTGTCGTGATACGGCAGGGTTTCGCCGAAACCGCCCAGCCCCATGCCCCACGGCCCGGGCTCGGCGGCCTTGGCCTTCAGGTCCGCGCCGAACGTGTCGTCCTTGAGCAGCCTGGTCCATCCCGACCGGTACGCGCTGCCCTGGTAACCGAAGCCGCGCAGGTAGTCGCGCTTGTCCTTGCCGATATTGACGAAGCGCGGAATGTAGATGCCGTTGGGCCGGTTGCCGCTGTAGTACCGGTCCTCGTAGCCATCGACCATCGCATGGGCGCCGACCCCGAGGTGGTGATCCATGATGTTGCAGCCGAGCTCGCCGCTGTCGTTGCCGAAACCGTCGGGAAACCTGCTGGAGACGGAATTCATCAGGATGTGCGTGGAACCGAACGTGGACGCGCACAGGAAGATCACCTTGGCGTGGAACTCCATCTGCTCGCCGGTTTCCGCATCGAGCACGCGCACGCCGCTGGCCCTGCCTTTCTTCTCGTCATAGATGAGCTCGTAGACGATCGAATTGGGCCGCAGCGTCATGTTCCCGGTCTTCTCCGCCGCGGGCAGCGTGCTGGAGTTGCTGCTGAAGTAGGCACCGAACGGACAACCCCGGCTGCACAGGTTGCGATATTGGCAGGTGCCGCGCTGGGGACTGTGACTGTGCGTGAGCGGCGCGGTGAGGTTCGCGGTCCTGCCGATTGTCATCGCCCGCCCCATCTTGTCGGCGAGCGCCTGCTTGAGGTCCTGCTCGACGCAATTCATCGCCATCGGCGGCAGGAATTTTCCGTCCGGCAGTTGTTCGTAACCTTCCGCCTGACCGCTGACGCCGATGAAACTCTCGACGTGGTCGTACCACGGCGCGATGTCCTCGTAGCGGATGGGCCAGTCGACGGCGATGCCTTCCTTCGCATTCGCCTCGAAGTCCATCGGGCTCCAGCGGTAAGACTGCCTGCCCCACATGATCGAGCGGCCGCCGACGTGATAGCCGCGCACCCAGGCGAAAGGTTGCTTCTCGATGTACGGGTGATCGACGTCGTTGACGAACCAGTGCTTGGTGCCTTGCGTGATTGCGTAACCGGTGCGCGCCGCGACCGCCTGCTGCTCGAGATCCGTCTGCGTGGCCCGGCCGGCATAGGGCAGCTCCCAGAGCTGATCGTGCGCGGTGGGGTAGTCGCCATGCTTGACCATGCGCCCGCGATCGAGCACGAGGGTTTTCAATCCCTTCTCGGTCAGTTCTTTCGCGGCCCAGCCACCGCTGACGCCGGTGCCGACCACGATTGCGTCAAAGGAATTGTTGCCGATCGACATGCGTGTGCTTCCCTGAGCTCGTTCGACGGAACTCTACCGCGAAAAGCCGGTAACATCGCAACGATCCGATCATGTAAACCTGAAAACGTTGGCGACGCGAATGCGTTGTCGCAATGCAACATCGTTGCACCTGATTCCAAAACAGATATTCCAATCGGATATGTCTCGAAGCAGCTAGGGAATACCATGTTGACCCGATGTGCATTTCTCCAACGTGGCTCGCTTGCGCTCGTCGCATCTGCGCAAGGGGTACCGGGATGGTTCTGAAATCTTCGACAAACAAGCGGTGGCGACTGGCGAGCAAGGCTTGCTTCGCAGTGGTGTTCGCATGCGTGCTGTCGACCGCGTCCGGCCAGGACCCTGCGCTGCCGTCACCATCGCTGACCGAGGTGTGGCAGCCGGTGCCGCCGAAGGTCGATGCACCAGCCGGCGGCGTGCCGAGCGATGCGAAGGTGCTGTTCGCGGGGACCGATACCGGCGCATGGGAAAACGCCAAGGGCGGCGGCCCGATCGGCTGGAAAGTGGTCGACGGCGCGCTGGTGGTGACACCGGGCAGCGGCGACATCCGCACGCGCGAGGCGTTCGGCGACGTGCAACTGCATCTGGAATTCCGCACGCAGACAAAGCCAAAGGGCGAAGGGCAGGGTGCCAGCAACAGCGGCGTGTTCCTGATGGAGCGCTACGAGCTGCAGGTGCTGGATTCGTATCGCAACAAGACTTACGTCAACGGCCAGGCGGCCTCCGTGTACAAGCAGTACCCGCCGCTGGTCAACGCCAGCCGGCCGCCGGGCGAGTGGCAAAGCTACGACGTGCTGTTCCTCGCGCCGCGCTTCGCCGCCGATGGCCGCGTGCTGGCGCCGGCGCGCATGACGGTGTTCCACAACGGCGTGCTGGTGCAGCACGACGTGGCCTTGCGCGGATCGACGGTCTACCAGGGCCAGCCAAAATACGAGAAGCACACCGCAAAGCTGCCGTTGCAGCTGCAGGATCACGGCGATCCGGTGGCGTTTCGCAACATCTGGATCCGCGACATCGCGCGGCCGGTGTCGCCATGAAATTGGAATGCCCTGCCTTTGCCCGTCGTCCCCGCGAAGGCGGGGATGACGGTATTCGTCCCCATCCGCGAGAAACGACATGAATCCGCAGCGCCTGTTCGTCGCCAGTTGCATCGCCCTGTTGGCCACCGCGATGTCCTTCGCCATCCGCGGCGACATCATGGGCGAGTTGGAACTTGAATTCGGGCTCGACAAGATCCAGTTGGGCTGGATCAGCGGCGCCGCGTTCTGGGGTTTCGGACTGTCGATCCTGTTCGGCGGCACCCTGTGCGATCTGCTGGGAATGGGACGGCTGCTGAAACTGGCGGCAGTGGGACATATCGCAGGCGTCCTGCTCACCGTGTTCGCCACCGATTTCACCATGCTGTTCGCGGCCACCGTGGTCATCGGTATCGCCAACGGCTTCGTCGAGGCCGGCATCAATCCACTCATCGCCACGCTGTACCGGAACGACAAGACCGCGCGGTTGGTCAAACTGCACGCCTGGTTCCCGGGCGGCATCGTGGTCGGCGGCGTGCTCGCCTTCGCCTTCACCCAGCTCGGCCTCGGCTGGCAGGCCAAAATGCTGCTGATGCTGGTGCCCGCGGCGATCTACGCTGTGATGTTCTTCGCCCAAAGTTTCCCGGACACCGAACGCAAGGCGGCCGGCGTGTCGACCGGTGCGATGTATGGCGAACTCAAGCGCCCGCTGTTCCTGGTGGTGTTCGTCTGCATGTGGCTGACCGCGGCCACCGAACTCGGCCCGGGGCAATGGGTCAGCAACATCTTCAACGAGGTCATGCACAGCACGCTGCAGGCCGGCGTGCTGCTGCTGGTGTGGATCAACGGCATCATGTACGCGCTGCGGCAGTTCGGCGGTGGCCTGGCGCACAGACTTTCGCCGGTAACGCTGATCGCGGTGACCGCACCGATCGCGGCGCTAGGGCTGTGGCTGTTCGGTCGCGCCGATACGCCGCCGGTGGCGTTCGCCGCCGCGGCATTGCTCGCGATCGGCACCGCATTCTGGTGGCCGACGATGCTCGGGCTGACTTCCGAGCGCTTCCCGCGCGGGGGCGCGCTCGCGCTGGCGGTGATCGGCGCCGCCGGCGCGTTCTCGACCGCGATCGCAGGCCCGGTGATGGGCTGGATCAACAACACCTACGGCGCCGCGAATGTGTTGCCGGTATGGGCGGTGCTACCGGTCGCGATCGCATTGATCTTCGGCATCGTCCATCTGGTCGACCGCGCGCGCGGCGGCTATCGCATCGAACGCGTCGGTGCATGAGCAGAAGGAGCGGGAATGGAAGAGCGGAGTGAGAGAGCGAGAATAGGGAACGGTGCATCTTTCGTTCCCATTCCCCATTCCCATACCCCTGTGTGAAACCATCAAATTGCCGCACCAATAACAGGAGTCCGCAATGCCACGTCCCGTCACGCTGTTCACCGGACAATGGGCCGACCTGTCGCTCGACGAACTTGCAGCGCAAGCCAAGGCCATGGGCTACGACGGCCTGGAGCTGGCGTGCTGGGGCGATCACTTCGACGTCGAACGCGCGCTGTCATCACCGGATTACGTGCACGAGCGTTGGAGCGTGCTGCAGTCGCAGGGGCTGGTCTGTCATGCGATCGCCAATCATCTGGTCGGGCAGGCGGTGTGCGACCTGATCGACGAGCGCCACCGCGCGATCCTGCCGCCGGGGGTCTGGGGCGACGGCGATCCGGAAGGCGTGCGCCAGCGCGCCGCAAAACGAATGATCGACACGGCCAAAGCCGCGCGCGCATTCTTCGATGCGCGGCCGGGTGCTGCGGCGATCGATTTTCCGGCCGTGGTCACCGGCTTCACCGGCTCGTCGATCTGGCACGCGGTCTATGCCTTCCCGCCGACCTCGCAGGACTATTTGCAGAAAGGCTTCGATGACTTTGCGCGGCGCTGGCGGCCGATCCTCGATGCCTTCGATGCGGTCGACGTGAACTTCGCGCTGGAGGTGCATCCCACCGAGATCGCGTTCGACATCGCCAGCGCGCAGCGCGCTCTGGAAGCGCTCGACCACCACCCGCGCTTCGGCTTCAACTTCGATCCCTCGCATTTCGCCTACCAGGGCGTGGACTACATCCGCTTCCTGCGCACCTTCGGCGACCGCATCTACCACGTCCACATGAAGGACGTCTGGTGGGGGCGCGGCGACGGCAGCGTGGGCGTGTTCGGCGGCCATACCGACTTCGGCGACGCACGCCGCAACTGGGACTTCCGCTCGGTCGGGCGTGGCGATGTGCGCTTCCAGGACATCATCGTGGCGTTGAACGACATCGGCTATCGCGGCCCGCTGTCGGTGGAATGGGAGGACGCGCGCATGGATCGCGTGCATGGCGCGGCGGAGGCGGCGGCGTACGTGCGCCAGCTCGATTTCCCGCCGAGCGCAGTGGCGTTCGATGCGGCTTTCGAGCGTGGGCGCGGAGGGATGGCTTCGTGATCGGACGCAAGCTGCGCTACGGCATGATCGGTGGTGGCCGTGGCGCGTTCATCGGCGCCGTGCACCGCATCGCCGCGCAACTGGACGGGCAGGCCGAACTCGTCGCCGGCGCATTCTCGTCCGATCCACAGCGCTCGCGCGATTCGGCGGCCGATTTGTTCGTCGCCGCCGAACGTGCGTATGACAGCTATCAGGACATGGCGGTGGCCGAAGCGGCGCTTCCATCAAGCGAGCGGCTGGACTTCGTCGTCATCGTCACCCCGAACGACCAGCATTTCCCGGCCGCGACGCTGTTCCTGGAGCACGGCTTCAATGTTGTCTGCGACAAGCCGGTCACGCTGACGCTGGCCGAGGCGCGCGCCTTGCGGGAGACGGTCGCGCGCACCGGCAAGGTGTTCGTGCTGACCCACAACTACACCGGCAATGCGATGGTGAAGCAGGCGCGCGCGCTGGTGCGGGGTGGCGCGCTCGGCACGCTGCGCAAGGTGGTGGTGGAGTATTCGCAAGGCTGGCTGGCGCGCGACATCGAAAGCAGCGGCCACAAGCAGGCCTCATGGCGCACCGATCCTGCGCGCAGCGGCGCGGCCGGATGCCTGGGCGACATCGGCGTGCACGCGGAGAACCTCGCGCGCTACGTCACCGGCCTGCGCATCACCGAACTGTGCGCCGAACTCACCACCTTCGTGCCCGGCCGCCGCCTGGAGGATGACGGCAACCTGCTGCTGCGCTTCGAAGGCGGCGCGCGCGGCGTGCTGCACAGCTCGCAGATCGCGGTGGGCGAAGAAAACAACCTTATCCTGCGCGTGTACGGCAGCGAAGCTTCGCTCGAATGGCACCAGGAGCATCCCAACGAACTGATCGTCAAATACCCGGACCGCCCGCGCGAAATCCTGCGCCGCGGCAATGCCTATGTCGGCGAGGCCGCACAAGGCGCCACGCGCATACCGGCCGGGCATCCGGAAGGCTACCTGGAAGCCTTCGCCAATTTGTATCGCGAAGCGTTCCGCGCGATCGCCGCGGAAGTTGCCGGCGAACCGCCGCCGGACTATCCCGATTTCCCCGGCATCGACGACGGCGTCGCCGGCATGGCTTTCATCGAAGCTGCGGTGGCCAGTGCGCGACAAGGCGCCGCCTGGGTGCCGGTTGCCTCGTAGCAGCGGAGCCGCAACGGCGCTGCTGCGCATCGATGGCAGTCATCCTCTAAAAGCGAAGTCTTTCCCGAAGCGCCTTATCCGAATTGGACGGCGATCGGCGTCAACTGGCTCGCGGGGTTCGACTTCGAGATCAAGGTCATCGCCCGTATTCCCCCCGCTGAATATCACCAGGTAGAGGTTTGAAACAGCGCGGGCACGCGCGATAACGCGGCCCGGAATCGATCCGTTCAGTAGGGCCGCGGCGCGACCGCGTTCAGTCGCAGCTGGCGGGAAGGCAGGCCTTCGGTTTCGATGTCGACCACGATCGGGCCGGCCTGGGTGCCGGCGCGGATCACGGCGACCACACGCCCGTGGAAGGTCTTGCGTTCGCCGGACTGGAAGCTGGACACGTCGATCGGATTGCCGTTGCCGATGCCGGCCAGGGCGCCCGCGCCGCTCACGCGTACGCGTACCTGTCGATCGTCGTTGCGGGCATAGATGGGGGTGCCGTCGGCGTCGTGCAGTTCCACGGCGATGTAGGCCAGGTCCTCGCCATTGGCGCTGAGCTGCGAGCGGTCCACCGACACATCGGCAACGGCCGGCGCGCCCGCGGTGCGCAGTTCCCAGCGCGCGGCCTCGCGCCCGTCGCGATAGCCCACGGCGAGCAGGCGTCCGGGTGCGTAGGGCACCTGGTAGCTGGCCTTGTATTCGCTGTCCACGCCGACCGGCTTGCGGCCCAGGCTCTTTGCGTTGAGGAACAGTTCCACTTCCGGCAATTCGGAATACACCACCACTTCCTGGCGCCGGCCTTCCTGTCCCGGCCAGGTCCAGCTGGGATGCACGTCGTCCAGCGACCAGTCGAGATGCGGCGGCGTGATCGGATACAGGTGGCGGTCGGGCAGATCCTCTGTGCCCTTGGGCTGGCGGACGAACGCGGAGATCGGAGTGGTGCCGGTCTTCCAGACGACCTGGCGGTAGTAGGCCGCCGGGCGCATGCGCCCGGTCGCATCGATCTCGCCGCAGTACGCCAGGTGCCAGGGGTAGGGGCCGAGCTTCTGCCAATCCTGGCTGTAACCCATCCAGCCGATACCCGATTCGCCCAAGTAGTCCATCGCAGTCCAGACAAAGTCGCCGATCACCCACGGCTTGGTTTCGACGGCGCGCCAGTAGGCAAACAGGTCTTGCGGCAGGGATTCGGAGGTGTACATGGTCAGCTCGGGAAGCCGCTCGTGCTCCTCGGCGAAGATGTGGGCGTGATAGTTGTAGCCGACCACGTCCAGCACCGCGGCCTGTTGCGTGCTCCTGGGCGGATCGGCGTTGATGCCCTGGGTGACGGGCCGCGTTGGGTCGAGGCTGCGCACGCGCTCGGCGAGCCTGCGGCCGGTTTCGACGCCCTCGGGCGTGCCGTCTTCGGGGATCTCGTTGCCGATGCTCCAGAACAGCACGCTGGGATGGTTGCGGCCGCTGACGACCAGGCTGTCGATGGCCTGTGCCCAGTCGGTCTTGAAGTAGCGCGCGTAATCCTTGTCGCGCTTGCTCTTGTTCCACGCATCGAAGGCCTCGTCGATGACCAGCATGCCCAGCTCGTCAGCCGCATCCAGCGTGGCCTGGCTGGCCGGGTTGTGCGCGCTGCGGATGGCGTTGTAGCCGGCGGTCTTCATCAGCGCGACCTTGCGCGCGTCCGCGTCGGGCGCGCCCGCGGCGCCGATCATGTAATTGTCGTGGTGGATGTTGCCGCCGCGCAGCAGCACCTGCCGGCCGTTGATGCGCAGGCCGTTGGCGGCGTCCAGGGAGACCGTGCGGATGCCGAAGCGGGTGCGCCGCTCGTCGACGGTCGCGCCGTCGATGCGGATCTGCTGCACCAGCGTGTAGAGATCGGGGGAATCCGGAGACCACAGGCGCGGCCGGGCCACGGCGAGTTCCTGCGACTGTTCCGCGCGCGCACCGGCGGGCACCGTATGCGTCTGCCGGCCTTCCGCGACCGTCTCGCCGCCGGCCGCAATCACCCGGGTCACCCATTCGGCGGACTGCGCCTTGTCCGATCGGTTGGCGATGGCGGCGCGCACCGAGACCACGCCCCGGTCTTCGCTCGCCACCGGGGTGGAGACGAAGACGCTTTCCGGCTCGATATGGACCGGATCGAGCAGCTCCAGGGCGACCGGCCGGATGAGTCCCGAGCCGGCATACCAGCGCGAAGACGGATCGGCATGGTCGATGCGCACGACGATGGTGTTGTCGCCTGCACGAATCCTGCCGGTCAGATCGACCGAGAACGCGGTGTAACCATAGCGGTGCTTCTTCAGGTGTTCGCCGTTCACCCAGATGTCGGCATCCATGTACACGGCTTCGAAATTCAGCCGGACGACGCGGGCGGCCTCGCCCGGCATGAGCACCAGGTGCCGGCGGTACCAGCCGGCGCCGCCCGGCAGATAGCCCGAATCCTGGCCGGCGATGGCATCCCGGTCGAATGGTGGGCTGCCGTCGGGCTTGTCCATGATCGAGAAATCGTGCGGCACCACCACCCGATGCCAGGAACTGTCATCGAACGCGGCCCGCTCCGCACCTGCGGCGTGCCCGGCGTGGAAGCGCCAGTCCTGCGACAGGCTGCGGACTTCCGCCCAGGCAGGCGATGCGGCGAGCGCCATGAGCAGCGCGGCCGCGAAGCGTCGTTTCGTGGCCGGAATCGTTTTCATGGCGGCTCTCCCGTCAGATGTTGCAAAGGCCGATGACCTGGCGCCTCGAACACGCCATGCGGAACACCAAGGCTCCATCCAAAACCCTGCATGGCTTTGAATTGCGTCCGGCTGCGTCGAAGCGGCGCTCGGGTGCAGTCATGGATGACGCTGTGATCCCTCGGAAAAGGAAGCAGGCAGCGGAGCCGCCGATCGCGCCGCGATGCTTGAGGGGGTGATGCTACAAGGCATGTCGATGCTTCAAAAATAACAATATCGTCGCGGTCGATATCCATTCGGATATGGATGTATGTCTCATCCAGCCGATGGATTTGCTCGTAACCCGCCGGCGGCGACAGCGACGAGGGTGGTCGCCGCGTTCCTATATCGATTCGTGTCCCAGCAATGAAGTTTCAGGTATTGGTGGCGTACGCATGTGGCCTGCAGAATCGGGCAGGTTGCTGCCTTCCGGCGGATGCACTGTCGCCGGGACGGGCGGCCACACTCTGCCGCCGCCCGCGGAACCATGGAACTCTCTGGTCGCAGTGCGTGCCTTCTGAACCGAAGTGGAGCAAGCGATGAGACAACGATCCCTGCAGGCCGTGGTGACCCGGTCCGTTCTGTGCGGCATGGTGGCCGGCCTGTCGGCCTGCGGAGCCGGCGGCGGAACCTCGTCGACGCCCGCATCCGCATCCGCACAAAAGGCCGAAGCCGGACTCGCTGCGGCACCCGCCTCCGCGCCGCGAATGGCAGGCCCGCTTCCAGCGACGCTGCGCGGCGTCGTGGGCAACGGTCCGTTCATCGTGGTCGATCAGTTCGGCTATCTGCCCGGCCTGAAGAAGGTGGCAGTGCTGCGCAACCCGGTGAACGGCTTCGACAGCGCCGACCAGTACGCGCCGGGCGCGAAGCTGCAGGTGGTGGATACGGCGACGAACACCGTGGTGTTCAGCGGCACGCCCACGCGCTGGAAGAGCGGTGCCGTCGACGCCTCGTCCGGCGACAGCACCTGGCAATTCGACTTCAGCGCGGTCACCGCACCAGGCACCTACGAGGTGGTGGACGGGACCCGCAAGGTCCGGTCGGCCCGGTTCCAGATCGGCGCCAACGTGTACCGGCCGGTGCTGGTGCAGGCGGTGCGCACCTTCTTCTACCAGCGCGCCGGCCATGCCAAGCCTGCGCAGTACGCGGGCGCCGGCTGGGCCGATGCCGCGAGCCACCTGGGCCCGCTGCAGGACACCCAGGCGCGCCGCTACAACGCGGCCGGCGACGCGGCGACCCAGCGCGATCTGCATGGCGGCTGGTACGACGCCGGCGACCTCAACAAGTACACCAGCTGGGCGGCAGGCTATGTCGTCGAGTTGCTGCATGCCTACACCGAGAACGAACCGGTGTGGACCGACGACTTCAACCTTCCCGAATCCGGCAACGGCATCCCCGATCTCCTGGACGAGGTGAAGTGGGGCCTGGACTGGCTGGTGCGGATGCAGAACGGCGATGGCTCGGTGCTGTCCATCGTGGGGCTCGCGTCGGCCGATGGGGGCGGCCGGCCTTCCGCCGCCAGCGGACAGAGCCTGTACGGCAATGCGAGCACCTCGGCGACGCTGGCGTCGGCGGCGGCCTACGCCTATGGCGCCCAGGTCTACGCCTCACTGGACCAGCCGGCCTACGATGCCTATGCCGCCGACCTGACCCTGCGCGCAAAGCGCGCCTGGGATTGGGCCATCGCCAACCCCAGCGTGCTCTTCTACAACAACGATGCCGCCCACGGCACCGCCGGCCTGGGCGCGGGTCAGCAGGAGACCAACGACGAGGGCCGCGCCCAGTTGCGCCTGGTGGCGGCGATCTATCTGTACGCGTTGACCGGCGAGGCGACCTACCGCAACTACGTCGACAGCAACTACACCGAAGTACCGATGATGAAATCGTGGTGGCTGTCGCCCTACAACGCCGGCGTGAACCGCCCGCTGTTGTATTACGCGTCGCTGCCGGGTGCGACGGCCAGCGTGGCGCAGAATATCCGCGCCCGCTACACGGAGCTGTGGGAACGCCCGGACTATGCCGGCTGGGGCGCGATCGCGGATCAGCGCGATCCCTACCGCGCCCACATCGACTCCTACCATTGGGGCAGCAACGGGATAAAGGCGCAGATGGGCGGCATGTTCGCCGACCAGGGGCTGTATGGCCTGAGCCAGCACAGCCCCGCGGAGATCGCCGACGCGGGCGCGGCGTACCTGCACTACCTGCATGGCGTCAATCCGCTGGGCAAGGCGTACCTGTCGAACATGGGCGCCCATGGCGCGGAGAATTCGGTGGATCAGTTCTTCCACTCGTGGTTTGCCGACGGCACCGCGTGGGACAGCGTGCGCGACTCGCAGTACGGTCCCGCACCGGGTTTTCTCGTCGGTGGCCCGAACAGCACGCAGTACGACTGGGACGAGCGCTGTCCCGGCATATCGCCCAAGTGCGGCACGACCCGTCCCTCGCCGCCGTACGGGCAACCGGGGCAGAAGGCGTACAAGGACTTCAACGACGGCTGGCCGCTGAATTCGTGGCCGATCACCGAGAACTCCAACGGCTACCAGACCGCCTACATCCGGCTGCTGTCGCGGTACGTGAAGTAGGGCGCTGCGCTCGTCCTCGAGCCTGCGTGTAGAACATGATGAAAAAATGCAGCACAAGAGGGAGTGCGGATGAAGGCGTTCGCAGCAGCGGCGGTCGCGTGAAGCTGACGGGGCTGGAGCGCGCATGAGCATGGCCTCAGGAGTATCGGGAACCCTCCGCGCGGCCGCTTGCCGCGCGCTCGTCGCAAGCCTCGTCGGTGCCGTGCTGGCCGGCGCCGGGACGGCAAGCGCTGCAGACCTGCCCAGCGCGCTCGACGCCGCGGGACAACTGCATCGGCTGCCTGTCGAGGCCCATGCGGGCTTCGGCTGGGTGCGCACGGCGGGCGGCGTCGTGTTCCAGGTGCACGGCATCACGAAGAGCGTGCTCTTCTACGGCGACGGCGTCGTGCGCGTCTCGGCGCACAAGGGCGAAACCTACACCCGGCAGCCCAGCCTGGTCGTGGTGGCGTCGCCGCAGGCATCGCAACTGGACATTGCCGAATCCGCAGACGCGCTCACCGTCGCCGGCCCCGGGCTGCGCGTCGTCGTCGACAAGCGCACCGGCACGCTCGCCTTCCAGCGGCCCGACGGAACGCCGCTGATGCGCGAGCAGGAGGCGCCGGTGCTCACGCCGGGCACCGAACCGTCCGGAAGCCCGACGTACGCCATCGAGCAGCGCTTCGCGCTGGCGGCCGACGAGTCGCTCTACGGCCTGGGCCAGTACAACGAGCCGTACATGGACTACCGCGGCCGCGACGTGCTGATGGTGCAGACCAACATCGGCATCGTCGTGCCGTTCATGCTGTCGACGCGCCGCTATGGCCTGCTGTGGGACACGTATTCGAAGATGACGTTCTCCGACGGCCCGCAGGGCACGGCCTTTCGTGCCGAAAATGCGCCTGCAGGGGTCGACTATTACCTCGTGGCCGGCGACACGATGGACGAGGTGATCGCCGGCTACCGCCATCTCACCGGCGCCGCGCCGATGTTCCCGAAGTACGCGTTTGGGCTCTTCATGAGCAAGGAGCGCTATGCCACGCAGCAGCGCCTGCTGGAAGTGGTGCGGCGCTTCCGCGAGGAGCGCTTCCCGCTGGACGTCATCGTGCAGGACTGGCAGTACTGGGGCGGGCAGAAGGACGGCCAGTGGGACGGCAACTGGAGCGGAATGATCTGGGACCGCGAGCGTTACCCGGACCCCGCCGGCATGGTGCGCACGCTGCACGATGATCTGCACACACGGTTGATGGTGTCGATCTGGCCGTCGGTCGGCAACGACACCGCGCTGGCGAGCGAGCTCGATGCCAGCGGATTGCGCTTCGAGCCGCTGCACTGGATTTCCAAGCGGGCGCGCATCTACGACGCCTTCAGCGACGAAGGCCGGGCCATCTACTTCAAGCACCTGAAGAAGGGCCTGCTCGATCTCGGCGTCGACGCGCTGTGGATGGACGGCACCGAGGTGGAGGTGGGCGGTGCCGCGCACGATCCGGCCGAGGTGGAGGCCGACATCGAGCGCCTGGGCCGCAACGCAATGGGCGACTTCGGGCGCTATCTCAACGTCTACAGTCTGCTGACGACGCGCGGCGTCTACGAAGGCCAGCGCGCGAGCGCCGACCTCGGCGACAAGCGCGTCTTCACCCTGACCCGTTCGGCCTGGGCCGGGCAGCAACGCTATGGCGCGATGCCATGGTCGGGCGACACCACGGCCAGCTGGGCCGCGCTGCGCGCGCAGATCGCCGGCGGGCTGAACGTCTCGATGGCCGGCCTGCCGTACTGGACCCAGGATATCGGCGGCTTCTTCGTCAACGCGCCCGGCGGCGAACGCGACCCGGCGTACCGCGAACTGTTCGCACGCTGGAACCAGTTCGGCATCTTCAATCCGATCTATCGCATCCACGGCACCACGATCGAGCGCGAGCCGTGGACGTTCAAGGCACTCGATCCGGCGGTCTACCGCTCGATCCGCCGCGCCGCCGAGCTGCGCTACCGCCTGCTGCCCTACATCTACGGTCTGGCCTGGGCCAGCACGCACGACGGCTACACGATGATGCGCGGTCTGGCGATGGACTTCCCGGACCAAACGGCACTGCGTGACGTGGACGACACTTACATGTTCGGCCCGGCGTTCCTGGTGCAGCCGATCACGAAGGCGATGTTCCATGCCGAACTGCCGCCGCCGCCCACGGTGCCGGCGACGCAGCTGCGCACGCCCGACGGTCGGCCGGGCCTCGAACTCGAGTACTACCGTGGCATGAACTTCGAGCAGCTCGCCAGCCGCACGGTCGACACGCAGGCCGAACATCATTGGCCCGACCCACCGCTGGGCAGCGTGCCGCCCGGCCTGGACGGGCTGCAGGACTTCTCGGCGCGCTGGCAAGGCCAGATCGTCGCGGCCGAAGATGGCGAGCACGAGATCGGCGTGGAAGGCGACGACGGTTTCCGCGTCTGGCTCGACGACAAGCTCGTCGTCGAGGACTGGAAGGAAGCCGGCGCGCGATTCGCAGGAGCGCGTGTCGCGCTGCGCAAGGGGCAGGCGGTGCGCGTGCGCGTCGACTACTTCCAGAAAGGCGGCGGCCGGGTGATGCGGCTGGCCTGGCGCACGCCGAGCGAACGCAGCTCGCTTGCCGAGCGCCAGCGGCAGCTCGACCTGCGACAGGCCACGCTGCTGCCGGCGGGAACCGACTGGTTCGACTTCTGGACCGGCGATCGCCATGCCGGCGGCCGCAGCGTGTCGCGCGAATACCCGATCGACGAGTTCCCGCTGTTCGTGCGCGCCGGCTCGATCGTGCCATTGGGCCCGGTGGTCCAGTACGTCGACGAGCAGCCGGACGCGCCCTACGAGATCCGCATCTACCCCGGCGCCGACGGCCGCTTCACCCTCTACGAGGACGACGGCGAGAGCTACCGCTACGAGAAGGGCGAGTACGCCACCGTCGCGCTCGCCTGGGACGATGCGCGGCGGATGCTGCGCATTGGCGCGCGCGAAGGCGGATTCCCCGACATGACCGCGCAGCGCACGCTGAACGTGCGGCTGATGCCATCGCGCCCCGGCGGCCACATGCAGGCGAAGACCGTGCGCTTCGGCGGCGAGGCGGTCGAACTTCAGTTCACACCCTGATGGAAACGAAAGCTCCCACATGAAGACGCAGACGATGCTGTTCGCGGCGGTCGCCGCATTGTGCTGGGCCGCCGCGGCCGGCTCCGCCTTCGCAGGGCAGGCGACGGTTTCGTCGCCGGACGGCCATGCGGAGATCCGCATCGAGGACGACGCTAGCCGGTTTTCGGTGCTGCGACGCGGGGAGACCGTGATCGCGGACTCTCCGCTGGGTCTGGAATTCGACGGTGCGCCCGCGTTCGGCGCACTGGTGTTGGAAAGCCGCGAAGACACCGATGTCGACCGCGAAATCCCGCTGGTGGCGACCAAGGCGTCGGTGGCGCGCGACCACTACCGCGGCGCCACGCTGACGTTCCGCGAAACGGGCCGCGACAAGGATGCGCCCGCGCGCAGGCTCATCATCGACGTGCGCGCCTACGACGACGGCGTCGCGTTCCGCTACCGCATCGACGACCCGGCGCCGGTGCGCCTGCGCGGCGAGCGCACCGCCTTCGTGCCGGCGGGCGATCCGTCCTGCCTGGCCACCGAGTACGTCGGCTCGCACGAAAAACCCTTCGAGCGCCAACGTATCTCGGAACTCACCACCGACAAGGGTTACGACGTGCCGCTGGTCTGCGCCACCGCCTCGGGCCGCACGCACTACGCCATCACCCAGTCCTATCTGCAGGGCTACACGGGTGCGTCCCTGTGGCGCCAGGGCGCGGCCATGCAGGTGCGCCTGTCGGCCGTACCGGGGCGCGACGGGCCGGCCTATGTCTCCCGCGGCGGGCTGAGGACGGCCTGGCGCGTGGTGATGATGGCCGACCGCGCGGGCGACCTCATCGCCTCGTCGCTGGTGGGCAACCTCAACCCGCCGCCCGAGGGCGACTTCAGCTGGGTCAAGCCCGGCAAGGCGGCCTGGAACTGGTGGTCCGGGGCCAGCGAGGGCGCCACGGCGGAGATGGACGCCTTCCGCCGCTACATCGACTTCGCCGCCGAAGCCGGCCTGCCCTATGCGCTGCTGGACGCCGGCTGGGCCTGGGGCAGCGGCCCGTGCTGCGAAGCGCGGCCGGAGACCGACCTGACCCGCGCGGTCGATGGCGTGGACATGCCCGCCCTGGTGCGATACGCCGAGTCCAAGGGCGTGAGCCTGCTGCTGTGGGCGCACTGGAAGCACATGGACGCGCGCATGGACGAGGTGCTGGACACCTGGGTGCGCTGGGGCATCCGCGGCATCAAGGTCGACTTCATGGAGCGCGACGACCAGGAGATGGTCGACTTCCACGAGCGCATCGCGGCGGCCACCGCTGAACGAAAGTTGTTGCTGAACCTGCACGGCGTCTACATGCCTGCCGGCCTGCAACGCACCTACCCGAACTTCATCACCCAGGAAGGGGTGATGGGCGCCGAGTGGAACAAGTGGACTCCGCTCATCACTGCGCGCCACAACCTGATGCTGCCCTACACGCGCATGCTCAACGGTCCGATGGACTACACGCCGGGCGGCTTCCGCAACCGCACACCCGCGACCTTCGAAGTGCGCGACGTGCTGCCGTTCACCCAGACCACCCGCGGCCAGGCGCTGGCGATGTTCGTGGTCTACGACAGCCCGCTGCAGATGGTGGCCGACGACCCGGACGCGTATCGCGACGCGGCCGGCTTCGAATTCATCCGCCGCGTACCCACCGCCTGGGACGAAACCCGGTTCCTCGCGGGCGAGCCCGGGCGCGACATCGTGCTGGCGCGGCGCTCGGGCGCGGCCTGGTACCTCGGCGCGATGACCGCCGACGACGCCCGCACCGCGCGCGTGCCGCTGGACTTCCTGCCCGAGGGCCGCTACCGCGCGACGGTGTGGGAAGACGGCGGGGCGCCCGACGACGTGCGGCGCAGCGAGCGCATCGTCGCCGCGGGCGACGTGCTCGAGTTGCGCCAGTCGCCTGCCGGCGGCGCTGCCGCGATCCTTGAGCCCGCCGGGCCGTGAACGCGAAGCTCCGCAAGGCAGTCGCCGCCTGGATACTGGCCATCGCGCCGTTCTGTGGCTCTGCGGCGCTCGCGCAGAGCGCCGAGGGCCATCCCGACTGGCCGGGTTCCGGTCAGCTGTTCGTCGGCACCTGCTACCAGCCGGTGGACCGCAGCCGCGAACAGATCCAGCGCGACATCGCGTTGATGCGCCAGGCGGGTTTGAAGGTCGTTCGGATGGGCGACCTGTCGTGGGACTACTTCGAGCCCGCCGAGGGCCGGTTCGACTTCGCGACCTTCGACTGGATCATGGACCGGATGCACGACGCCGGCATCAAGGTGATCCTCGACATTCCCGGGCAGCCTGCACCGATCTGGCTGCATCACCGGTATCCGGGCGTGGACATCGTCACGCAGCAGGGCACGCGCCTGCATGCGGCCGAACGCTACATGGACAACATCGGCGATCCGGATTACCGGCGCCTGCTCGCGCGCATGGCCGACACGCTGACCAGCCGCTACGCCCGGCACCCGGCCCTGTTTGCGATCGGTTTCAACAACGAGATCGGCAACGGCTATCTTTCCTATTCGCCGGCCGACCGCGAGCGCTTCGTCGAATGGCTGAAGAAGCGCTACGGCAGCGTCGAGGCATTGAACAAGGCCTGGGCCACGCAGCGCTGGTCGCGGCGCATCAACGCCTGGGACGAAGTGCAATTGCCGTACGCCGAAGGCCCCGGCCCGTTCGAGCGCTACCTCGATCTGCGCCGCTACTGGTCCGACACCACCATCGACGTGCTGCGGGAGCTGGAGTCGATCCGGAAGAAGAACGTGCCGGACAAGCCGGTCATCTCGAACCTGTGGGACGGCTCCGGCCGCAAGGGCTTCGATTACCTGGCGACCCAGCGCGAGTACGCAAGCTACGGCGCGATGGGTTTCTACCCCGAGTACTACGGCGACCCGCCGGTGGGCACCGCCTTCGATGCGCTGATGATCAAGGGCGGCTTGCACACGCCGATCTGGTTCAACGAATTCACCACCGGCAGCCCCGGGGTCTACGGGACCAAGGGGCGGTCGCGGATGTGGGCGCATTTCGGACTGCTGCTGGGCGCGCAGACGGCGCTGGCATGGACTTTCAATACCCACCTCGGCGGCGAGGAGCAGACGCTGTTCGGCCTCATCGACCATGACGACCAGCCTTCCTGGAAGCTGAAGGAATGGGCGACCATCGCCGGCGAGTTCGCCAGGCTGCAGGGATTGGGCTTTCCGCGCGAGACGCGGCCGAAGATCGCGATCGCGTACTCCTTCGACAACCGCATCGCGTCCAGTGCACCCGGAGATGGCGTGCGCCGGTACCTCACCACGCCCTATCTCGAGCAGGCGCACAACGCCCTCGAGCCCCTGTTGAAGGACAACATCGACGCCGCTGTCGTCAACATCGCCCACGAGGATCTCTCGCGCTACCGACTGGTCGTCGTGCCGGGGCTGTATCTGCTGGACGACGCCGGTGCCAACGCGTTGCGGAAGTTCGTCGCCGACGGCGGCACGGTGATCATGACGGCGTTCTCCGCCAAGGTGAACGCGCACAACCAGTGGTACGACACGCCGTTGCCGGGACGTCTCTCCGATGTCTTCGGGTTGCATACCAGCGAGTTCTACAGGACCGGTACGACGGTGACCGGGCTGGGCGACCAGGCTATCGAGAGCAAGATCGCGTACTACGAGGTGCTGGAACCGTCCACGGCGGAAACGATCGCGCTGTTCTCCAATGTGGACGGCACGCCGCCGGCGATCTCGGCGAACCGGTTCGGCAAGGGGCGCGCGATCTATGTCGCCACCCCGGCGCAGCCGCAGATCATGAGGCCGCTGTATCGGCAGCTGTATGCGAGCCTGGGCATCGAGCCGGGGCCGAAGACGCCTGAAGGCGTGTACGCGCGCGAAGTCGATGGTCGCGTTCTCTACGTCAACACCACCAGCGAGAGCAGGGAGGTGACGCTCGACAGCCCGATGCACGGCGCGCTTTCCGGAAAGCGCTGGTCGGGCAAGTTGCGCCTGGAGCCGCTCGGTGTCGACCTGTTGGAGAAACAGTAATCCAATGACTACGAACGCCATGCGCAACCGGCCACGGCACGAAGCGTCCCCCGCCATGAAGCTGCTCGGCGGCGCCCTGACCTGCTTTCTCCTGTTGTCCACCGCCGGCGCTTCGTTCGCGCGGGACGCGGAACAGGTCACTCCAGAACGGGCGCGCGCCAACTTCGCCCGGCCCATCGTGCTCGGCCCGGACGACGTGCGCGCATTCGCCAATGCGCCGTCCGGTTTCAGGGACGTCCGTGCAGGCGTTGCGCAGGGGCAAGTGGTGGAGTTGGCCTACGAGTCGGGCGTCACCGGTACGCGTCGGCGGGCGCAGGTCTATCTGCCGGCGGGCTATTCGGCCGACCGGAAATACCCGGTGCTCTACCTGCTGCACGGCATCGGCGGCAACCAGGACGAATGGCGCGGCTATGTGCGTGCCCACGCGATCCTGGACAACCTCATCGCCGACGGCAAGGCGGCGCCGATGATCGTGGTCATGCCCAACGGCCGCGCACTGCCGGACGATCGCAGCCCGCCGCAGGAGCGCGTTTTCACCCCGGAGAACGCGGCCGGCTTCGCCAGGTTCGAACGCGACCTGCTGGAATTCCTGATCCCTGCCGTCGAAGCGAAGTATTCGGCCTACGCCGACCGCGAACATCGGGCGATCGCCGGCCTCTCGATGGGCGGCGGACAGGCGCTGAACTTCGGCCTCGGCCATCCCGATGCGTTCGGCTGGGTCGGCGCCTTCTCCGCAGCCCCCAACACCCGGCCGCCGTCGGAATTGCTGCCCGATCCCGGGGCGGTGCGCGAACGGTTCGCGCTGCTGTACCTGTCATGCGGCAACCGCGACGGGTTGATCAACGTCTCCCAGGACCTGCATGTGTACCTGAAGCGGCACGGCATCCCGCATGTCTGGAACGTCGACGACCACGGCCACGACGGCGACAGCTGGGCCAACAATCTCTACCACTTCGCGCAGAGGATCTTCGCGGAGCGCCACGAGCTGCGGGACCATCGGCCGTAGCGGCCGCTAGTGGACTGGCCAATGCAGCCGATGGCTAGTCATGTCCGTGGCGATGATGCAGATCGGGATAATGCGGATGTGAGTGGATCATGGGCTCGTGCCGGTGCGGGTGCGAGTGGGGCTCGCGGCCGTCCCATGGGACGTCGTGCGTGTGCTGGTGATGTTCATCGTGCGCATGCAGATGCTCGTGTTCCATCGCCTCGTGCGTGTGCTCGTGCTCATGGTGCTCGCTGATGTGCAGCCATACGCCCAGCGCCATGAGTCCGCCAGCGATCCAGAAGCTGAAGCTAGGCGCCTCGCGCAGGAGTACAAGCGAAAGTGCAGCGCCTACGAAGGGTGCGGTCGAAAAATACGCGCCGGTGCGGGCTGAGCCCAGGTGACGTAACGCCAGAACGAATGCGACCAAACTGATCCCATAGCCCGCCAGGCCGATGGCTCCTGCGGCCAGTACAGGCGCTGCATCCGGCAGGCGATGCCCCATGCACAGAGCGACAGCGATATTGATGGCGCCTGCGAGACCGCCTTTGATCGCGGCGATCTGGACCGGGTCGCCGCCGGACACGGCGCGGGTGAGGTTGTTGTCGATCGCCCAGCAGGCGCAGGCGCCAGCGATTGCAAAGGCGCCCCACGGCAGACCGGCACGCGGTGCCTGCGTCCACGAAAGCAATACGCCGCCGGCCACGATGACGACCATGCCGAGGAAGATCCGGAAGTCCACGTTCTCGCGAAACACGACCCAAGCCAGCAGTGCGGTGAGCACGCTTTCCAGGTTGAGCAGCAAGGAGGCGGTGGATGCGGGGGTACTCGCAAGACCGAGCATCAACAGGACCGGGCCGACCACGCCGCCGGTGAACACCGCCCCGGCGAGCCATGGAATATCGCGGCGTTGCAACCCGGCCTCCGCGGATGGATTGTTGGATCGCAATCGCCTTAGCAGCAGCCACAGGCCCAAGCCCAACCCGGAGCCGGCATAGAGCAGGCCCGCGAGCACGATCGGCGAGACATCCGCGATCAGGAGCTTGGCCAAAGGTGTGCTGGCGCCGAACAGCAATGCCGCCAACAAGGCCGGACCGATTCCTGGCGTCCATTTGGTGTGGAAGCGCATGGCGTCATGATGCCGGATCAGGCAGCCGGTGCTACGGCCGAGCCTGCCCACCCGCGCTCGGGTCGACCGTTAAGATGGCGGAACCTGTTCGCTGGCCGTCTTCTTCTGGACGCATCCGTCGCCCATCGTGAGGCGAAGCTCCTGCTGCTGGGGCGCGGCATTCGCGCGTTCGTCGATGGCTTTGTTGCGGTGTTGCTCCCGGCCTATCTGCTAGCTCTCGGACTGGGCACCGTAGAGGTGGGCTTGCTGAGCACGGCGACGTTGCTCGGCTCCGCGCTGATGACGTTGCTGGTAAGCAGATGGGGCCATCGACTGCATGGCGCCCACTTGCTGCGCATGGCGGCCATCCTGATGGCGCTGACAGGGTTGTCGTTTACCGTGTTCTCGGACTTCTGGCCATTGGTCGTGGTGGCCTTCGTCGGCACGTTGAACCCGAGTTCTGGCGATGTGAGCGTGTTCTTGCCACTGGAGCATGCGCGTCTGGCCCATGCCGCGGAAGGACATGAGCGAACCCGACTGTTTGCCCGCTATAGCCTGACCGGTGCTGTTTGCGCGGCCTTCGGGGCACTCGCCGCGGCGGCGCCGGAGCAGCTGGCGAATGTGGGGGTGGCAGCGCTGCCTGCGATGCGCATCATGTTCGGGATCTATGCCTTCGCAGGCTTCGTCATCTGGTTGCTCTATCGCAAATTGCCCGGCCCCGATCAGGCACCGAATCCTCCTTCCGTTGGGCTTGGCAAGTCGCGTCCTGTCGTTGTAAGGCTCGCGATGCTGTTCTCGGTCGATGCATTTGCAGGCGGGCTGCTTGTCCAGTCCCTGCTCGCGTTGTGGCTCTTCAAGCGTTTCGATCTTTCACTGACTGCGGCGGGAAGCTTTTTCTTCTGGGCCGGCCTGATGGCGGCTCTCTCACAGCTGGCCGCGCCATGGATCGCCAGGCGGATCGGGTTGCTCAATACGATGGTGTTCACTCACATCCCATCCAGTCTGGCGCTCATCGCGGCGGCGCTTGCGCCAGATCTCGAACTCGCGCTGGGCTTCCTGCTATTGCGTGCACTCCTGTCGCAGATGGACGTCCCGACACGGTCGGCGTATGTCATGTCCGTGGTATCTGCACCAGAACGAACGGCCGCTGCCGGCTATACCCTGGTGCCGCGGAGCCTCGCCGCGGCCGTGAGCCCCACTTTGAGTGGCGCAATGCTTGCTGCAGGGCACCTGGCTGCACCCTTGCTGTTATGCGGGGTCCTCAAAATTGCCTATGACTTGACGCTATTGGCGGTGTTTCAGCGCGTCAAGCTGGATGAGTGACCAGTGGTCGATTGCGGACATCGGCGATCATCGCGTCGCTGCCGCGGCAACACTCTGGCCTGAACGTATCCCGGATGCCTCCTCCCGCAACCACCGTCGGAAGGCATCGATCGCCTGGTGGTTGTCGGTGCCATCCCGGCGAACGATCCAGAAGGCGTAAGCGTTGGCGAGCGAATGGTCGAACGGCTTGACCAGGCGACCGCGCTGCAGATCCTCTTCGACCAGCGGGGCGACGCCCAGCGCGATGCCATGGCCAGCGACAGCCGCCTCCTGCGCCAGATAGATACTCGCGAAAACCGGGCCCCGGGTCGCGTCCACCCCGCTTGCGCCAGCGGCTTCCAGCCATGCACCCCAGTCCGGGACACCGGGACGGCCGGCGGCGCTTTCGTCATGGAGCAGCGTGTGGTGCTGCAGGTCGCTGGGTGACGTTAGCGGCGGGAGTCCGTCGCCCATCAGCGAAGGCGCGCAGACCGGAAACACCGGTGCGTCCATGAGCCGCTCGACGCACAGGCCCGGGTAGTCGCCGGGCCCATAGCGGATGGCGACATCGATGCCACCGCGGGCGAAATCGACAGGTTCGTTGCCCGTCTCGATGCGGACCTTGAGATCGGGGCAGTCGCGATGGAAGCGGTGCAGTCTGGGCGCGAGCCATTTCGCGGCAAAGGACTCCATGGTGCTGACACGCAGGTGCGCGGCCGTGGGCGCGGTGACGCGGTCCAGAGCCAGATCGAGCTGTCCGAACAGTTGGCTCAAGGACGTGGCCAGCGCTTCCCCCTCGCTGGTCAGCTCGATCGAGCGATGGCCGCGCTGGAACAGCTCCACTCCCAGGTACGCCTCCAGGCGTTTCACCTGGTGGCTGACCGCCGCCGGGGTGACGAACAACTGCGCCGCGGCGGCCTGGAAACTGGAGCACCGCGCGGCCGCTTCGAAGGCTCGCAGGGCATTGAGCGGGGCGGGATGGCGGGGCTTCACGATGGCTCGGGCTCGCGGGTGCCGGGGCCGCATCCTATCAAGTTAGTTTTTCTAATGCGGACTACAAAACATCTCGTTTGTCGCGCTCTGCGCTGTTGGAAACGATGGCACCCCGCAAACGACAGGCGACCATCGTGAGATTCGAAGAGCTGGGTTCCAACGTGCTGATGTTCGTCGGCGACGACCACGAGTCGGTCGCCACCGCATTCCTCGATGGCGACGACGCGCTGCTGGTCGACGCGCTCGGCAGCGTGGACGACGCGCATTGGCTGCGCGGTGTCCTGTGCGGGGAGATGGGCAAGACGGTGCGTGTCGTCGCAGCGACCCATTTCATGAGCGATCACATCGCCGGGATGTCGCTATTCCCGGACGCGCTGACGCTCGCGCACCGGCATTATCGCCACACCTTCCTTTCGCAGAACCAGCGGGTCGATGCGCTCTATCGCGAACCGCAGGTGGTGTTCGACAGTTCGATGACGGTCCGTTGGGGGCAACACGAGCTGCGCTTCGTGCACAACCCCGGCAAGACCATGGACCACGTCAGCGTGGACGTGCCCACTGCCGACCTGGTCTGCGCCGGCGACAACATCGTCGGCAACATCGTCTACCTCTCCAAGGCGGACCCCGCACTGATCCGCAGCGCAATCGGCCGGCTGCGGCAATTCGGCAGGCGCACGATCATCGGCGGACACATGGGCCGGTTTCCCGCCGCCGCGCTCGACAACGCGCGCCATTACCTGGACCGGCTGCAGGATGCCGTTGTCCAGATCCGTGCGGACGCGACGCCGCGTGAGGCCGACGATCGCATCGCCTCGATTGCCATCGAATCCTGCCTGGCGCCGCAGGTGGAACCGGTCGCCTTCGAACGCGAATGGCACCAGCACAACCTGGAGGTCATCGTCGCGCAATCGGTCTTCTCGCTCGACGCCGCGGTCGCGTCGCGGGAGCGACACGCGTGAGCGGCAACGACAGCATGGCCAGCCGGGGCATGGCGCGCAGGGGATTTCTGACTGCGTGCGCCGGCATCTCGGCCGCGGCGTTGCTTCCGGGGCGCCGCGTCTTCGCAGCTGCCGGCGAAGGCTTGCGCATCCAGCGACTGGCGTGGGCGGGCATTCGTCTGCAGCTTCCGCAAGCGACATTGTTCATCGACCCATTGATCGACCCGGACGCGTGGGGAGCCGCACTCAAGGACCCGCTGATTCCCGTCGGCGACGCCGTTGGCGATGCCTATGTGCTCATCACCCATGCGCACCCGGACCACTTCGACGCGCAGGCCGCGGCGGACGCGCTGGACAAGGGCGGCACCCTGGCGCACCCGGCGGGGACGAATCCGCTGCCGGTTCCACCAGGTGCCCGGGTCCGGTCGAGTGCGCCATGGGAGCCGCAGCTGCTCGGCGACTTCACCGCGACTCCCGTGCCCGCCTCGGATGGCTACGGCGACCCGCAGGCGTCCTGGGTGGTGTCGGCCGGCGGCCGGCGCATCTTCCATGGCGGGGACACGCTCTGGCACGGGCACTGGTGGCGCATCGGCCGCCAGTTCGGCCCATTCGATGCTGCGTTCCTGCCGGTCAACGGCGCGCGTTTCGGCTGGCGCAAGCCGGTCAGCGGCCAGCCGGGTGTGCTGACCCCCGAGCAGGCGGTGGCCGCCGCGACCATCCTGGGCGCACGCCGACTGGTCCCCATCCACTACGGCGTATCCGGTATGACGGAGTACGTGGAGGTCGAGGATGCGATCGGCCGGTTGCGCACGGCTGCGCGCGAAACATCCATCGAGATCCAGGCGATCGCGCCTGGAGCATGGGTGGACTGGCGATGAAGGGGCGATGTCGGGACGGCTCGCCTCCCGCTGGCACGCAATGGCTCCGTCGGTACAGGTGATCGACTGGCCTCCAACTCGAATCGCTCGTTCGGTGTCTATGTTGATGGACCTTGCCGCCGCGAACCCAGCGCTAGTCGCAATCGCCCACCCTGTCGTGCCCTTCGACCGTGATGCGCACGTACTTGCGTGCGACCAGTTCATCGCCCAGGTAGGCGAACAGCTGCACCAGGGTGATGCCGGGTTCGCTGGCGGTCCAGCAGGTCCAGCCGCTGCCGACCGGTACGTCGCCGAGCGACCAGGTCAGCTGTGCGTCCGCCAGCGGCTCACCCGCGCTGTCGGTGAGGCTGCCCTGCAGCAGGAACGGCGTGCCGGCGCGCACCGTCATGCCTTCGGTCGGGCTGATCAGGGTCAGCAGCGGCGGCTCTTCCGGCAGCGTCATCGGCAACGATCAGGGGCCGTGGAGTGAAACCGGTCGTGCGCGATCAGGCGCAGCTGCAGACCTTGGGCGACTTCGATGCCGTCCCACAGGCGGTAGCGTTCAACGAACCATTCCTGCCACGCGCGCTGCAGGCCGGTGAACACCAGCTCGCGGATCCCAGAACCCATGGCATGCCCTCCGCTGCGGAACACGGACCGCCGCACTGCATCACCGTCGAACCGGACGGGGCCGCCACGCGAACGGGGGAAGGGCGACTTCAATCCCAGGCAACGCACCTGCCCACACCGACCGGCCAGCGCTAGTTCCGACCAACGGTAGGGGCGTCGAATGCGCCGAAGTCACGGGCGGACAGTCGTGCCGGAATGCCGGCAGGCGATTGCAGCCCTAGATCTCCACGGGCGAACCCAGCTCCACCAGCCGCGTCGTCGGAATCCGGAAGAAGTCCGTCGCCGGTGCTGCGTTGCGGTGCATGAATCCGAACAGCTTGTCGCGCCAGATCGGCATGCCCCTGTGGCGGCTTGCGACGATGGTTTCGCGGCTGGCGAAGTACGTGGTCTCCATCGGGTCGAAGCACAGCGTGCTGCAGTCGACCGATCGCATCAGCGCCAGCGGTACGTCGGGCGTCTCCATGAAGCCGTAGCGCACGGTCGCCTTGTAGAACTCGTCGCCGATGGTCTCGATGACCAGGTGCGACCCCGCCGCCACGAACGGGATCGATTGGGTTTCCACGGTCAGCAGCACATTGCGTTCGTGCAGCACCTTGTTGTGCTTGAGGTTGTGCAGCAGCGCTTTGGGCACGATGCCCTTCTGCGCAGTCAGGAACACCGCCGTGCCCGGTACCCGAGCGGGCGGCGACAGCAGCAGGCCAGGCAGGAAGGTGTCGAGCGGGATGCCGTCCTTGAGGATCTCCGCCTGGAGCAGTTTGCGCCCACGGCCCCAGGTGCGCAGCAGCGTGAAGATGACGATGCCCAGGGCGATCGGGAACCAGGCGCCGTCCTTGAACTTCACCAGGTTGGCGAACAGGAAGGCCACGTCGATCAGCACGAACGCGGTCGCCAACGGCCAGAAGACGTAGCCGGGCATGGAGGAGCGCGCGCGCATGGCCACGATCAGCATGACGCTGGTGATCAGCATGGTGCCGGTCACCGAGACGCCGTAAGCCGTCGCCAGCGCGGTGGAATTGCCAAAGCCGACCACCGTGGCGATCACCGCCAGCATCAACACCCAGTTGATCGACGGGATGTAGATCTGGCCCATGGTTTCCCGGGAGGTATGGCGGATGGCCATGCGCGGCAGGTAGCCGAGCTGGATGGCCTGGCGCGTGGCCGAATAGGCGCCGCTGATGACCGCCTGCGAGGCGATCACGGTCGCGGCGGTGGCCAGGCCCACCATGGGATACAACGCCCATTGCGGCACGCCGATGTAGAACGGGTTCGACACCGCCTGCGGATTGGCCAGCAGCAACGCGCCCTGGCCGAGGTAGTTGATCGTCAACGCCGGCAGCACCAGAAAATTCCACGCCGCGGTGATCGGGCGACGGCCGAAGTGACCCATGTCGGCATACAGGGTCTCGCCGCCGGTCACCGCCAGCACCACCGCGCCGAGGATGAAGATGCCGCCCCAATGATGGTCCAGGAAGAAGCGCACGCCCCACCAGGGATTGAGCGCCTGCAGCACTTCCGGATTGCCGCTGATGTTGTGCAGGCCGATCGCCGCGAGCGCCAGGAACCACGCCACGATGATCGGACCGAACGCACGGCCGACAATGCCGGTGCCGAAGCGCTGCGTGGCGAACAGCACAATCAGCACCGTGATCGTGACGGGCAGGACCCAGCGATGCAGCGCCGGGGTCGCGACCTCCAGCCCTTCGACCGCGGACAGCACCGAGATGGCCGGTGTCAGCACGCCGTCGCCGAAGAACAACGCCACGCCGAACACACCGAGCAGGCCGATGATGTAGGCGCCCTTCGACCCACCCGGCAGCGTGCGCTGTGCCAGCGCGGTCAGCGCCATGATGCCGCCCTCGCCGTCGTTGTCGGCGCGCATGATCACCAGCACGTACTTCACCGTGATCACCAGCACCAGCGACCAGAACACCAGCGACAGGATCCCGAGCACGGTGGCGTGATCCGGCGTCAGGCCGTAGTGCGGCGAGAACGCCTCCTTGATGGTGTACAGCGGGCTGGTGCCGATGTCGCCGAAGACCACGCCGATCGCGCCGAGCATCAGGGCGCCGAAGCTGGCCTTGGCGTGGCTGTTCGCAGGGGCGACGGAGGGTGCGGTTGCAGTGTTCATGAAGGTTCCTTGCGCTCGCGGAACGAACGCTTGCAGGCAGGCTTCGATGGCGTCGGGCCGCAAAGACCGCCCAACAGCAGTTTTCGGGACGCCAGTGTTTGCGACGCAGGCGTAAACGCAAAAGCCGCGACAGGCCCGGTTGGCGTAAATTCCCCGTAAATTCTTGTCCTGCCCGGCGTGTACGGGGACAGCCATCCGCATAGCCCGGCACAATGGCGCCAATCGGTTCCCGGAAGGCGACATGCCGGTCAACGACGCATCCAGAAGCATCGACAATCCCGCCGCCGGCTACCTGCTGGCGGCCGTGGCGGGACTGCTTGCGGTGTTGGTGGCCGCTGCTGCCGAGCGTTGGCTGGGGCTGGAGGACCTGTCCCTGGTCTTCATGCTGGCCGTGCTGCTGGTCGCCGCGCGGACCCGCACCGGACCTGCGGTGTTGACGGCGCTGCTGTGCTTCTTCGCCTACAACTTCTTTTTCATCGAGCCGCGTTACACGCTGTACATCGGCGCACGGCAGGGTGTTGCGACGGTGGCGGCCTTTCTTGCGGCCGCGTTACTGGCCGGCCGCCTGGCGTCGCGCCTGGCGATGCAGGTGCAGGCGTTGCGCGAGGCGCATCGGGATGCCCTGGCGCGGCAAGAGCTTGGCCAACGCCTGACCGTGGCCGCGGACGAGGAAGAGGTCGTCGCTGTCGCCAATGCGGTCTTCCGCAAGCATCTGGACGCATATGTCTGGATCCGCCTGGGCGAACGCGGTCTGCACGCCGATGACGTCGAGCCGCCTGCACAGCCGGTGGTGCATCGTATCGACGCACTCGCACGGTCACGCAGCATCGAATCGGTGGTGGAGCACGGCTGGTGGTTTCTGCCCTTGCCGGCGCCTGATGGGCCGCTGGGTGTGATCGGCCTGAAACTGCCTGCGTACATCCAGCAACCCAGCGAGAACCAGCGGCAACTCACGCGGGAAATGGCCGATGACATTGCCCAGGCGCTGCTGCGTACGCGGCTGGTGGCCGATCTGCAGTCGGCACGGCTCACCACGGAGACCGAACGCCTGCGCAGCGCGCTGCTGTCGTCGGTGTCCCACGACCTGCGCACGCCCCTGGCGGCGATCATCGGCGCGGCCGGCAGCCTGGACAGCTACGGCGATTCGATGGGCGCGGAGGACCGCCATGCTTTGCTCGAAACCGTCCGCAGCGAGGGCGAACGTCTGGATCGCTACATCCAGAACCTGCTCGACATGACCCGGCTGGGGCATGGCACGTTGACGCTGCACCGCGACTGGATCGGTGTCGATGAGCTGATCGGTTCGGCTGTCGGGCGCATGCATCGTTACCAGCCCACCACGCAGTTCATGGTCCGGGTCGACCCGGCGCTTGGTCCGGTCTGGGTCCACCCCGCGCTGATGGAACAGGCGCTGTTCAACGTGATCGAGAACGCGGCGAAGTTCTCGCCGGCAGACGAGCCGGTTGCCATCGACGCACGGCGTGTCGGTGATCATTTGCAGATCGAGGTGAGCGACCGCGGACCCGGCATTCCCGAGGAGGAACGCAAGCGCATCTTCGACATGTTCTATAGCGTGGAGCGGGGCGATCGTGGCCAGCAGGGCACCGGCCTGGGCCTTGCGATCTGTCGCGGCATGGTTGGCGCGCACGGCGGCGAAGTCGAAGCATTACCAGGCATGGACGGCCGCGGTACCACCCTGCGCATCACTTTGCCGCTCAACGTGCCGCCGGCATCGTCATGAGCGAAGTCATGCAGCCCAGCTTCGCCTCCGCGCCACCTGCCCGTGTGCTGGTGATCGACGACGAGCCGCAGATCCGCAAGTTCCTCGAGATCAGCCTGCGCGCGCAGGGCTTCGCAGTCGAGCTCGCGGACACCGCGCAGGCGGGCCTGGATGCACTCGCCGTGCGCGGCGCGGATCTGGTTGTCCTGGACATGGGGCTGCCGGATCGCGACGGACTGATCGTGCTGCGCGACATCCGGGCGTGGTCGCAGGTGCCGGTGCTGGTGCTGACCGTGCGCTCGAACGAGTCCGACAAGGTCGGAGCGCTCGATGCCGGCGCCAACGACTACGTCACCAAGCCGTTCGGCGTACAGGAGCTCATGGCACGCATTCGCGTCCTGCTGCGCTGGCACGCGGCGGCGGGCGAAGCATCGCCGGTCTTCGACGACGGCCGGCTCCATGTCGACCTGGCGCGGCGCGAGGTTCGTCTTGCCGGCGAGCCGCTGGCGCTGTCGCGCAAGGAGTACGCACTGCTCGCGTTCCTGGTCCAGCACGCCGGCCGCGTGGTAACCCAGCCGCAGCTGCTGCGCGAACTCTGGGGACCGACCCACCAGGAGGACACCCACTATCTGCGCATCCTGGTCGGCAAGTTGCGTCAGAAGCTGGGCGACGATGCGGCCGCACCGCGCTGGATCGCCACCGAGCCTGGCGTCGGCTTGAGGTTCCTCTCATCGGGCCAGGGCTTGTGACGAAAGCCACCCATCAATGAGCCTCGCCGTCGCAGTGCCCATTGAAGCTTCCTGCCAACAATACTCACCAAAACTCACGCATTCTCTCGTCATCCAGACAGTGAAGTGCGCCCTGGTGGTTTTCTGGTTTGCATCCAACTGTTGCAACAGTTGCAAGTAGAAAGTTCTAAAAATTTCCAAAGCACGAATTGCAATTCGAATCACAGTAATTCCATTTCCTAACGGATAGAAATGCACGGAAGGCTTCAAGCCCGATAACGGATACGGAAGCCGGCAAGGGGAATGATGGAGATAAAGAATTTCTTCGGTGCCGGAGATCTGCCGGCGCCCGGAGCGGATGCGGTCACTGTCAATGGTCGCGATTGTGCCGTCGAGCGCATCGCGCGGCCGAAACCCGTTGCCATGGATCACGAGCTTGAAGCGCGCCGGGCACGGCCGGTGCAGCGGCTTGGAAGTGGATTGACATGGCCTACGAGGGCGTCCGAAGCGCGCGGCACCAGCGCAAGCCATCGACGACTGCTCCAGAGCGTGGGTTCGCGGGCGGATGGCCGATGCGCGGTGCCGAATGCGAGCGCGAAGCTACGCGTTGCCATGCACAACCATGACACCGGTCGACCGCAGATGTGCACGCACATCGTCATGGTCGTCAACGAAGTTTCTCTCTAAAGAATTCTTAAGCAACGCAGCGTCGTCTTGGCCTGCGGACCACCGCACTCGCTTGCAACCAGGGAGCAGTAATGAACAGGATCTACAGTGTGGTATGGAGCCGGTCGCTCAACCAGTTGGTGGTCGCCTCCGAGTTGGCAGCGCCTCGCGGCAAGGTATCCAGAGGCGGGCAGAAGGCATCGTGCGCGCCGGGAACGTTGTCCGTCGCCATCATGGCCTCGCTGCTGGCGATGGGCGGGATGGGATGGGCCGGGTCGGCGCAGGCGCAGTCGGTGGACTGTACTGCCGCGCCGTACAACTACTACAGCGGCAGCGCGACGTGCGTGGGTTTTCAGTCCCAGGCGACTGCCGGCGGAGCCACTGCTATAGGTTTTAGGGCCGTCAGTTCGGGGCTGAATGCCACGACTCTCGGTTACCAGGCCCTTGGCTCAGGCGTCAACTCCATTTATGTGGGTGCGCGCACCAGTGGGACCGGAGCGTCCGGAGAGTCGGCGATTGCGATCGGTACGGATGTCAACTCCGGCGGCGCGGGAGCTGTCGCTGTCGGTGTGCAGTCGACAGCAGGTGGACTTAGAGGCGTTGCCGTGGGCTCGCAAGCTAATGCCGCTGTCAACTATGCGACAGCAATCGGTGGAGGCGGCGTCGGCCCAGCAACAGCCACGCGGGCCACTGGCGTCGGTTCGGTGGCACTCGGTGGCAATGCCACCAGTGGCGCTCTTGCATCGGGCGCCGATGCCATCGCCATTGGCGGTCAATCCGTCTCGTCGACGCAATACTCGGTGGCGATCGGCTTGAATGCGGCAGCCTCAGGCACGGGCGGTGCAATCGCGATAGGCGGCAGCGCGGTCTCAAACAATATCAATACGGTCGCGCTGGGAGTTAACGCCCAGGCCACCGGAGCTGGCGCCAGTGCGTTGGGCACCGCCTCCAGGGCTGCGGGAGGGAACTCCACCGCAGTCGGCGTCAACTCCGTAGCAGGGGGAAACTTCGCATTCGCCGGAGGCTTTTTATCCCAGGCAACCGCGGTGCGTAGCGTTGCGATAGGCAATGAGGCAGAGGCAACCAGCGACGCAGCCACCGCCGTCGGAAACGCCGCCCGGGCGGTAGGAAACAGTTCACTTGCGCTCGGCGCGCAAGCGCTCGCCATGGGTACAAGCACCGTTGCGGTCGGCCAGGGTGCCGGTGCGGGCTCGACGGCCGGCAATGCGGGTTCGATCGCATTGGGTATTGCCTCCGGGGCGCTGGTCACCGGCGCGCAGAACACCGCCATCGGCGGCGGCATTGCCAGTGTGATGCGCGGCGCGGGTTCGGGCGTCACCGGCACGCGCAACGTCGCCTTCGGCACAGGCGATGGCACGGTAACCTACGATGGCACCCTGGACGCTGCGGCCGGCAGCCTGGTCAGCGGCGACGACAATATCGCCATCGGCACCAACGCAGGCATCGGCGTCGCGGCCGACGCAACCACGTCGATCGGCGTGAACGCGAATGCCAGCGTGGGCAACGCGATCGCCATCGGTACCCTGGCGAGAGCTTCCGCACTGGATGCTGTTGCGCAGGGCAGTAGCGCCAACGCAGGCGGCCGCAACGCCATCGCCATCGGCTTCCAATCGATCGCGTCGGAGATCAACTCCATCAATCTTGGCGCGCGCACGCTTGCAGGGGCGGGCGCCACTGCGGCGGGTGCCATCGCCATCGGCACGGATGTGACCTCATCGCAAGCCAACGCCATTGCGGCAGGAACGGCGAGCCGGGCGACCGGCATCAATGCACTTGCATTGGGAATCCAGTCCAATGCGGCGGCTGATAACGCAATCGCAGTGGGCGCCAATGCTGTCGCAGACTCGGCCGAAGCGGTGGCGATCGGCACCAATGCCACCGCCACCGGTGGCCGGGCGGTCTCCATCGGTTCAGGCAACGTCGCCAACGGCGACGGCGCGGTCGCCATCGGCGATCCCAATACCGCCACCGGCAACGGCGCTATCGCGTCGGGCCTGGACAACACCGCCACCGGCAATGGTTCGGTGGCGATGGGCAACACCAATATGGTCGGCGGCGGCGGGCAGGCGGTGAGCACGCCGGGCATTGCGGCGCAGGGCGCGGTCGGCATCGGCTACCAGAACACGGTGATTGGACAGGGCAGCGTGGCGATCGGCAGCACCAGCAGTGCGTTGGCCGCGGGCGCGGTCGCCTTCGGCGATACCGCGGTGGCCAACAACGCCGGCGACGTGGCGTTGGGTTCGGGTTCGGTGACCGATACCGCGGTAGCGACGCCCAGCACGATCATTGGCGGCACCACCTACAACTTCGCCGGCATCAACCCGACCAGCACCATCAGCGTCGGCAGCGTAGGCGCCGAACGGACCATCACCAACGTGGCGGCCGGTCGGATTTCCGGCAGCTCGACCGATGCGATCAACGGTTCGCAGTTGTTCGCCACCAACCAGGCCATCGCGGCCATCGCGGCCAGCACGCCCGTTCACTACTTCAGCGTGAACGATGGTGGCGCGCAGCAGGCCAACTATCTCAACGACGGCGCGACGGCGCCTTTCGCCATTGCGATTGGGAGCAATGCCACCGCCACAGGGTCTTATGGGACTGCGGTTGGTGAGGGCGCCACAGCTATCGGCGATTGGGCGACGGCTTATGGCAACAACGCCAATGCGGGTACCACCACGGCCACCGCCATTGGCGCAGGCACAAACGCCACAGCCACGTTCGCATTGGGAGCGGGTTTTCAGGCCACTGCCGGCGGGGTTTCGTCCACGGCCGTGGGCCTGCACGCCAATGCCACGGGTGAGAGCAGCATCGCGATAGGCACGGACTCCGGAGCCGCGGGGATCTACGGCATTGCGATCGGGCGCAATTCCAGCGCGACAGGTTCTTATGGGACCGCGGTCGGCGAGGGTGCGACAGCCATCGGTGATTGGGCGACGGCGTACGGCAACGGCGCCAATGCAAGCACCACCACGGCCACCGCCATTGGCGGGGGCACCAACGCTAGCGCCACGTTCGCATTCGGAGCGGGTTACCAGGCCACCGCAGGCGGGATAGCGTCCACAGCTGTGGGCCTGCACGCCAATGCCACGGGTGAGAGCAGCATCGCGATAGGCACGGATGCCGTCGCCGACGCCGACGAGGCAGTCGCCATCGGCCGTGGCTCCGTCGCCACCGGTGGTCGTGCAGTCTCCATCGGCTCGGGCAACGTTGCCAACGGCGACGGCGCCGTGGCCATCGGCGATCCCAACACCGCCACTGGCAACGGCGCGATTGCGTCGGGCCTGGACAACACCGCCACCGGCAATGGTTCGGTGGCGATGGGCAACACCAATATGGTCGGCGGCGGCGGGCAGGCGGTGAGCACGCCGGGCATTGCGGCGCAGGGCGCGGTCGGCATCGGCTACCAGAACACGGTGATTGGACAGGGCAGCGTGGCGATCGGCAGCACCAGCAGTGCGTTGGCCGCGGGCGCGGTCGCCTTCGGCGATACCGCGGTGGCCAACAACGCCGGCGACGTGGCGTTGGGTTCGGGTTCGGTGACCGATACCGCGGTAGCGACGCCCAGCACGATCATTGGCGGCACCACCTACAACTTCGCCGGCATCAACCCGACCAGCACCATCAGCGTCGGCAGCGTAGGCGCCGAACGGACCATCACCAACGTGGCGGCCGGTCGGATTTCCGGCAGCTCGACCGATGCGATCAACGGTTCGCAG